>NZ_JBEZDY010000027.1:0-126218 GCF_040648555.1 Actinoplanes sp. NPDC049118
GATTTGCTTTCCCCCCGCTTGTCCGGCCGTTGTCGACCGGGCATGCATAGAGATTCCGTGGCGCGCGGTGCGGGCCTCGTTCCCGAACAGGTGCCACCCGGTTGCGACCCACCCGAACCGCGAAACCTGAGGATTTCGAGGCCCGGAAACCCCGCCGAACGGGTGGTTCCGGACTGCGAGGGGGCGGGTTCAAGGACCGGATCCGCGGGTAGGGACAGACGGTGAAGCTAGGCCTGCGGCTCACCACGGCCGCCACCCTCGCGTTCCTGGCGCTGGTGCCGTTCGCGCTGCTCGCGGCGCTCGTCGCCGGCGGCTGGACGCCGCTGCACCACCTCGACATGACCGTCACCGGCGCCCTGCACGACTGGGCGCTGAGCCACCCCGGCTGGACCCGCGCGACCGTGTGGTGGACGACGATCCTCTCCCCCAACCCGCTGCGGCTGGCGGCGCTGATCCTGGTGATCTGGCTGGTCAGGCGTCGCGCACGGCCGCTCGCCATCTGGGTGGCGACCACGATGGTGGTCGGCGGGGTGCTCGGCGCCCTACTCAAACTGCTGGTCGGCCGGATCCGGCCCGAGCTGCTCGACCCGGTGGCCAGCGCGCCCGGCCTCGCGTTCCCGTCCGGGCACGCCCTGAACGCGACCCTGGCCGCGGCGGTGTTCGTGCTGGTGCTGCTGCCGGTCGCCCGCGGCGGCAGGCGCTGGCTGCTCTGGGGCGCGGCGATCGCCGTGGCCGTGCTGACCGGCCTCAGCCGCATCGTGCTCGGCGTGCACTGGACCAGCGACGTCGTGGCCGGCTGGCTGCTCGGCGTCGCGGTGGTCGCGGCGACCGCGGCGGCCTTCACCCGGCTGGGGCCCGCCACGGTGATCGAGGAGGGCCTGGATCCGCGGCTCGCCCACTCGGCCGACGGCGCCGCCCCCGGCGAGCCGCCGCGCCGGTGACACCGGCGCGGCGGCCTGCGATCAATTGCGGCTGCCGAGCATGCCGTGCGGGTCGAGGACGTACTTGCGCGCCGCGCCCTGGTCGAAGTCGCGGTAGCCCTGGGGAGCCTGGTCGAGCGGGATCGGCGTCGCGTTGACGTTCTTCGCGATCTGGACCCGGTCGTGCAGGATCGCCATCATGAGCGCCCGGTTGTACTTCATCACCGGGCACTGACCCGTGACGAACGAATGCGACTTGGCCCAGCCCAGGCCGAGCCGGATGGACAGCGAGCCCACCTTCGCCGCCTCGTCGACGCCGCCGGGGTCGCCGGTGACGTAGAGGCCGGGCACCCCGATGGCGCCGCCGGCCCTGGTGAGGTCCATCAGCGAGTTCAGGACGGTCGCCGGCATCTCGGTGTCGGCGTCCGCGCCGTGCCCGCGCGCCTCGAATCCCACCGCGTCGACGGCCGCGTCGACCAGGGGCTGGCCGATCGCCGGCGCCGACCGGCCGAGGATCTGCTGCACCTGCTCCGCCGGGTCGCCCTGTGCCACGTTGACGGTCTCGCAGCCGAAGCTGCGCGCCTGCTCCAGCCGCTGCTCGTTGAGGTCGCCGACGATGACGACGGCGGCGCCGAGCAGGAAGGCCGAGGTCGCCGCGGCCAGCCCGACCGGGCCCGCACCGGCGATGTACACGGTGGATCCGGTCGTGACGCCGGCGCCGACGCAGCCGTGGTAGCCGGTGGGGAAGATGTCGGTCAGCATGGCCAGGTCCAGGATCTTCTCCATGGCCTGCTCGCGGTCGGGGAATTTCAGCAGGTTCCAGTCCGCGTACGGGACCAGGACGTACTCCGCCTGGCCGCCGACCCAGCCGCCCATGTCGACGTAGCCGTACGCCGAGCCGGGCCGGTCCGGGTTCACGTTGAGGCAGACGCCGGTCCTGCCCTCCCGGCAGTTTCGGCACCGTCCGCAGGAGATGTTGAACGGTACCGAGCAGATGTCGCCCACCCTGAGGAACTCCACGTCGGGGCCGGTGTCGACGACCTCCCCGGTGATCTCGTGCCCGAGCACGAGTCCCTCCGGCGCCGTCGTGCGCCCGCGGACCATGTGCTGGTCGCTGCCGCAGATGTTGGTGGCGACGGTCTTGAGAATCACGCCGTGCGGCGTCTTGCGGCCGACATTGGCCTTGTTGACGCCGGGACCGTCCTTCATTTCGTAGGTCGGATATTCACTGTCTCGGACTTCCACGTCGCCCGGGCCCCGATAGACAACCGCTTTGTTGCCTGGCATCTCGTTGCGCTCCATTCCTGATCGAACTCGACTGTGGCCGGGTCTCTCGGTCAGGTGCGTCACCTCCTCTCGGCCGCATGGACTCTGCGGACGGGGGCAGGCGAGCGATCAGGTCGCGGGGCAACGGTTGCCGGACACCGCCGGGGAACGGACACGGGTCAGCGACGGGATTGCGACGGGATTGCTACGCCCGCCTTCCCTTCGCCATGTTTCCCGGGACGCAGGGGAAAGAAAACCATCGATACTGACAAGACTCGCCGATAGTCGCATTACTGGCATACGGGGCGCGGTGCTACCGGGCCCGGGCCAGGCGGGCGACGGTGCGCTGCTTGAGCGCGAAGCCCTCCTTCGCCACGTCGCGCAGGCGCGCAACCAACGGCGAACGCGACCGGCGCGCCCACGGCACCGGCACCTCCGTGGTGCCGTACTTGGCCTTGTAGGAGTTTCCGCCGACGAAGTCGAACTCGGTGACACCCCGTTCCTTGGCCCAGCGCAGTGCGTACCAGATCAGTGCCTCGTTGGGGCGCAGATGCTGGTGCTCCCGGTAACTCGCGCCGCCCCAGAAATACATCGTGCGGTGATACCAGGGCAGGACCGCGGTGGCGATGCACCGGCCCTCGGCGTCACGGGCACGGAGGAGCAGAATACTGCCTGCCGGGGCGAGATTCCGGATCAGCGAACGCACCCGCTCGATCGAATAGGTCGGCACTAGACCCTGTTTGGCGAATACGTCGCGCAATTGATCGTAGAATTCATCGGCGAATGCCGGATCGTCGCCCGGCGCCTCCTCGATGACCACTCCGGACTTTGCGGCCTTACGGATATTGCGGCGGCAGGCGCTGGCCATCGCGCCGAAGAGGTCGTCCTCGGCCGGGCTCAGATCGATCACCGCGGTCGGCGCCGCGGCCCAGCGCAGACCCAGCCCTTCGAGGTCGGCCTCGGCGAGCCCGCGATCGCGGATCTCCAGGTGCGCGGCGCCGAGATCACCGAACGCGAACGGCAGCAGGGCCTCCAGCGCGGCGCGGCGCGGAATCGCCGGATCCAGGTTGAAGCCCACGTAGGACGTGGTCCAGCCGGCCATCGGGCTGCCCAGGATCCGCAGGCCGTACCGCCTGGAGAGCAGGCCGGTGAAGTGCCCGACGGTGCTCGTGCCGTCCGTGATCGTGGCTAGGACCGGCTCGGCGCGCTGCGACTGAGCCACGAACCGCAGCCACGGCTCGGTGTGGAAGATCAGGCGATCCGGGTAGGTGTCGCGGTCGGACCAGAGCGCGGGCGTCGGCTCGACCCGTTGTAGTCGAAGCATGTAATCCCCCCTTGTGGCGGATGATGCCCCGCCGGAAGTTCATTCCGCAACAACCGTTCAGACCCTTCTCGAATTGACGTGAGCTTTCCTCATGTTCCCTATGACAATTGCTACTGACGCCACCCACCATCCATTTGCAAGAGTGAGTCGACAGGGAAAGCCGACGAGCGGGGAGGGGTGCCGAGGGTGGAGTCGCAGACCCGGATCAAGCGCCGCCTAAACGAGTTGGGGCTGCGCAGCCGGCTCCGCGCGCGACCACGGGCCCAGGGCCGGGTGCTGGCGCCGGCCGGGATGTTCCGCCGCCTGCCGACCACCGCCGGGCTCTACTTCCCGTTCTACCACGACGTGCCGGCGCGCTACGCCGACGACCTGCGCCGGCACCTGCGGACCTTCCAGCGGCTCGGACCGCTGGTCTCCTGGGACGAGGCGCTGGACGTCCTCGCCGGCCGGCGCGAGCTCGCCGGGCCGATGTTCTGCCTCTCCTTCGACGACTGCCACGCCACCTGGCGCGACGTGGCCGCGCCGGTCCTGCGCGAGCTCGGCGTGCCGGCCACCTTCTTCCTGACCACCGGGCTGGTCGGCCAGGCCGGCAACCTCACCTGGCAGGACTGCCGCGACCTGCTCGCGCAGGGATACCGGTTCGGCTCGCACACCGTCACGCACCAGCGCCTGGCCGATCAGGACGACGCCTCCTCGCTCCGGGAGATCCGCGACTCGAAGCACCGGATCGAGGACGAACTCGGCGTGGCGGTGCTCGACTTCGCGGCACCGTACGGCAGCGCCGTCGACTTCGGCGACCGCGAGCTGCACGCCGTACAGGAGGCCGGTTATCGAAGCTTCGCCACCACGCTGCGGGCCCCGATGCACCCGGGCGACTCACCGATGTACATCCAGCGCCAAGGCCTGCACCCGGCCTGGCCGATCTGGGCCGTCAGGACGCGTGTCCATGACTGACGCGCGCATCTACCTGTCCCCGCCGGACGTCAGCGGCGTCGAGCGCAAGCTGCTGCTCGAGGCGTTCGACTCGAACTGGGTGGCGCCCGTCGGTCCGGACCTCGACGCGTTCGAGGCCCAGGTGGCCGACCTGCTCGGCGTACGGCACGCGGTGGCGCTCAGCAGCGGCACCGCGGCGCTGCACCTGGCGCTGGTGGCCGCCGGCGTGCGCCGCGGCGACACCGTGCTGGTCCCCTCGTTCACCTTCGCCGCGACCGCGAACGCGGTGATGTACCTCGGCGCCCGGCCGATCTTCCTCGACAGCACGCCGGAGAGCTGGAACGTCGACCCCGGCCTGGTCGCCGAGGAACTACGCGACCGGGCCGCCCGCGGCCAGCTACCCCGGGCGGTCGTCACCGTCGACATGTACGGCCAGTGCGCCGACTACGAACCCCTGCTGGACGCCTGCGACCGCTACGGCGTCACGCTGATCGAGGACGCCGCGGAGGCGCTCGGCGCGTCGTACCGGGGCCGCCCCGCGGGGTCGTTCGGCCTGGCCGGGGTGCTCTCCTTCAACGGCAACAAGATCGTCACCACCGGCGGCGGCGGCATGCTGGTCACCGACGACGGCCGGGTCGCGACGCAGACCCGGCACCTCGCCACCCAGGCGCGCGAGCCGGTGCCGCACTACGAACACCGCTCGGTCGGCTACAACTACCGGCTGAGCAACCTGCTCGCCGCGGTCGGCCGCGGCCAGGTGCAGCGGCTCGACGACCTGGTCGCCGCCCGCGGGGAGACGGCGCGCTACTACCGCGCCGCGCTGGGCGACCTGCCCGGGCTGACGTTCATGCCGGTCGCGGAGTACGGCACGCCGAACTGGTGGCTCACCTGCCTGCTGGTCGACGCCGACGAGTTCGGCGCCGACCGCGACCGCATCCTCGATCACCTCGCCACGCTCAACATCGAGGCGCGCCCCACCTGGAAGCCGATGCACCTGCAGCCGGTGTTCCAGGACTGCGTGATGCGCGGCGGCGAGGTCAGCGCCGACCTGTTCCGCCGCGGCCTGTGCCTGCCGAGCGGATCCGCACTCACCGACGACGACCGGCAACGCGTCGTGGACGCCGTCCACGCGGTGATCCGGTGACGGCCGAGCAGGAGGGTGACGGCGGGATGCGCATCGTCTACATACACCAGTACTACTGCAACCCTCGGATGACCGGCGGCATCAGGTCCTACGAGCAGGCGCGACGGCTCGTCGCCCGCGGGCACACCGTGCACGTCATCACGACCGACATCACCCCCGGCAAGCGCGCGCTGGGCTGGCGGCAGACCGACGACGACGGGGTGACCGTGCACTGGTTCTCCGTGCCGTACTCCAACAACATGTCCTACGCCCGGCGGCTGCGCGCCTTCGCCGAGTTCATGGCCCTGGCGGCGGCGAAGGCCACCGCGCTGAAGGCCGACCTGGTCTTCGCCACCAGCACCCCGCTCACCGTCGCCGTGCCCGGCGTCATCGCGGCGAAGCTGCGCCGCGTGCCGTTCGTCTTCGAGGTCCGCGACCTCTGGCCCGAGGTGCCCATCGAGATGGGCGCGCTGCGCAACCCGGTGCTGCGCGGGCTCGCCGGCGCACTGGCGAACCTCGCATACCGCAACGCCGCGGAGGTCATCGCCCTCTCCCCCGGGATGGCCGCCGGCGTCACCGCCCGCCGGCCGGGCACCAGCACCACCGTGATCCCCAACGCCGCCGACCTGGCGCTGTTCGAGGTGCGGCCCGAGGCGGTACGGCGCTTCCGGGACGAGCACCGCTGGCTCGGCGACCGGCCCCTGATCGTTTACACCGGCGCCCTCGGCGCCGTCAACGGCGTCGACTACCTGGTCCGGGCCGCCGTACGGATGCGCGACCTCGACCCGGACGTGCAGTTCCTGATCGTGGGCCACGGCAAGGAGTGGGAGGACACCCGGCAGCTCGCCGCCGGGCACGGCCTGCTCGACCGCACCGTGCACATGTGGGAGAAGGTACCCAAGGCCGACCTGCCGGTGATCCTCGGCGCGGCCACCATGTCGACCAGCTTCGTGCGGCCCATCCGCGCACTCTGGGAGAACTCGGCGAACAAGTTCTTCGACGCGCTCGCCGCCTCCCGGCCCATCGCCATCAACTACGGCGGCTGGCAGAGCGACCTGCTGCGCGAGTCCGGCGCGGGGCTGGTCCTCGACCCCTACGACACCGACGCGGCGGCGGAACTGTTCGCCGGCCACGTCCGTGACGAGTTGTGGCTGAAACAGGCGCGCGAGGCCGCGCACCGACTCGCGGTGGAGCAGTTCTCCCGCGACCTGCTCTTCGAACGCTTCGAGGCCGTGCTCAACCGGGCGGCGGCCACCGGGCGACGGGGTCGGGCCGCGGCCCGCGCGGCCCTGTCCGAGCAGTCGTGACGATCGGGAGAGGGCAGACGTGGAACTGCGCGAGTACGTACGGGCCTGCCGGCGCCGTTGGGTTTGGATCGTCGTGCCGGTGCTGCTCGCCACGGGCGTCGCCGCGGGCCTGACGCTCACCGGGAAACCGGCGTACCGGTCGTCCATGATCCTGTTCGTCACCACCGGCGCCGGCGACCCGGACGCCAAGGCGAGCCGGCTCAACTCCTACATCGCGCTGCTCACCGGGCCCCGGGTCGCCGAGAGCGTCGTCAAGGAACTGGGTCCGGACCTGAGCGCCACGCAGGTGCAGAAGAGCCTCTCCGCGCAGGTGCAGGAGGGCACCGACCTCCTGGTCGTCTCCGCGACCGACTCGTCGGCCGAACGCAGCGAGTCGATCGTCACCACCGCGACCGCCATACTGATCGGCCTGGCCCGGCAGCTGGATCCGCCGAACTCCGCCGGCGACGGCCCGCGGCCGTCGGTCTCGATCGCGCAGAACCCGGTCACCGTCCGCCAGCCCGGCAACCTGGTCCGCAACATCGGCTTCTCGGCGGTGCTCGGACTGCTGATCGGCGCCGCCGCGGTCGCGGTACGCGAGGCCACCCGCAAGACCGTCAACGACGAGGACGACCTGCGCCGCCTCGGGCTGGGCACGGTCGGCGTCATCTCGATAGGCGGCCGGTCCCGCCGCGACGGCTCACCCGACGAGGCGCTCGCCGAGGCCTTCCGGCGGCTGCGGAGCCTCCTGCCGGACATCTCCGGCTTCAAGCGCCCCGGCGCCCGCGGCACGTCCCTGCTGCTCACCGGCCCACACGAGAAGGAGGGCACCACCGCCGTCGCCTGCGGGCTCGCGATCGCCATGGCCGAGACCGGCGCCCGGGTGGTGCTCGTCGACGCCAACCTCCGCGCACCCGGCCTGGGCCGGTACCTGTCGCTGGACACCAGCCGCGGGCTCGCCGACGTGCTGACCGGCCGGGCCCGGGTACCCGACGTGCTGCAGGACTCGCTGGACGGCCGGCTGACCGTGCTGCCCTCGGGCGACCCGGCACCGGACCCCGGCGAGATCCTGGCCTCGCCGACCCTGGGCGCCACCCTGCGCCACCTCACCGAGCGCTTCGACATCGTGCTGGTGGACGCGCCGCCGCTGCACGGGGTCGCGGACGCCGCCGTGCTGGGCAAGGTGACCGACAGCGCCCTGCTCGTGGTGCGCGCCAACCGCACCCGCACGGCCGACGTCGAGCGCTCGACGGACCTGCTGCAGCGGGTCGGTGCCCGGCTCGCCGGCGCCGTGCTCAACGCGCTGCCGCGCAAGCTGCCGACCGGCGGGACCTGGCACCGCGAGGATCCGCTGCCGCAGCCGCACGACCCGGAGCTGATGTCCCGCCTCCTCGGCGACGACAACGCCCCGGACGAGGGCGTCGCCACCGACGAGACGGTCATCTTCCCCGCGTACAGCGGCCCGGTCCGCGGCCGCGCCCGGGTGGTCAAGGCCACCATCGGCGCCGCCGAGGAGGAGCCGAAGAAGGCCGAGCCCGTACCCGAACCGGCCCTCGAAGCCGCGCCCGCGCCGGAACCCGCACCTGAGTCCACTCCCGAGCCCGTACCCGAGGACGCCGGTGCCGCCGGTGCCGCACGGGGACAGGCCCGGGTCATCGTCAACGACGTGCCGGCCGCCGGCGACCGGGCGGAGCAGCCGAAGCTGCCCACCCAGCGCGGCACCGACGACAAGCAGCAGCCCGGTGAGTGAGCTGCAGGCCGTACGCACCGCGGCCGCCCCCCGCCGCCGCGACCCGGCCGGCTGGGCCCTGGGGCAGCTGCGCGAGCCGTACCTGCAGTTGCTCGCGTCGCAGGTGCTGACCGGCGGCGTCGCGCTGGCCGCCAACATCCTGATGGTCCGCGCCCTGAGCCCCTCCGGCCGCGGCCAGGTCGCCCTGATGCTGCAGGTCGTCTACCTCACCACCCAGATGCTGCTGCTCGGCACGGAGCGCAGCTTCGTCGCGAGCTACCACGACACCGCACCGGCGGTCGCCGTCCGGGCGTACGGGCGGCTGCTGCTGGTCCCCTGCGTGCTCGGCGTGGCCGCGGCCATCGTGTACACCTCGGTGGCGCCGGCGCGGCTCAACCCGGGGCCGGCCGTCGTCGCCCTGCTCGCCGCGTACGGACTCGTCGAGACGGCGATCCTGGCGACGCGCGCGGTCGCCATCGCCGCCGGCCGGATGGCCGAGTTCCTCTATGCCCGCGTCTTCGAGTCACTGCTGCTGCTCGCGCTGCTGGTCACGCTCTTCGTCGCGGACGTCTCGCACCCCACCGTCTGGATCCTCGCCTACCTGTTCGCCGGCGCCGTGCCCACCGTCGCCTTCCTGGCCATCTGGCTGCGACAGCCGGCCGGGGCCGCGACCGCGGTGCCGCCCCGCCAGAACCGCCTGGTACGCCAGGAGGGGCTCGCCCTCTTCCCCGCCGCGCTGTCGAACATGGCGATGCTGCGGGCGGACCGGCTGGCGCTGCCGGCGCTCGCCTCGACCTCCGCCCTCGGCCTGTACGCCAGCGTGGCCACGATGACGGAGCTGCTGGCCTGGCCGCTGCGCGCGTACGCGGACTCACGCCTCGGAAAGTGGCGGGCGACCCATCGCGGCGGCGGGCTGAACACCCGGCCCATCGTGGTCACCGCCGCCGTCTACTGCCTGATCGTGACCCCGTTGGTGGCCGGCGGCCTGTACCTGCTCATCGTGCCGATCTTCGGCCACCAGTACGCGCCGGCCAAGGTCGTCGTGCTGCCCCTGGTCGCCGCGGCCGGCCTCTACGCGGTCTCCCGGATCAGCCTGGGCCTGCTCATCGCCAAGGGGCACAGCGCGCTGGTCTCCGCCGCGGAGATCACCGGCTTCGCGGTGAGCTTCACGGCATACCTGCTGCTGATCCCGCGGTACGGCATCCTCGGCGCGGCGTACGGCTCGCTGCTGGGCTACGGCGCCTGCCTGGCCTTCGCCCTGGTGACGAGCCGGGTGGTCCGGGACCGGACGACGGCGCCGTGAACACCACGGGCTGGCTGCGCACCCCCCGGGTCTTCCTGGCACCCGGCCTGGTGCTGATCCTGGTGGCCATCGGCGGCCGGTTCACCCTGGACCGCGCCGGGTTCGTCGACCTGGCCTGGGTGGACCTGCGGGTGATCGGCCTGGTCATCGCGCTGGTGGTGCTCGCGGTCGACGCGGCACGCCGGCCACACGCGCTCTCGGCACCCCGCCCGGAGGGGTGGCTGGTGGCGACCATGCTCTTCTTCCTCTTCCAGATCGCCTCCGGGCTGTGGGCACCGCCGGCGTCGCGGGTCGGCCCGCAGACGCTCGACCTGGTGCTACTCGCCGTGCTGACCCTGGCCTACTACTTCTACACGGTCGGCGACCCCACGGCCGTCGCCCGCACCACGTTCCTGCTGTTCTTCGTCGCGGCGGTCGTCTTCGCGCTCGCCGCGCTGTTCATCAACGGCCCCGGCGAGCAGGGCCGCTACTCGGCCTTCGGCGGCGGCCCGAACGTGTTCGTGCGCATCGAGATCCTCGGCGTGATCAGCGCCGTCGCCCTGTACCTGTTCACTCGGCGCATCCTGCCGCTGCTGGTCATCCCGCTGTTCCTGCTGGCGGCCGTGCTCTCCGGCTCCCGCGCCGGCCTGCTGGCCGGCATCGCGGTGGGCGCCGCCGGGCTCTGGCGGATCCGGCGCCGCGTGCACATCGGATTCGTCGTCGCCGCGGGCGCCGTGCTGGTGGCGGCGACGGCCGTGATCTGGGCGTTCGCGCCGCCCGCCTTCACCGACCTGTTCCAGGAACGCTTCGTCGAGCAGACCGTCGAGGAGCAGTACACGTCCGACCGCACCGACATCTGGGCGGCCGCGTGGCGCCTCGCCGTCGAGCATCCGCTCGTCGGCAGCGGCCTGGACGGCTTCTACGGCCTCATCGGCGTCAACCAGGCCGTGGAGTACCCGCACAACTACGTGCTCGCGGTCGCGGCCGAGGGCGGGCTGGCCGGGATCGGGCTGCTCACCGCCGCGATCGTGCTGTGGGCGCGGACGATCCGGGGCGGCGCGCACCCGCAGCTGACCGCCCTCGCCGCGTCCTCGGCCGTCTTCGTGGCCCTGAGCAGCCTTTTCTCCGGCGACTACTACGACTCCCGGCTCGCCTGGATGTTCGCCGCCCTGGCCGCCGGGGCGGCGGTGACCCCACCGGCGCCGGCCGCGCCCGGCCCGCCGGTGCGCGTGCGAGAGCCGGTGGCGCGATGAGGCGGGAGCACGCGAGGATCTGCCGCCGCAGCGTGCTGCTGCTCGGCGTCGCCTCGCTGACCGCGGCCAGCGCCTCGCCGTGCACCGCGGTGACGCCGCTCATGACGCCGCTGCCGGCGGCGCCGGCCGCGGCGCCCGGCACGGTCAAGCTCAGGCCCGTCTCACACTGGACCGCGCTGTTCGAGCAGAGCTGGAACTACCAGTACCGGACCGGCCTGCCGATGAGCCGGTCGACGGACAGCTGGGACCACTACGACCTGTCGTACTCCCTCGACGCCTGCATCGCGATGTTCCGGGCCACGGCCGACCGCCGCTACCTCGACCGCGCCCTGGAATTCGTCGAGAACGTCGCCGGATCCGCCGCGGTCTCCTCCTCGCTCGCCGACAGCCAGTTCAAGGACGACTACCTCGGCTGGGCGTCGTCGGCCTCCGGGCAGGACGGCGATGAGGTCCCGCTCTACGAGAGCTACTTCTGGCGGTACGCGACCACGCTGCTGGTCACCATGCGGGACTCGCCGACGGTCTACGCCGACCCCGGATACCGCGCGCGCCACGACCGGCTGCTGCACTTCGCCGAGGTGAACATCTTCGACAAGTGGCACTCGCGCGGCCCCGCCGAGAACATCTACCGCGAGCGGACCCACATGGCCGCGCACTGGGCGCTGATCGCGCTGAACCTGTCACGCATCACCGCGGACCCGGCCCGCCGGGCGCGGTACGACCAGGTCGTCGACAACGTCGATCAGCACGTGCCCGGCACCAGCTCGGGCCTGCGGTCCCAGCTACGGCGGAACCCGGCCGAACCCACCGCCTACTTCTGGAGCGACGTCTGGGGATCGGCCCGGCGGCCCGGGCAGGACGTGAGCCACGGCAACGGCGTCATGGCGTACGTCGTGGAGGCCCGCGACCGCGGCCGGTTCTGGACCGCCGCCGACATGGCGGCGTTCTCGGCGCTGCTGACCAAGGTGATCTGGCCTCGAGCGACGACCTACCGCGAGTTCGTGGACGGCACCGGCGCCGACAACGGCTGGTTCTCCGACGGATTCGTGAAACTGGGTCGTTTCGACCCGGCCGTGCAGCGGCGGCTCGAGGACCACCGGGTGGTCAACGACCAGTTCGCCGCGAACATGGCGTTCAACGCCTGGGTACTGGGGTCGTAGTCAGGCTGGAGGAAAGGCAACGGAATGACCGCATCGCCGCGCGCTGCACTGCTGGAACCGGCCGCACGGGAGTGGAAGGAAGCCCTGCAGAGAGCAGAGCACGACATGTACCACGAGAGCGAGTACGTCGTGCTCGACGCACGGCTATACGGCGGCAGACCGGTCGCCTTCTGGTACAGCGAGGAAGGGCGACAGCTGCTGATGCCGCTGATCGTGCGCGACATCCCCGGCTCGGAACTGCGCGACGCGCTGTCGCCGTACGGGTATCCCGGCCCGGTCAGCGACGCACCCGGCGACACCGGGTTCTGGGAGCGGGCCTGCGCCGCGATGATCGGGACCCTGCGGGACGAGGGGATCGTGTCGGTCTTCGTCCGGATGCACCCGCTGCTGCGCGCGCCGCTGCCGACGCTGGGCCGCTTCGGCGCGCTGGTCCGCCACGGCGAGACGGTGTCGATGGACCTGACGGTCAGCCTCGACGAGATGTGGCGGCAGACCCGCAGCGACCACCGCAACCACATCAACCGGGCCCGCCGCGACGGCACCCGGATCGTGTTCGACGACTGGGACCGCCTCGGCGAGTGGGTCGAGGTCTACCACGACAACATGCGCCGGGTCGGCGCGACCTCGTACTACTTCTTCACCCGCGAGCACCTCGCGGCGATGCACGACGCGGTCGGCGACCGCATGCACCTCGCCGTCGCCCTCGAGGGCGACGAGGTGGTCGGCGGCAACACGTTCTTCGAGCACGACGGCATCGCCACCGGCTACGTGTCCTCCACCCGGCGCGCTCCCCGCCGCTACGCCGACGAGCTGCTCTACGACGAGGTGCGGCGCTGGTGCAAAAGCCGCGGCGACACCGTCTTCCACCTCGGCGGCGGCAAGGGCGGCAGCAACGACTCGCTGTTCTCGTACAAGGCGGGCTTCTCGCCGAGCCGGCACGAGTTCCACACCTGGCGCGTGGTGACCGATCAGCCCGCGTACCGGGAGCTGGTCCGGCAGCGGGCGCCCGAGGCCGATCCGGCCGACCTGTCCGCCACCTTCCCGTCCTACCGTTAGGAGTTCGGCATGCGGATCAACTGCGTCGGCGGCGGACCCGCCGGCCTGTACTTCGCGGTACTGGCGAAGCTGGCCGACCCCACGCACGAGGTGACCGTGCTAGAACGCAACCCGGCCGGAGTCACCTGGGGCTGGGGGGTGGTCTTCTGGGACGACCTGCTCGACGACCTGTTCCGCTACGACCCGGTCAGCGCCCGCCGGATCTGGGACGCCTCCTGCCAGTGGGACGAGTACGAGGTGCGCGCCGCCGGCAAGGCGGCGACCCACCTCGCCGGCTACGGCTTCAGCCTCGGCCGCAAGGTCCTGCTCGACATCCTCACCCAACGGGCGACCGAGCTCGGCGTCGACGTCCGCCACCGCGACGAGCTGACCGACGAGTCCGGCCTGCCGGACGCCGATCTGGTGGTGGCCTGCGACGGCGCCGGCAGCCGGATCCGCGAGCGGTACGCCGAGCACTTCGGCACCGACATCGAGGTCGGCCGCAACAAGTACATCTGGCTCGGCACTCGGCAGGTCTTCAAGACGTTCACCTTCGGCTTCGAGCGGACCGAGGCCGGCTGGATCTGGTTCCACGCGTACCCGTTCAACTCCGAGACCAGCACCTTCATCGTGGAGTGCGCCCCCGAGACCTGGACGGCGCTGGAGCTCGACCGCCTCGACGCCCGGGAGGGCGCCGCCCGCCTGCAGGAGATCTTCGCGGCGCACCTCGACGGGCAGCCGCTGGTCGACCACCGCGCCGAGGTCGGCGGCACCGGCTGGCTCAACTTCCGCCGGCTCACCAACCAGCGTTGGGACCACGGCAACGTCGTATTGATGGGCGACGCCGCGCACACCACGCACTTCGCCATCGGCTCGGGCACCAAGCTGGCGATGCAGGACGCGATGGCGCTGGCCGACGCGGTGTCCTCAGGGGACGAACTCGCGGCGGCGCTGGAAAGATACGAACATCGACGAAAGGCGGCACTTGCGCCGCTGCAACGTGCCGCAAAGGCCAGTAGTGAATGGTTCGAACGAGTGCCAGACTACGTGGACCTTCCGGCGAAGCAGTTCTCCTATGCGCTGTCCGACCGGCGAGGCGAATATCCGATGTGGAGATATCTGCTGCACGTCGCGACACAGAGTGCGATTCCCCGCACGCTGCTGCGCTGGGCACTCAGCGCACGCCGGTGGAGCCGAGCCCGACGGAGGCCGGGCGCTTCGCGCACCACCCAGGCCGGTCGCCCGACGCAGCGGTACGGGGTGAGACCCAGACCTGCAAAGGGGTGACGAATGGCCGGAGCCGCCCTGCTTGAGCCCGATGACGCCGCGTGGACCGACGCGCTGAGCCGGATCAGGCACGACGTGTACCACCTTCCCGAGTACGTGCGCATCGACGCCGGGCTCTCCGGCGGCACTCCGGCCGCCCTCCGATATGACGACGCGGGCCATGTCCTGCTGCTACCCCTGGTCCTGCGCGCCGTGCCGGACACCGATCTGCGGGACGCGATCTCCCCGTACGGATACCCCGGTCCGGTCAGCGACACCGCCGATGCGGCCTTCTGGTCACGCGCCGTGGATGCGATGGCCGAGTCGCTGCGCACGCGGGGCGTCATCACGGCGTTCGTCCGGCTGCATCCGCTGCTGGAGGCCCCGGCCGCCGCCCTGGCACATGCAGGCACGGTCGTGCAGCACGGCGAGACGGTCTCGGTGGACCTCTCGCTGACGCCGGAGGAGATGTGGCACCAGACCCACCGCACGCATCGCAACCAGATCAACAAGGCCCGCCGGGCCGGCGTCTCGATCGTCTTCGACGACTGGGACCGCTTCGCCGAGTGGATCGCCACCTACCACGCCACCATGCGCCGGGTCGGCGCGACGGACTTCTACTTCTTCACCTCGGAGCACTTCCACCGGCTCCGCGCGGCGCTCGGCGACCACGTGCACCTGGCGGTGGCGCTGTCCGCGGAGGGCGAACTGCTCGGCGGCAACCTGTTCTTCGAGTACGGCGGGATCATGCACACCCACCTGCAGGCGACCCGGGACGGCAGCACGTACTACGCGGACAAGCTGCTCTACGACGAGGTACGCCGCTGGGGCCGGGACCGGGGCGACACGGTTTACCACCTCGGCGGGGGTCTCGGCGGCGCGGCCGATTCGCTGTTCGCGTACAAGGCGGCGTTCGCCGCGGGCCGGCACGCCTTCCACACCTGGCGGGTGGTCACGGATCCGGACGCCTTCGAGAAGCTGGCGGGCCCGCCTTCGCCGGCGGCGATGGAGGGCCGCTTCCCGCCGTACCGCTGAGGTCCGGTTTTCACGCTATCGATGGGTGTCTGGATTGTCACTGCCTGCAACCATGTATCAATGGCGATGGATCGTGGTGGGCGCCGTGCGGCGCGCGGGGTAGCCGTCACCGGCCTGGTGGCCGGCGCCGTGCTGCTGACCGCCCTGCTGGGGGCGGCGACGAACCTGCTCACCGGCCTGCCGGCCATCCAGCGCTGGGTACAGGCGCAGAGCGCGATGATGCTCGGGCAGGCGACCTGCGGCCTGGTCCTGCTGGTCGGTGTGCTCGCCGTGCTGCAACACCGGCTCGCCAGCGCCGAACCCGCCGCGGCGGCCGGCGCGGTCCGCGACCCGTTGCCGCCCGCGCACTACGGTCGCATATGGAACGTGGCGCAGCCCGTGGCCTCCTTCACCGGCCGGGACAGCGAGCTGGCGGCGCTGGACGAGGCCGTACGCGGCGGCGGGCGCCTGGTCCTGTCCGGCCTGCCCGGGATGGGAAAGACCCAGCTCGCGCTCGCCTGGACGCACCTGCGCGCCGCGGACGCCACGCTGGCCTGGCAGATCCAGGCCGGTGACCGGCTCACCGTCCTCGCCGGCCTGGCCCGGCTCGCCGACCGGCTCGGCCTGGCCGGCGACACCGACCAACAGCGCGCCCGCGCCGTGGCGGAGCGCCTCAGCTCGATCGACGGCTGGGTGCTGCTCTTCGACGACGCGTCGCCCTCGACGATCCGTGGGCTGCTGCCCGCCCGGGGCGGCACCGTCCTGCTGACCTCGCGCAACCCGAACTGGGCGGAGGTCGCCGTGCCCTTCGAAGTCGGGCCGTTCCCGCCGGCGGCCGCGGCCCGGTTCCTGACGCCGGGCGCCGCAGCGGCCGACGAGGCCGCCGAGCAGCTGGCGCGACGGCTCGGCTACCTCCCGCTGGCGCTGGCGCAGGCCCGCGGGTACTGTGCCGCCACCGGCCGCACGACCGGCGCCTACCTCGCCGACTACCGGCGGCTGCTGGCTCACGCCGACAGCGACTCGGCACGTGCCGCGGTCACCACCACGCTGTCCCTGGCCATGGCGCAGGCGAGACGGCGGAGTCCGGCCGCCGGGCAGCTGATGGCGCTGCTGTGCCAGCTGGCACCCACCGACATCCCGATCGACCTGCTGACCGCCTTCCCGGACCTCCTGCCGCGCCGGCTGCGACGCGCCGCGGCCGGCGGCAGGCCGGGTATCGACGCCCTGGTCACGGTGCTGGCCGAACTGGGGCTGGTGTCGCTGGGCCGACCTGGGCTCCTGCGCATCCACGAGCTGACCGGCGACCTGCTGCGCGACCCGGCCGGCAGCGCGAACCTCGGCGGCGGCCGGTCCCGCGCGGCCACGAACCGGCTGTCCGCGATCGCCCTGCGGCTCGTCTGCCGGGCCGTTCCGGAGGACTTCGCCAACCCCGCCACGTGGGAACGCTGGGCGCTGCTGCTGCCCCATGCCCAGGTGCTGGCCGACCGGCACCCGCCGGTCACCCACGCCGTCGCGATGCTGCGGCTGGCCTGCGGGCGGTACCTCTACGTCCGGGGCGAGCACGCCACCGCCGCCCGCCTGTTCACGCAGGCGCTGGACGGCTGCCGGCGGCTGCTGGGCGAGCGCCACTCGGACACGCTGACCGCCATGAGCAACCTGGCCCGGACGCTGCACGACCGGGGCGAGCTGGAGCAGGCGCGGCGGCTGCACGGACAGGCCCTGGCGGCCCGCCGCGAGGTGCTCGGTGACCTGCACCCGGACACCCTGACCTCGGTCTGCAACATGGCTCGGGTCCTGCATGACCAGGGCGACCTCGACCAGGCTGGGCGACTGCACGAGGAGGCGCTCACCGTCCGGCGCCGCGTGATCGGCAAGCTGCACCCGGACACGCTCACCTCGATGTGCAGCCTGGCTCGGGTCCGGCACGACCAGGGCGAGCTGGAGCAGGCACGGCGGCTGCACGAGCACGGCCTGGCCGCCCGCCGTGCGGTGCTCGGCGATCTGCACCCGGACACGCTCGCCTCGATCAGCAACCTCGCCCGGGTCCTGCACGACCAGGGTCACCTGGACCGCGCGCGGCGACTGCACGAAGACGCGTTCACCGCCCGCCACCGCATCCTCGGCGACCGGCACCCCGATACCCGGGCATCCGCGGGACACCTGGCCCGGATCCAGCGGGAAACGGGCCGGAGCTCCTGACGCCGAGCCTCACCCCTGCGCTACTCTCCGTAGACGCCGGATCGGTGCGCACTTCCGCCGATCGGCCCCATGCCGAGGGAGGTAACGGCATGAAGGACAAGGTCGTCATCGACCGCGACCAGGTCTGGCAGGTCATCGACTCGCAGCGGACGGCGCTGGCCGACCTGCTGGATGACCTCTCCGACGACGAATGGCGGCAGCCGTCGCTGTGTGCCGGGTGGACGGTCCGGGACGTGGCCGCCCACCTGACGCTGCAGCAGCTCGGCCTCACCGACGTGATCCCCATGCTGGCCAGGTGGCGCGGAAGCATGGACCGCACGATCCAGGATGCCGCCCGCCGGCGCGCCACCGCGTTGTCGACCGGGCAGCTCATCGCCGGGATCCGCGGCATGGTCGGTTCCCGGCGCCGCAACCTCGGGGTCACCCACCTCGAACCCCTCATCGACATCCTCGTCCACGGACAGGACATCGCCATCCCGCTCGGCCGCCGCCACGACATGCCGCCGGCCGCCGCGGCCGTCGCGGCCGACCGGGTGCTGTCGATGCGGTGGCCACCGCCCGCTCCCGCGACCCGGAAGGTGACGGGGTTCCGGCTCACCGCCACCGACACGCCGTGGTCCGCCGGCGAAGGGCCGGAGGTCCACGCACCGATGGCGGCGCTCCTGCTGGTGTGTACCGGACGCCTCGCCGCGCTACCGCAACTGTCCGGCGACGGCGCCGCGGATCTCACCGCCCGCCTCTCGCGGTGACCGAGCCGCGGCAGTCCTTCAGCCCTTGTGCTGGGTGAAACGGATGGGGTTCCCGAACGGGTCACGCATGCCGCAGTCGATTCCGTACGGGCGCTCGGTGGGTTCCTCGGTGAACTCGACGCCGAGGCCGAGCAGCGTCTCGTAGGTCTTGCGGCAGTCGTCCGTGCTGAAGATCAGAGTGCCGCCCATCGCGCCCTTGGTCACCAGCTCGCGGACCTGCTGCGCCGTCTCCTCGGACATCTGCGGGCCACCGGGCTTCTGCAGCAGGACCTGGCGGTCCGGGTGACCGGGGACGTTGACGGTCAGCCAGCGCATGAAGCCCAGGTCGACGTCGGTGTTGACCTCGAGGCCGAGCTTGCCGACGTAGAAGTCGAGGGCCTCGTCCTGGTCGAGAACGTAGATCTGTGAGTGTGTGATCGCGGTGAACATGCTCATCACGCTACTGACCGGCCCGGACGAAAACTTATCCAAAACTGCTCAGCCGTACGGATGATCAGGCGCTCGGCCGGGTCCATGCCATCGTGAAGCAGGTCGGTACACCCGTGGTCGCCGCATCCCGGCGGTACGCCCGCGGTGACCGGCCGACGATCTCGCGGAACGTGCGGCTGAAGGTTCCCAGGCTGCCGAAGCCGACCTGGTAGCAGATGTCCGTCACGCTGCTCTCGGTCTCCCGCAGCAGGAACATCGCGCGTTCGACACGGCGGCGCTGCAGGTAGCGGTGCGGCGTCTCGCCGAACGTGGCCCGGAAGGTGCGGGTGAAGTGCGCCTGCGACACGTGCGCGATCCGCGCCAGGGCCGCGACGTCCAGCGGCTGCGCGTAGGCGCGGTCCATCGCGTCCCTGGCGCGCAGCATGCGACGGTTGGTCTCCTCGACGGCACGGCCCACGACGCCATCACATCACGTTCCGCGCGTCCGGGGCGGTCAGCGGTCGCGGTATGCGGCCAGGCCGCCGAGTTCCTCGCTGGCGATGAAGACCGACCGCACGTTGATGATGGCCTCCTCGACGTGGGCGGGGCAGCCCCACGCCGCGTCACCCCACGAGTCGGCGATCTTGATCTCGGCCGGCGCGGTGCATCCGGAGGAGCCGCCGAGCTGGCAGCGTTCGGGGTGCGGCGTGGGTGCCTGCGCGGCCGCGGCGGCGCGCATCCGGGCGGCGAGCTCCGCGGCCGCGGCGGCGCGCTGTTCGGCGTCGGCGCGCAGTTCGCGCTCCGCGCGTACCGCCGTGGCCAGGTCGTCGAGTGCCGCCTTGGCGCGCGCCTCGGCGGCTCGCTGCGCCTGCTCGGTGTGGTGGCGTTCGATGGCGAGGGCCGCGGTGTCGGCGAAGACCCGGGCCAGGGCCAGGTCGGCGTCCTGCGGGATGCGCGGGGTGCGGTGGTACATGGCGAAGGTGCCCAGCAGGCCGCCGTCGCGGGCCAGGATCGGCGTGGACCAGCACGCGGCCAGTCCGGCCCGGCCGGCCAGGTCCCGGAAGTCGGCCCAGAACGGGTCGGTGGCGATGTCGGTGACGATGACCGGTTCCCGCCGGTGCGCGGCGGTGCCGCAGGAGCCGACGGCTTCACCGGTGGCGATCCCGTCGATGGCCTGGTTGTAGAAGTCTGGCAGGCTGGGTGCGGCGCCGTGGCGCAGGTGCCGGCCGTCGGGGTCGGCCAGCAGGACGGAGACGAGCACCTCCTGGGGTGCGAGCTTCTCGATGCAGCGGGCCATCCCGTCGAGCACCTCGGCCAGGGGCGCCTGGCGGGCGATCTGCTCCAGCAGCGCACGGTGCTCGGCCATCAGCTGCTGGGCCTGCTTGACCTGGGTGGTCTCCACGCCGATCACCCGGATCCCGGTGACGTTGCCGTCGGTGTCCCGGCGCGGCTCGTAGGTGAGGTCGAAGAACGCCTCCCGCGCGTGCGGGCCGGATCCGAGCACGACCCGGACGTCGCGGCCGGTGTAGGGCTCCCCCGTGCGGTAGACCTGGTCCAGCAGCGCGATGATGCCCTGACCGGCCAGTTCCGGCACCAGTTCGGCGAGGGCGACCCCGGTGCGAGCCCGTTCTTCTCCGATGGTGGCGAAGAACGCCGCGTTCGCCGTCTCGACCAGGTACTCCGGCCCCGCAAGCGACGCGAAGACGGCGGTGGAGTGCCCGAACAAGGCCCGCAGATCCTCCTCCGCCGCCTGCCCGGCGGGCGCCGGATCCGCGGCAGGGTGCCGCCGGCCTGATACCGCCGTCATGTCGTGGCCTGCCTCTCGTCCGCGGATGCGTGCAATGATCCATGACGCACCGCCCGGCCGCAGGGAACGCCCCCGAGATCGGCGCCCCGCCGGACCTATGCCGGTTCGTGCAGCAGATCCAGGCCGGCGCGCTGGGCCGGGGTCAGGTGGAGTTGCCCCGCGGCGACGTTCTCCTCGAGGTGGTCGACGCGGGCGGTGCCGGGGATCGGGAGCATGACCGGCGAACGGCTCAGGAGCCAGGCGAGCGCGACCTGGGTGGCGGTGGCGCCGGCCTCGGACGCCACGGCGGCGATCCCCGCCTTCGCCCCCGACGTGCCCGCCGGGCGAGCGTCACCGAGGCCTCGCGGGCATCGCCCGGCCCGGTCGGCAGCCGCATGGCACCGAACCCGAGCCGCCGTACCTCCAGGTCTCCGCCGATACGGAATGCCGTCGCGGTCATTCGTCTCCCCCGTCGAGGCAAGCCTAACGGCGCTCCGGCGCTCGTTAAGCTGGCGGGATGGTTCGGCATGAGCTGCTGCGGCTGCGAGCGCGGGCGCAGGCCGAGGCGGCGACACTGGCCCAGGATCTGGAGGCGCTGTTCGCGGCGTCGCGGGATTCGAACGCCGACGACGAGCACGACCCGGAGGGCGCCACCATCGGCTTCGAACGCGCCCAGCTGACCGCGCTGCTGGCCGCCGCACGGGAACGGGTCGCCGAGGTCGACGACGCGCTGCGCCGGGTGGACGCGGGGACCTACGGCGTCTGCGAACGGTGCGGGCGGCCGATCGCCGAGGAACGGCTCGCCGCGCGGCCGTTCGCCCGCTGCTGCATCGCGTGCGCATAGGGCATCCCGATCACGCGGTCACTCGAAGAGTTCCCCTATCCGGTCCTGGAAGGTGAGCACCGAAAGCACGCCGAACAGCAGGAAGGACCAGATCAGCGCGCCGAGGCGGACGCCGCGGATGCGGATCGGCTCGGGCAGGATGCGCCGGTTGATCAGGATCAGCAGGGCGGAGTAGATGAACATCATGAAGCCGCCCACCACCGCCGAGATCACCAGCAGCACGATGGGCTGGCTGAAGCCGGCCAGCAGGACCGCGATGCCGATCAGGACCAGGCCCCAGACCAGCGCGGCGTACACCTTGCTCTCGTTGGCGTTGCGGGCGTACGAGGTCTTGATGACGTCGGCGGCCATCCGGCTGGTGTAGTCGACGATGCCGAGCGCCGCCGCGAACAGCGAGAATGCGCCGATGATCCAGAACAGGTACTGGAACCACGGGCCGACCCGGTCGGCGAGGACCTGGCCCTCGGTCTGCAGGAAGGCGATGTTGTTCTCCAGGCCCTCGCGCCCGAACACGGTGGAGAAGGCGAGCAGCGAGGTGAACAGGATCGTCACGAAGGTGATCAGCACGAACGTGGTGAGCTGCTCGACGTTGGCGAACTTCCACCAGCCGCGCCAGCGCCGCAGGTTGTCCGGCGTCGGCTCGAAGACGTATCCGGTGCTCGGCGCCGCCTCCGGCTGGCCGGTCACCGGGCTGACGAGCCGCGGCACGTACGTGCCCATGCCGTAGCCCTTGTCCCGGATCCAGTTGGACTGCACCAGGTTCTGCCCGCCGCCGGCGCCCGCGAAGGCGAGCGCGCCGAGCAGCAGCGCGAAGCCCAGCTCGTCGATCGGAAGCCGCGGCTGCGTCACCACCTGCGGCAGATCGCTCCAGGCCGCCGCGCCGATCGCGAAGATCGCCGCGATCACGAAGAACGTCAGCACCGCCGCGACCTTCAGCATCTGCGTCTTCTCGAGGGCGACGTAGACCACGGGCGCCAGGGTGAGGACCAACCCGACGACCACCAGCATGCCGATGGCGATCGCGGTGCGGTTGCCGCCGAAGATGTACGTGGTGAGCGTGGCCGAGCTCGTCACCCACCCGGGCCACAGGTTCGCGAAGTAGGTGAGGATCGCGAAGAACAGCCCCCAGTGCCGCCAGTACCGGCTGAACCCGGTCAGCGCGGTCTCGCCGGTGGCGAGGGTGTACCGCTCGATCTCCATGTTGAGGAAGTACTGCGTGACCAGGCCGACCAGCGCCGCCCAGACGAAGACCAGCCCCACCTGGGAGGCGATGTACGGGAACAGCACGAACTCGCCGGAGGCCAGGCCGACCCCGGCGGCGATGATGCCCGGGCCGATCAGCCGCCAGTAGCGGCGCGGCTCGTCCGGCATGTCGCGGATCTGCGGACTGGGAAGGTTGCGGGTGGGGAAGGCCGCGGCCACCCCGGCCGGTGTGGTCTCGCCGGCGTTGCCCACGTCGTCGGTGGTCGACACAGCAGCTCCTCGGTCGGGCCTCCTACCCTCCCCGCGACCACTTTGGTGTGTCAAGGGTCACAGTCACGCGTTCACCGGACGGCCTGCGACGCCGGGGCGAACGCGGTCAGCACCTCGGCGATCCGGCGGATCTCGGCCGGGCCGCACCGGTGGTCGACCGGCACGGTCAGCATCCGCTCGGCGAGGTAGGCCGCCTCCTCATCGCCGCTCCAGAGTCCGGCGCGGTCCTGCTGCCAGTGCACGGGTGCGAAGATCCCGTGCCCGGCGAGGTGGCCGCGCAGGGCGTCGCGAATCTCCTCCGAGGGGCACACGAGCTGCACCCGGAACGGCGCCGCGTCGGCCGGCCCGCCGGTCAGGACCCGCCAGGCGGGGCCCTGCCCGGGCAGGGCAGCGATCAGCGCCCGGGCGTTGCCGGTGCTCGCCGCGCGCAGTCCCGCCACGTCCAGCAGCGGCAGCGTCGCCACGGTGACGGCGCTGGCCGGGCCGCCGCTGCCGAGCAGGGCGTACTCGCCCTGCTGTTGCAGCGAGCGGAAGCCCTCCTTGCCGATCGGCCGGCCGCCGAGCCAGGCCGACTTCAGCAGCATCGCGGCCAGCTTGAGCTGGGCGCCCGGGCTCTCCTCGCCGCGCGGCCGGGGCAGGTCGAGCCCGCGCGGTGACCACAGCAGGCCACCGTCGGGCAGCGGCAGCGTCTTGCGCAGCGAGGCGACGGCGTACGCCGCGGTGCTTTCGCGCGCCCAGGTGCCGAACGGATCGTGCGAGTGGTCCTCCACGACGTGCACGCGCGCGTGTTCCTCCCGCCAGGCGTCCCACGGCTCGCGTACGTCGCGGCCGAACAGGTTCTGGGCGAGCACGACGTCGCCGGGCTCGGCGTGCAGCGTCTGGAAGCAGGGGCCCTGCCCGTCCGGCAGGTGCCGGTACCAGGCGATCGGTGCCTCCGCCGAGAGCGCCTCCGCGACGCCCATGCAGAAGTACGACGGCATGTGCAGCCGGCCGCCGGGCGCCAGCAGGCGCAGCACGGCGATCAGCGCGCCGCAGCCGGTGGCGAACAGCGCGTGCCGGTCCGGCAGCCACCGCGGCAGGCCGCCGCCCTGCTCGGCGCCGAGCAGGACGCCGGGGTCCCAGTGGAATTCCGAACCGACCTCGCGGGGTGGTTCAGGCGGCACGGCGCACGTCCACGTCCTGCGCCCGGCGGATGTTGAGCTCGTCGACGTGCACGGGAGCCTCGTCGCGCCGCAGGGTGGCGACCGTGAGCCAGAGGATCCGCAGGTCCAGCACCGGCGACCAGTTGTCCACGTACCACCGGTCCAGCGCGAAGCGCTGCGGCCAGTCGATGTCGTCGCGGCCGTTGACCTGGGCCCACCCGGTGATTCCCGGCTTGACCTCCAGGCGCCGCCGGTCCTCGGCGGAGTAGTTGGCGGCCTGCGGCAGCACGTCCGGCCGGGGACCGACCAGCGCCATCTGCCCGCGTACCACGTTGACCAGCTGCGGCAGCTCGTCGAGGCTGGTGCGGCGCAGGAACCGGCCGCAGCGGGTGATCCTCGGGTCGTTCTCCACCAGGCCGAACGGGTCGCTGATGCCGAGCTTCGCGCTGAGCGCAACGGAGCCGTGCACCATCGAGCGGAACTTCAGCATCCGGAACGGCACGCCGTCGCGGCCGGCCCGGTCCTGGACGAACAGGATGCCCTTGCCGTCCGCGATCCTGATCCAGGCCGCGACCGCGAGGATCACCGGAGACAACAGCACCAGGGCGAGGGCGGCGGCCAGGCGGTTCAACAGGTCCCAGAGCAGGCGTACGGGTTCCACGGGCGCACTCCTTCGGCTAGAGCGACTCGACGGTGGGTCCGGTCAGGCGGTGGCGGGTGTCCAGCACGTAGCGGGCGTGGCGCACGACGAGGTCCAGGTCGAACGCGTCGTGGTCGGCGAGCAGCACCACGGCGTCGGCCGCGGCGATCTGCTCCTCGGTCAGCGCGACCCGCACGACCCGCTGGTCGACGTGGGCGTCCTCGACCACGTGCGGGTCGGCGGCGCGGACCTCGGCGCCCATGTCCAGCAGCAGCGAGGCGACCCGCCGCGCCGGAGATTCGCGGGCGTCGCCGGTGTTCTTCTTGTACGCCAGCCCGAGCAGCAGCACGGTCGAGCCGTTGACCGCCTTGCGGTGCCGGTTGAGCGCGGTGACCAGGCGCCGCGCGACGTAGTCCGGCATGTGGTTGTTGATGTCGTTGGCGAGCTCGACGAAGCGGAAGCTCTGCCCGAGGGTCCGCTGCACCCGCCAGGACAGGTACGACGGGTCGATCGGCAGGCAGTGGCCGCCGACGCCCGGGCCGGGCACGAACCGCAGGTAGCCGAACGGCTTCGACGACGCCGCCTCGATCGCCTCCCAGACGTCGATGCCGAGGTCGTGTGCGAACACCGCGAGCTCGTTGACGAGGGCGATGTTGACGTGCCGGAACGTGTTCTCGAGCAGCTTCGCCAGCTCCGCGACCTTGCAGTCGGAGACCGGCACGGTCTGCTCCACGACCGAGCCGTAGAAGGCCTGCACCCGCTCGAGGGAGGCCTCGTTGATGCCGGACACGACCTTCGGGGTGGTGACGAGGTTCCACTGCCGGTTGCCCGGGTCGATGCGCTCCGGGCTGTAGCCGAGGAAGAAGTCGGCGCCGGCGACCAGGCCGGAGCCCTCCTCGAGCAGCGGCGCGACCAGGTCGGTCGTGGTGCCGGGGTAGGTGGTCGACTCGAGCGCGACCGTGGCGCCCGGCCGCAGGTAGCGGGCCAGGGTCCGGGCGGACTCCTCGATGTAGTTGAGGTCCGGCGTGCCCTCGCGCAGCGGGGTCGGCACCGCGATGACGGCGACGTCGAAGCCCGCGCAGGCGCGCGGATCCGACGACGGCTGGAAGGCGCCGCTGTCGAGGATCTCCTGCAGCTCGGCCGACGACACGTCGTCCACGTAGGACTCACCGGCGGCGAGCCGCTTGATCCGCTCGTCGTCGACGTCGAAGCCGACGACCGTGTGGCCCACCTGGGCGGCGCGGACGGCCAGCGGCAGCCCCACATATCCCTGACCGGCGATGACGACCCGCATGGGCCTGCTCTCCTTCTTCTTCCGGGTGCTCACGGTTGCCGTCCCGGCCGTACGGTGAATTCGGGCTGGCGCGGCGGCGGCGCCGTACGGTTGCGGCCGGCGGCGCGGTTGCGGCCGGGCCGCGACACCACGGCCGGCGGGCTCGCCTCGCGGGCGGCCGACAACGCCGGGCTCTCGGCGAGCCAGCGCAGGACGGCGATCAGGTCGGTACGCGGCACGGTGGGGTCGAGCAGCGAGAGCACGGCGCCGTCGAGCGGCGGCACCGGAGCCTGCGAGATCAACGGGTGGTTCGGCCGGTGATCGGGTTCGTCCGGGCCGAGCAGGATCTCCTGCAGCTTCTCCCCCGGGCGCAGTCCCGTGTAGACGATCTGGATGTGCCGGTCGGCCGCGTCGGCGAGCCGGCGGGCGACGTCGGCGATGCGCACCGGCTCGCCCATGTCCAGGACCAGCACCTCGCCCGTGCTGTCGAGGGCGCCGGCCTGGATGACCAGGCGCACGGCCTCCTGCACGGTCATGAAGAAGCGCGAGACCTCGGGGTCGGTGACGGTGATCGGGCCGCCCGACTCGACCTGCGCCGTGAAGGCCGTCAGGACGGAGCCGCGGCTGCCGAGCACGTTGCCGAACCGGACGCTGCAGTAGGTGCCGGGTGCGGACTCGTCGGCGGCCGCGGTGAGCCGCTCGGTGATCCGCTTGGAGTAGCCGAGCACGCTTGTCGGCTCGGCCGCCTTGTCGGTCGATATGTTCACCAGCCGGTCGACGCCGTGGCGCAGCGCGGTCTGGAGGATCTGGTACGTGCCGATGATGTTGGTCTTGAGCGCCTCGGAGGGGTGCATCTCCAGCAGCGGCAGGTGCTTGAGGGCCGCCGCGTGGAACACCACCTGCGGCCGGTGCTCGGCGAACACCTCGTCGAGGCGCTGCTGGTCCCGGATGTCGGCGACGACCAGGTTGCGGTCGTCGAGCATCGCGCGGCCGTCCAGCGACAGCTGCACGGCGTGGAGCCCGGACTCGTCGCGGTCCAGCATGACCAGGCGGGCCGGGTGGAAGCGGGCGACCTGGCGGCACAGCTCGGAGCCGATCGAGCCGCCGGCGCCGGTGACGAGGACCCGGCGCCCCTCGAGATAGCCGGCCACCGCGGCCAGGTCGATGCCGATCTCCCGCCGGCCGAGCAGGTCCGCGTGGCTGACGGGACGGATGTCCTCCACGCTGACGGTGCGGCCGAACAGTTCGACGACGGGCGGCACGACCTTCAGGTCGACGTTGAGCGGCTGGGCCAGTTCGGTCAGCTCCCGGACGAGTTCGGCGCTCGCGCTGGGGATCGCGATGAGCACCGCGTCGGCGCGGAACCGCCGGACGACCTCGGCCATGGCGTGCCGGTTGCCGGCCACCGGAACGCCCATCAGCCGCAGGGTGCGCTTGGCCGGATCGTCGTCGAGCAGGGCGACCGGGACGTACGGGCTGAACGGGCTGCGCAGCATGGCGCGGATGACCTGGGCCGAGCCCTCGCCCGCGCCCATCACGACGACGCGGGTGCCGTGCTCCGGCGAGGGCCGCAGGCGGTGGTCGTGCAGCAGCCGCGCGGCGTAGCGCACGCCGGCCGCCAGGACCAGGGCGATCAGGCCCGCCGCGATGATGGCCGAGCGCGGCACGAGCCGGCCGACGAGGGTGTCCAGGATGAACACCACGGGGGTGGTGAGCGCCGCGGTCTTCGCCAGCGCGGCGATCTCCTCGAAGCAGCCGTAGGACCAGCGGCCGGTGTAGAGCCCGAACTGCAGTCCGGCGACGGTGTGCACGATCGCGGCCAGCGAGGCCAGCACGAGCAGCCCGGTGGCGTCGACCGCGGCGAGGTCTCCGTCGTGGCGCAGCAGCGTGGCGATCAGCAGCGCCACGGCCAGCGCCATCGCGTCGGCGGCGGCCCGGGCGGCCCGGACGGGCAGCGCCGCGAGCAGCCACGGCGGTGTCCTGGAGCCGGCGGGGGCGCCCGTGACGTCGGTCGGCGTCGGTCGCCGTACCTGCATGAATTCCTCCCCGTTCGAACGTTGGTGTCGACAAGGAAAATCGAGCGTCACGCAATGCATAATCGAGATCCGGGAATGCATTTGCGGCCGCTCGCCGTACGTCGCTATCAGCGCCTACGAATAGAGCGTGCCAGCCGTGGGGTATCGGCCACAGTAGTAATTGTCATGCCCTACATGAGGCTTCCTCATGTTCCGTACCTATGGCCGCCCCACGTGCTCGATCGCCATCCTGACAAGCACTTTCCGACCTAAGGACGACATCCGTTCGGCCAATAATCGGGCGCCCGGAAGTCAGTGAGAAGGCTTCACGTTCAACATGACATTTGCAACTGTCATTGGGCGCCACCGCTCTGGCAGCGTCTTTATCGCGGGTGTCAAACAGGAGACAAAATGAAAGAGTTCCGCGCGCGGGTCGGAGCCGGGCCATGAGGGTTCTGCACATCATCTCCACGTTGGCCGAGGGCGGCGCCGAGCATCAGCTCCGGCTGCTGGTACGCCGGCTGCCGTACGACTGCGAGGTCGTCACGCTGTCGCGGCCCGGCGCCGTCGCCGCCGCCCTGCGCGCCGACGGCACGACCGTGCACGAAGTGATCACCACCCGCGACCGCGACCTGTCCGCGGTGATCAAGTTGCGCCGCCTCATCCGGCTCGGCCACTTCGACGTGGTGCACACCCACCTCTACCGCGCCTGCGTGCAGGGCCTCTTCGCGGCCCGGCTGGCCGGCGTGCGGCACGTGGTCGCCACCGAGTACCACCTCGGCGGCGACGGGGGCGCCCGCGCCCTGTACCTGATCGGCGAGCGGCTCGGCCGGCTCACGATCGCGGCGTCCGAGCCGATCGCCGGCCGGCTGCGCGCCCTCGGCGTGCCGGACGAGCGGATCACGGTCATCCCCAAGGCGATCGATCCCGCCGAGTTCCGCTACGACCCGGCGCTGCGCGCCGCGGCCCGGGCGCGCCTGGGCATCGGGCCGGGCGTGCGGGTGATCGGCGGCGTGGGCCGGCTCGAGCCGGGCAAGAGGTTCGACCGCCTGATCCGGGCCGTCGGCGAGGTGCCGGAGGCGATCCTGCTGCTGGTCGGCGACGGCTCGGCCCGGCCCGCGCTGGAGCGGCTCGCCGTCATCGAGGGCGTCGCCGACCGGGTGACCTTCGCCGGCGCGGTCGGCCACGCCCGGGAGATGCTCTGCGCGATGGACGTCTTCGCGTCACCGTCGGACGAGGACACGTTCGGGCTGGTGGTGCTCGAGGCGCTCGCCAGCGGCCTGCCCGCGCTGTACGCGGTCTGCCCGCCGCTGGAGGAGCTGGCCGCGGCCCGGTCCGCCGTCGGGGGCGCCGAGCGGCTCTCCCCGCACGACCCGGAGTCGTTGCCGCGCAAACTCCGTACCGAGCTGCTCTGTTTCGAGGAACGCCGCGGCGCCCGCCTGCCGGCCCGCTCGGCGGGCGAGCGCTACGACGCCGCCGAGCTGGCCGCGTCGGTCGGGCAGCTCTACGAGCGGATGGCCGGCGGCCGCTCCCCGCTGCGGCGGGGCACGAGGGAGCAGTCCTCCATCGCGCGCCCGAACGAGGGGAAACGCAGGAGGCGGCGCAGGGCGACGTAGCCGAGCAGCGCGCCCAGCGTGTTCGACAGCAGGTCGTTGACGTCCGCCCACCGGTCGCCGTGCAGGGTGAGGTCGAGGATCGCCTGCGTGGCCTCGATTCCCGCGCTGAGCAGGAAGCCCACGAGCACGACCCGGCCCCGGTCCCGGATCCCGAACACGAGGCGGAGCACCGCCGCGAGCGGGAGCGTCATGACGATGTTCAGCAGGAAGTCGTCCACCCGCATGGTGGTCAGCGGGACCAGGATGATCCGGTAGAGCTCGGGCTCGCCGGCGTTCTCGCCCCAGGCCAGCCGCAACGGCAGCATGGTCGCGCCGAGCACGGCGACCAGGTACCACCCCGCGGCACAGGCCGTCACGAACCGCCGCGGCGTGAGCAGCCCGCGCCGGCGGAGCACGGCCCAGGACACGACCATGAGGACGGTCCCCAATGGGAGCAGAATCGGCAGCGCCGGCACTTCGAGCTGATCAGATGGCATCCGGACCAAGAATACCGAGGCGGGCGCCCGGTGCTCAGCGCAACCAGCCGCCCTTACGGGCGATGCGGATCGCGTCGAGGCGGTTGCGTGCGCCGGTCTTCGTGATGACGGCCGAGAGATAGTTGCGCACGGTGCCGCCGGAGAGATAGAGCCGGCCCGCGATCTCGCGCACCGACTCGCCCTCGGCCGCGAGCCCGAGCACCTCCAGCTCCCGGGTGCTGAGCCCCCGGTCGGTGTTCAGCGAGGCGGCCTGCAGCATCGGGGACACGACGCGCTCTCCGGCCGCGAGCCGGCGGATGGAATCCGCGAGCACCGCGTCGGAGGCGTCCTTGAGGACGAAATTGAGCCCGCCGGCCCAGCGGCGCGGCGGAAGCATTCCGCGTTTGGCCGGATCGCACAGCAGCAGCATCGAGCAGGACGGAATGGTGGCGTGCAACTCCTCGGCGAGCGGCAACACCTGACTGACCATGTATTCGGTGTCGATCACGATCACGTTCGGCCACAACTCGGCGGCGCGGGCCGGAAGATCGCCGCTGAGCGTCAGGGTACCGACGTAGTGAATGTCAGGTTTGGCCTCTAGCAGTGTTCGTACCGGGACCCCGAAGTATCCCTCGTCTCTCACCACCACAACCCGGATCATCACACCACCTAGTCTGTCAGCCGGGATCCCTGTTTCTCCACCTGTCTACTTCGGAGATGCCAGTCCCACCGGATCGGCCATTTGTACGAGAGGGTCGGTACAGATGATCTTTATAGGTAATGTTTCCGCAGTTCAACACGCATTTGTGCCATTCAATTGCTGGCACACCCACGCCTACTCAACGTACCGGCAAGCACACGCTACGAACACAGCCCTAGCCGATCGACTGAGTCAGAAGTACCGGATCTTCGTGCAGTGCCCGCCGAATCGACGGTGAAACAGATCGTAATAAACTTGACCCACGGATATGTCCGCAGTCAAAGCTTTTCACCCGATATATACAAGGGCGAGTTTCGCCGCCGGTCGGCGGCGGGTACTGCCCGGCGCATGGCAGATTTCGCGACCCAGGTCCTCAAGCGGGTGCTGACGCCGATCGCGGCGCTGCTCGCCGTCATGATCGCACTGGGCCTGCTCATCACGAGGGTCATCCCGCACGCCTGGCCGCTGACCGTCGAGGACTCGGTCAATCGCGAACTCGAGCGCGACCGCACCCACGACATCAGCATGTTCTCGCTGATCTTCAGCACCCTGGCCAGCACCCCGGCGATCATCGCCGTGACGATCCTCGCGGCGATCGTGCTGCGCCTGACGCTCAAGCGCTGGCGGGAATCGATCTTCCTGTGCGCGGCGGTCTGCGCCCAGGCGCTGATCTTCTTCCTGACCACACTGATGATCGACCGGCCGCGCCCCGAGGTCGACCACATGGACACCTCGCCGCCCACCTCGAGCTTCCCGTCCGGCCACACCTCGGCGTCGGTCGCCCTCTACCTGGGACTGGCCGTGATCCTGTACCGGCTGACCGACCGCACCGGGCTCAGGGCGGCGTGCTGGCTGCTGCTGCTCGTGCCGCTCGGCGTGGCGCTGGGCCGGATGTACCGCGGCATGCACCACCCCACCGACGTGCTCGCGTCGTTCGTCAACGGCGGCATCTGCGTGTGGGTCATGGCCCGGGCCATCCTCGACCGCGGCGCGATCCGGCACCGGGAACTCGCCGCCGGACGCCGCCGCGGCGGGTCGTCCGGCTGACGGCCGGCACGCCGCCGGCTGTGATCTTCGGTGCGGCGGCGGACCGGTCGGTGCGCGCCCGATCGTCGCCGGTTAGGCTTTCCTAACTTGAGAGCGGGGTGGGGCGTGGCCGAACCGGAGTCTCTGGCCGATCTGCTGGGCGGCCGGCGGGCCGCGCTGGACGCGACCGTACCCCCGGTGATCTTCGTCGTGGCCTGGCTCGCCGGTGGCCGCTCGATCTGGGTCGGCGCCGGCGCCGCCGTGGTCGCCGCCCTGGCGGTCGCCGCCTGGCGCCTGTGGCAGGGCGGCAAGCCCCGCGCCGTCCTGATCGGCCTGCTCGGCGTCTGCGTCGCCGCGCTGATCGCCCTGCGTACGGGGCGCGCCGAGGACTTCTTCCTGCTGCAGATCGTGACCAACGCCGCCAGCGCGCTGGCGTGGGCGGTCAGCATCGTCATCCGCTGGCCGCTGCTCGGCGTCATCGTCGGCGCGGTGCTCGGCCAGAAGACGCGCTGGCGCCGCGATCCCGCGCTGCTGCGGGCGTACTGCCTGGGCAGTTGGGTCTGGGTCGGGCAGTATCTGGTCCGCCTCGCCGTGTTCGTCCCGCTCTGGGCGGCGCACGCGGTGATGGCGCTGGGCGTCGCGCGCGGCGTGCTCACCTGGCCGCTGGTCGCCGCCTGCCTCGCGGTCAGCTGGTGGGTGATCCGCCGCAGCCTGCCGGCCGGGCACCCCGGCCTGCGGCATCCGCGGTCAGCGGTCGACGCCCACGCCGACCGTCTCGCGTGACTCGACCACCGTGTCGAAGCCCTCGCGGTGCATCGTGCCCCACTCCGCCCGGCGCCCGTGCAGCGCGCCGAGCGCGCCGCGGACCTGCCACACCGCGAGGATCTGCCGGTAGCCGAAGTTCTCCAGGATCGCGGCCAGCACGCCGCGCGCCAGGTCGCCCCAGCGCGGATAGCGGTGGAACGAGACCTCCTCGATGAAGAGCGCGACCAGGCTGACCAGCAGGCCGTAGCCGTAGGCGACCAGCACGAAACGCCAGAGGAACGCGACGTCGATCGCGTCGACCAGGAGACCGAGCGGCAGCAGCACCAGGGCGGCCAGTTCGACGAACGGCGCCAGCAGCTCGAAGACCACGTAGTACGGCAGCGCGACCAGGCCGATGCGGCCGTAGCGGGGGTTGAGGATCATGCCGCGGTGCTTGCGCAGGATCTCCGCGATGCCGCGGTGCCAGCGCCGCCGCTGCCGGCCCAGCACCCGCAGGCTCGACGGGGCCTCGCTCCAGCTCACCGGCTCGGCCACGAAGACGACCCGGTAGTCCTCCTTGAGCTGCCGCAGGTGGCGGTGCAGCCGGACGACCAGCTCGGCATCCTCGCCGATGGTGTCGTGCGCCATGCCGCCGATCCGCACGAGCAGATCGCGGCGGAAGAGGCCGAACGCGCCGGAGATGACCACCAGCCCGCCGAGGCGGGACCAGCCGGTGCGGCCCATCAGGAACGCACGCAGGTACTCGACCACCTGGATGCGGCCCAGCCACCGCCTCGGCATCCGCACGTCGACGACGCGGCCGCCGATCACCTTGCAGCCGTTGGCGATGCGCACGACGCCGCCGCAGGCCACCACCCGCAGCGGGTCGTCGGCGAAGGGCTTGGCCACCGAGAGCAGCGCGTCCGGGTCCAGCACCGAGTCGGCGTCGACCATGCAGATCAGCGGGTGCCGGGTCAGGTTGATGCCGACGTTGAGCGCGTCGGCCTTGCCGCCGTTGGTCTTGCGGACCACGGTCAGCGTCTCCGGGTTGGCGCGGGCGACGTGCACGGAGAGCACCCGGGACTGGTACGGGACCTCGCCGGGCACCACCCGCGGCACCTCGACCAGGTCGAAATGGGCGCGCAGCAGCTCGAACGTGTCGTCGGTCGACCCGTCGTCGACGACCACCACCTCGTAGCGCGGATAGCGCAGCGCGGTCATCGCGGTCACCGCGGGGACGATCCCCGCGCCCTCGTTGTACGCGGGCACGATCACCGAGACCGGCAGCGTGAGCGGGCTGCGGAACATGTCGTCGGCGCCGGCGAACGGTACGCGCCGCAGGTGTTTGCCGAACTCGAGCCCGGCCAGCACCATGAGCACCAGGTAGCTGGTGTTGAGCCCGATGAAGTACGCGAAGATCGCGACGTCGGTGAAGCGCAGAATCTCGCGTACGGCCTCGGTCATGCCGCCGCCCCCACCCGCTCGGCGCCGACCTGTGACAACGCCAGGGCCTCCAGGGCGTGGCTCACCGACACGCCGTCCGAGGCCGACGGCCGGCGATGCGTGCCGGCGCCCTCGGCCCGTTCCGCCTCGACCGCCGCGGTCAGCGCCTCGGTGCCGGGCGCGCCGAGCCGGCGCAGGGCGTGCGCCGCCTCGTGCGCCACCTGGAACTCGTCGTCGTCGAGCAGCTCCGCCAGCGTCGGCACGGCGGACGGCGCGCCAAGCACGCCGAGCGCGCGGGCGGCGGCGGCCCGCAGCGGCGCCGGCCGCGACGAGCGCAACGCCAGCGTCAGCGGTTCGAGCGCGGTACGCGTGCCGAGCCTGCCGAGGTTCGTGGCGGCGGCGATCCGCACGTCGAGGACGGTGTCGTCGCGCAGCACCCGGGCGACGCGGTGCGCCGATCCGGTCGCGCCGAGCAGGCCGAGCGCGTCCAGGCACACCGCACGGATGCGGGCCTGCGGGTGGTCGAGCGCGGCCGAGAGGGTCACCTCCGCCTCGGCGCCGAGCTGCGCGAGGGCGTGCGTGGCCAGCAGCGACGGCAGCGGGTCGGCGCGGTCCAGGCTGGCGATGATCCGCCAGGCGGCGGCCGGGTCGCCGATGCGGCCCAGCGCGCGGACGGTCACCACGCGCACCTCCGGGTGCCGGTCGGTGAGCAACCGGCACAGCTCGGGTACGGCCTGGCGCAGCGCGAGGTCGCCGAGCACCTGTGCGGCGCGGGCCCGCTTGACCCGGCTGCGCGAGCGCAGGTCGCGCTGCGCGGCGCGGGCGACACCGCGGCGCAGGAAGACGGAGACGAGCCCGAGGTGCGCCTCGCCGCGGAGCTTGCCGAGCAGGGCGAGCGCGGCGGGCTCGACGGCGCGCCAGGCGTCATCCGGGATGGCGACGAGGTCGTGGCTGCCCTCTTCGCCGTTGTCCGCGACGAAGGCGAGCAGCGCCCGGCGCGGGCCGACGGCGAGCTCGGCCCGCCTGCGGTTGCGGCTCCTGCGGAACACCCGGACCGTGATGATGGCGAGCGCGATCACGGCCACGATGCCGGCGAGGATCTCGATGACGAGGGTGAAGAGCCCGAGCATCAGCTGCCCGCCCGGGCCAGCGCGGCCTCGACGCGTTCCTGCAGTTCGCCCGGGCTGAACGGCCTGACGATGTGGCCGGTGGCGCCGGCCGCGTACCCCTGCTCGAGGTCCTCCGGGCGCGACCGCGCGGTGAGCATGATGATCGGGACGGGCGCGGTCACAGGTCCGGCCCGCAGCTCGCGGCAGACGTCGATGCCGCAGAGCGCCGGCATCCGCACGGCGAGCAGCACGAGATCCGGCGGCTGCTCGCGGGCGGCGCACAGGGCGGTGGGCCCGTCGGCGGCGCCGACCACGTCGAAGCCGCCGTTGGTCAGGCGGTCGGAGACGAGGTGACGGATATCCGGATCGTCCTCGACCAGGAGGATCGTGCTCATCGTCGCCTTCCCGCCGCTCCGGACCCGCTCCGTGCCGTGTCGAATATATCCGTTATGTGAGCATCGTTCGCGGCGAACGGCGGCAATGCCGCTGTACTCGACGGCTTAGGCTGCTGGGCATGGTGGAGCAGGCGAGCAGGCTCAGGAACGTCCGCTACGACATCCGCGGGCCGGTGCTGCGCCGCGCCCAGGAGCTGGAGGCCGCGGGTCACCGCATCCTCAAGCTCAACCTGGGCAACCCGGCGCCGTGGGGGCTGAGCACCCCGGAGCCGATCGTCACCGACATGGTGCACAACCTCGGCGACGCCGAGGGCTACAGCGACGCCCGGGGCATCTACTCCGCCCGCGTCGCCGTCGCGCAGTACTACCAGACCCTTGGCGTCGAGAACGTGCAGCCCGACGACGTCTTCCTCGGCAACGGCGTCTCCGAGCTCATCGTGATGTCGTTGCAGGCGCTGCTCAACACCGGCGACGAGGTGCTGGTACCGAGCCCTGACTATCCGCTGTGGACCGGCGCGGTGACGCTGTGCGGCGGGCGGCCGGTGCACTACCGCTGCGACGAGAACGAGGGCTGGGCGCCCGACCTCGAACACGTCGCCGCCCAGGTCACCCCGAACACCCGGGCCCTGGTGATCATCAACCCGAACAACCCGACCGGCGCGGTCTACTCGCGGGAGACCCTGCTGGGCCTGCTGGAGATCGCCCGCCGCAACGACCTGCTCGTGCTCGCGGACGAGATCTACGACAAGATCCTGTACGACGGCGCGAGGCACGAGTGCGCCGCGGCGCTCGCGCCGGACCTGCTGGTGCTCACCATGAGCGGGCTGTCGAAGGCGTACCGGGCGGCGGGCTTCCGCTCGGGCTGGATGGCGATCAGCGGTCCGACCACCCACGCGACGGAGTACCTGGAGGGCGTGCAGCTGCTCGCCAACATGCGCCTGTGCCCGAACGTGCCGGCGCAGCACGCGGTGCAGACCGCGCTGGGCGGCTACCAGAGCATCAACAACCTGATCCGCCCCGGCGGCCGCCTGTACGAGCAGCGCAACCACGCCTGGGACAAGTTCAACGAGATCCCGGGTGTCAGCTGCGTCAAGCCGCAGGGCGCGCTGTACCTCTTCGCCCGCCTCGACCCGGAGATCCACAAGATCCGCGACGACCAGCGGATGATCATCGATCTACTGGAGCAGCAGTTGATGCTGCTCTCGCACGGAACGGGCTTCAACCTGCCGACCCCGGATCATCTGCGAATGGTGTTCCTCGCGCCGGTCGACGTCCTCGACGACGCCACCGACCGCCTGCGCCGTTTCCTGGAGACCTACCGCCAGTAGTGCCCCCGTCGCATGTTTGCGGGGGCCATGTACCGTCTGCCGGTCGGATCGGAGATCGTCTCTGTCCGGCTGAGGCAGAGACGGTCGGCTGATGGGAGAACCGGTGGACGTACGCAGGCTGCTCACCGGCATGGGCGTGTCGATAGCCGCAATCGCGCTGGCCGGTTGCACGTCGTCCGGTGGGGGCGTCGAGACGCCGGGGCTCGAGCCGCGCGGGACGGTCCTCACCACCGTCAAGCCGACCCGGCAGGACCTCACCAACAAGATCAGCCTGGCCGGCAAGGTGACCATCAACCCGGTCTTCGGGATCGTCGCGCCCAAGAGCGGCGAGCTGCGGTACCTGCAGCGGCCGCCAACGCCGACGCAGTTCGACCAGGAGACCTGGGTGGCGACGGTCTGGCGCAAGGGCAAGCCCTACTCGGTCGAGATCCCCGCGGGTGCGACCCTGGCGGGCCGGCTGATGGAGGACCGGTCCGACGTCACCGCCGGCATGCCGGTCGTGTCGGCCCGGCACATCGGGTACGGCATCGTCGCCGACATCGACAGCGCGCTGGCGTACCGGATCTCCGGCGCCGCCAAGTCCGTCGAGGGGCAGATCAAGAACGGGCCGGGCCCGTTCAAGTGCAAGCCGCTCGGCACGATCGCGGCGCTGCCGGCCGGCACCATCCCCGAGCCGCCGCCGGCCTCGCCCGCGCCGGAGGCCTCCGGCAAGGCGCCCGAGCCCCAGCCCGAGCCGGAGTCGCCGGGCGGCGCCGAAGGCTCGGAGCCGACCGGGCTCCAGCTCGTCTGCACCGCGCCCTCCGGCGTCAAGCTGATCAACGGCGCCGCCGTCACCCTGAACCTGGTCACCGGCCGGGCCGACAACGCGATGGTGCTGCCGGTCGAGGCGATCGCCGGCACGCAGGGCCGGGGCAAGGTCGACGTGGTCGGCGCGGATCGCGAGCGCAAGACCGTCGACGTGGTCCTCGGCCTCACCGACGGCAAGGTCGTGCAGATCAAGTCGGGCCTCAAGGGCGACGAGACCATCGCCATCCCCGGCCCGAACCTGCCGACCGCGGCCCCCGGTGCCGAGGACAACCCGTCCGGGATCCCCGGATGACCGCGCTGATCGAACTGACCGGCATCACCAAGGTCCTCAAGGGGCAGCAGCAGGCCCGGACGATCCTCGGCGGTGTCGACCTGAGCGTGCACGCGGGCGAGAGCGTCGCGATCGTCGGCCGCTCCGGCTCCGGCAAGAGCACCCTGCTCAGCGTCGTGGGCCTGTTCGACCGCCCGGACGAGGGCAGCTACCTGCTCGGCGGCCAGGAGATCAGCAGGCTGAAGGAGCGCCGGGCCGCCAAGCTGCGCAGCTCGCACTTCGGGTTCGTGTTCCAGCGGTTCTTCCTGCTCAAGCACCTGACCGCCGCCCAGAACGTGGCCATGGCGCTGGTCAACGGGCAGGGCTGGCTGCCGCGCCGCGACCGCCGGGCCCAGGTCATGGAGGCGCTCGACCAGGTCGGCGTCGCGCACCTGGCAAAGAACCGGCCGCCCCGGCTGTCCGGCGGCGAGCAGCAGCGGGTGGCCATCGCCCGGGCCCTGGTACGCCGCCCGAAGGTGCTGCTCGCCGACGAGCCGACCGGCGCGCTCGACACCGAGACCGGCGCACTGGTGATCGACGCCCTGCTCGAGGCCACCACCCGCGGCTGCGGCCTCATCCTGGTCACCCACGACCGCGACCACGCGGCCCGCATGGGCCGCACCCTCGACCTGGTCGACGGCACCCTCACCGAGCGGGCTCCGGCGGGGGTGACGGCATGAGGCGACTTTCTGGGCGGGGGCGGTCCGCGCTGATCATCGGCGTTCAGGGGATCCGGGCCCGGAAGCTGCGCACCCTGCTGTCCATGGTGAGCCTCTTCCTCGGCGTGCTCGCCGTGGTGGTCGTGCAGGCCGGCGCCAGCATCGCCGAGCGCGCGCTCTTCGCCGACGTCGAGCTCAGCCAGGGCATCGACGGCACCAAGGTGATGGAGGTGCCGATGCAGCCGCAGGCGGCGGAGATCGTCCTCGGCACCGTGCGCGGCCGATCCGACGTGACGGCCATGCTCAGCGTCGCGGCGATCATCGGCGAGCCCGGCGTCGCGCCCGTCAACGAGGGCGGCTCGCCGTTCGACGAGGACTGGGGCCCGTCCCAGGTCTGCTACCCGGATCAGCCCTGCGAGCCCGCCGAGGCCGCCCCGCCCGGTCAGGCCATCCAGGTGCAGCTCACCGCCATGACCGCCGACATCCGCCCGTTCCGCCCGTTCCGGCCCAAGAGCGGCGAGTGGCTCGACTTCTCCACGGTGCCGGCGATGGCGCCGCGGCTCGTCATCAACCTCGAGGCCGCGAAGGGCTTCTCGCGCTACAAGGTGCCCGCCGAGATGCGCGTCGGCGGCGCGGCGGTGAACGTCACCCCGCAGGTCGTCGGCGTGGTCGACGACGGCGGCTATGAGCCCCGCGCCTACGTCCGGCTGGACGAGCTCTCCACCTGGCTGCCGCCGGCCGGCCTGGCCGACCCGAACAGCGGCGGCGGGATGCAGGTGCTGCTGGCCGGCTCGACGCCGGTCGAGCAGGTGCTGACGACCAAGCTGCGGGGAGCCGGCGCGGAGGTCTACGTCTCCACCGTCGACTCCCGCGAGCAGGGGCAGAACGAGATCCGGCTGCTGCGCCTGGTCTTCCTCGCGATGGCCGGACTGGTCCTGCTGATCGGCGTCGCCGGCATCCTCAACGTCGGCCTCGCCACGGTCGGCGAACGGATCGAGGAGTTCGCCCTGCGCCGGGCGGTCGGCACCCCGCGTTCGCTGCTGGCCGGGATCGTGCTCGCCGAGACCCTGCTGACCGGGCTGCTCACCGCGGCGGCGGCGATCGGCGTCAGCGTGGTCGGGCTGAAGGCGATCTCTGCGCTGGTCGGCGAGTCCGAACCGTTCCTGCGCGACCTGCAGTTCCCCTGGGACGCCGGGGTGGCGGGCATCATCGCCGGCCTCATCGCCGGCATCCTGGGCGGGTTCGTCCCGGCCCTGCGGGCCGCCCGCATCCCGATCGCGACCGTCATGCGCGCCTGACGCGCCGTCCGCGGCTGCCTGGCCGCTACTCCGCTGCCAGGTACGCCGTGGTGAACGGTTCCAGGCGGGCGCGCAGATCCGCGTAGGCCGCCACCGTCAACGGGGTCACCACGACGCCGACGATCAGCGTGGCCACCCCCTCGAAGACCGTGTCCAGCAGCGAACTGGCGACGATGGCACCCGTGTCGGCGGTGGTCGGGTCGACGAACGCGGACCCGGTGGCGAGCATGGTCACCACCACGCTCGCCGCGCCGAAGAGCAGCGTGCCGCCGACACTCAGGCCGACGATCGTGGCGATCCGCCCGACGGAGGCACCGAAGTCGTGGTTGAAGAGGCGGAAACACCGGGAGATGGCGTTGCCCGGCTCGAACAACACCACGACCGGCAGCAGGACGAAGACCGCACCGACGTAGAAGGCGGGCAGAATGCAGGCGAAGACCGCGGCGACGGCGATCAGGCCGGCCAGCAGCGACCAGCCGATCAGCGCCGGCACCCGCGGCAGAACCGCCCGCACCGCCCGCCCGACCCGCACCTCCCCGCCGGTGGCGATGGTGACAACCAGCCGCGCCGACACCAGCGTGCCGATCGCATAGATCAGCCCCGCCAGGCCCGCGGCGAGCCCTGCGGTGCCGATGACGGTGAGGAATCGGCCGAACTCGAAGGTGTCCGCGAAAGGATCGTCCGCCGAGCGCGCGGCGGCGAGTTGTTCGTACAGCCCGATCGGGATCAGCAGGGCCAGGGCCGGGATGGCGGTGACGGCCTGCACCAGGGCCAGCGGCCGCCATCCTCGCCGTACCACGGCGAAGCCGCGCCGCCACCAGCCCGCGTAGTCGGCGCTGACCAGCGGATCGGACGGGTCGAACGGCGGGGCACCGTACGCCGGCTGCGAGCCGGGATAGAAGGCCATGGCCGCGGGCGGACCGGCCTGCGGCCAGGCGGGTTGGTCGTCGGGCTGCGCGCCGAAGGGACCGGCGGGCGGGGACTGCGACATGCCGGTCACTCCGAACGGACGTTGGCCAAGATCGCAGAACATACCCGCGGCCACCGCGGTCCGGTAAGGCCGGTACGGGCGTGCCGAACGGGCCGATCGGGCAGATTGACCTCTCCGGTCGGGGCTCAGCGCGCGCCCGCGTCCTCCAGCCAGTCGTACCAGGATTCGATGTTGTCGCCGGTGGTCGCGGAGACGGCCAGCACGTGCGCTCCGGGGTTCACCGCCTTCACGTGCGCGCGGCAGGCGGCGAGGTCGAAGTCGACGTACGGGAGCAGGTCCGTCTTGTTAACGATCACCAGGTCGGCCGCGGCGAACATGTACGGGTACTTCAGGGGCTTGTCGGTGCCCTCCGTCACCGAGACGATGACGACCTTGCCGTTCTCGCCGAGGTCGAACAGCGCCGGGCAGACCAGGTTGCCGACGTTCTCGATGAACAGCAGCGAGCCCGCCGCCGGGTCCAGCTCGTCCAGCGCCTCGCCGACCATCCTCGCCTCGAGGTGGCAGCCCGCCCCCGTGTTCACCTGCACGGCCGCGCAGCCGGTGCGCCGGATCCGGTCCGCGTCGAGCGGCGTCTCCTGGTCGCCCTCGATCACCGCGACGCCGCGGCGGCCCGAGGTGTCACGGATGGTGCGCTCGAGCAGGGTGGTCTTGCCCGCGCCCGGTGAGCTCATCAGGTTGACGGCGAGGATGCCGAGGCCGGCGAGCCGGCCTCGGTTGGCCCGCGCCAGCGCGTCATTCTTCGCGAGCACCTTCTGCTCGAGTGTGACGATCTCGGTCGAGTTGATCTCGTGCGAATGACCGATCTCTTGCGGGTGATCGTGTGACTCGCCGCAGCCGCAGGTGGTACACATTTCTCAGCCCACTTCCATGGAAAGGATCCGCAATTCACGCCCGGCCGTCACGTGGACGTTCGCGCTGCCGCAGGGGCACAACAGAATAAGATCATCGAGCACGATGTCGGCGTCGCAGTCACCGCAGTGGGCGACGCCCGGGCGGGCTACGACATCGAGCCGCGCGCCCTGCGCCACGGTGCCCTCCACCGCGAGATCGAAGCAGAACCGCATGGCCTCGGGCACCACCGCCGTCAACGCTCCTACCTCGACTTTCACGCTGTGGACGGCGCGACCGGCGGCGCGCTCGCAGACCGCGTCGACGACGCTCTGGGTGATCGACAGCTCGTGCATTGTGGCCTCGTCCCGGCCGGATCGAATCATTAGCAGCGTTGACATAATTACACGCTCGGCGACTAGGGTGTCAGGTACGTCACACCGACGGGCCGAGTGTCGTAGGGGTCCCTTCCAGGCCCCGGAAAGCGGTTTTCATGCCTTCACCGGAAGCACTGAAAGCGGCTGACACGCTGATTCACGTTTTGTGGATCAATGCGGGCCTCAGCTGCGACGGCGACTCCGTCGCGCTGACCGCCGCGACCCAGCCCAGCATCGAGGAGATCGCGCTCGGCGCGTTGCCCGGACTTCCCCAGGTCGCCGTGCACTGGCCGCTGATCGACTTCGAGTGCGGGCCGAACGGCGGCGCGGACGACTTCCTCGAGTGGTTCTTCAAGGCCGACCGCGGCGAGCTGGAGCCCTTCGTCCTGGTCGTCGAGGGATCGATCCCCAACGAGAAGCTGCACGACGAGGGCTACTGGTGCGGTTTCGGCAACGACCCCGCCACGGGGCAGCCGATGACCACCAGCGAGTGGCTCGACCGGCTCGCGCCGAAGGCGACGGCGGTCGTGGCGGTCGGCACCTGCGCGACCTACGGCGGCATCCACGCCATGGCCGGCAACCCGACCGGCGCGATGGGCGTGCCCGACTACCTGGGCTGGCAGTGGAAGTCCAAGGCCGGCATCCCGATCGTCTGCGTGCCAGGCTGCCCCATCCAGCCCGACAACCTGTCGGAGACCCTGACCTACCTGCTGTACATGGCCACCGGCCAGGCCCCGATGATCCCGCTCGACGACGCGCTGCGCCCGACCTGGCTGTTCGGCCAGACCGTCCACGAGGGCTGCGACCGCGCGGGCTACTACGAGCAGGCCGACTTCGCCACCGAGTACGGATCACCGAAGTGCATCGTCAAGCTGGGCTGCTGGGGCCCCGTCGTCAAGTGCAACGTGCCCAAGCGCGGCTGGATGAACGGGGTCGGCGGCTGCCCCAACGTGGGCGGCATCTGCATCGGCTGCACCATGCCCGGCTTCCCCGACAAGTTCATGCCGTTCATGGACGAGCCGCCCGGCGGCAAGTTCTCCACCACCGTCGCCGGCCCGTACGGGGCGACGATGCGCCGGCTTCGCAAGATCACTACGCACACCCTCGACCGGGAGCCCAAGTGGCGCCGCCCCGGCCCGACTCTGACCACCGGCGCCACGCGCACCTGGTAATGGCCCAAGCGCCACGGCCATCGGACAACTGAGAGGCGACGTCATGACGGCGACGCAGGACCGGCGTGGCCCCACCGCCAAGAACACCGAACTCGTCGACATGGCGTGGGATCCGATCACCCGCATCGTCGGCAGCCTCGGCATCTATACGAAGATCGACTTCAAGCAGCGGATCGTCGCGGAGTGCAAGAGCACCAGCTCCATCTTCCGCGGCTACTCGATCTTCATGAAGGGCAAGGATCCCCGCGACGCGCACTTCATCACCAGCCGGATCTGCGGCATCTGCGGCGACAACCACGCGACCTGCTCCTGCTACGCGCAGAACATGGCGTACGGCGTGAAGCCGCCGCACCTCGGCGAGTGGATCGTCAACCTGGGCGAGGCCGCGGAGTACATGTTCGACCACAACATCTTCCAGGAGAACCTGGTCGGGGTGGACTACTGCGAGAAGATGGTCGCCGAGACCAACCCCGGCGTGCTGGAGATGGCCAACCGCACCGAGTCCCCGCACGCAGGCGAGCACGGCTACCGCACGATCGGCGACATCATGCGCTCGCTGAACCCGTTCACCGGCGAGTTCTACCGCGAGGCGCTCCAGGTCAGCCGGATGACGCGGGAGATGTTCTGCCTGATGGAGGGCCGCCACGTGCACCCCTCCACGCTGTACCCGGGCGGCGTCGGAACCGTCGCCACGATCCAGCTGATGACCGACTACCTGAGCCGGCTGATGCGCTACGTCGAGTTCATGAAGAAGGTCGTGCCGATGCACGACGACCTGTTCGACTTCTTCTACCAGGCGCTGCCCGGCTACGAACAGGTCGGCAACCGGCGCATCCTGCTCGCCTGCTGGGGCTCGTTCCAGGATCCCGAGCACTGCAACTTCAAGTACGCCGACATGACCGACTGGGGACGCAAGATGTACGTCACCCCGGGCATCGTGGTCGACGGCAAGCTCATCACCACCGACCTGGTCAAGATCAACCTGGGTATCCGGATCCTGCTCGGCTCGTCGTACTACGACGACTGGGAGGACCAGGAGATGTTCGTGACGCACGACCCGCTGGGCAACCCCATCGACCGGCGGCATCCGTGGAACCAGCACACCAACCCCAGGCCGCAGAAGCGCGACCTCGACGACAAGTACAGCTGGGTCATGTCGCCGCGCTGGTTCGACGGTAAGGACTACCTCGCCCTCGACACCGGCGGCGGGCCGCTGGCCCGGCTCTGGTCCACCGCGCTCGCCGGGCTCGTCGACATCGGCTACGTGCAGTCCACCGGCAGCAGCGTGAAGATCAATCTGCCGAAGACCGCGCTCAAGGGACCGGTCGAGTTCGAGTGGAAGATCCCGCAGTGGAGCAACACCATCGAACGCAACCGGGCGCGCACCTACTTCCAGGCGTACGCCGCCGCCTGCGCGCTGCACTTCGCGGAGAAGGCGCTGGTGGAGATCCGGGCCGGGCGCACCAAGACGTGGGAGAGCTTCGAGGTGCCGGACGAGGGCATCGGCTGCGGCTTCACCGAGGCCGTGCGCGGCGTCCTCTCGCACCACATGGTGATCCGGGACGGCAAGATCGCGAACTACCACCCGTACCCGCCGACGCCGTGGAACGCCAATCCCCGCGACAGCTTCGGCACGCCGGGGCCCTACGAGGACGCCGTGCAGGGCCAGCCCATCTTCGAGGAGAACGACCGGGAGAACTTCAAGGGCATCGACATCATGCGTACGGTGCGCAGCTTCGACCCGTGCCTGCCGTGCGGCGTGCACATGTACCTCGGCGGCGGCAAGAAGCTGGAACTGCTGCACTCGCCGACGCAGTCCGCCGGCGCATCGTGAGCGAAGCGGACTGGCGCGCGGCCGGTGACCGCGTCGAGACCCTGATCGCCGCCAGCGCCGCCGGGGGCGCGGTCGCCCGCGAGCGCGCCGAGGAGCTGGTCCGGCTGGTCGCCGACCTGTACGGCGCCGGCCTGGAGCGGCTGCTCGACATCGCGCACGAGCACGGCGCGCTGACCGACGACGTCCTCGCGGCGCTCGCCGGCGACGACCTGGTGGCGAGCCTGCTGCTGGTGCACGGCCTGCACCCGTACTCGGCGGAGACCCGGATCGAGCAGGCGCTGGCCGACGTCCGCCCCAGCCTCGGATCGCACGGCGGCGACGTGGAACTGCTCGAGGTCAGCGCCGACGGCGTGGTCCGGCTGCGGATGCCCGGCAGCCGCGACGGCTGCCAGTCTTCGGCCGCGAACCTGAGACTGACCGTGCAGGACGCGATCGAGGCCGCCGCCCCGGAGGTCACCGCGATCGAGGTCGAGGAGCCCGCCGCCACACCCAGGCCCGGGTCGGTGATCCCGGTCTCCGCCCTCTTCTCCCGCATCGCCGACGGCGCCGGGTCCGACGCGGTCGCGTCATGACGGCGCCACGGCGTGGCGGCGTGCCGCTGGCCGCGCTGCGCCGGGTCACCCGGTCCCGGCCGGTCCCCGCCGACGGGGAACGCTGCGAGATGTGCGCGAAACCGATCGCCGCGGCGCACTCGCACGTGGTCGATCTGCAGAGCCGGGCGCTGATGTGCGCCTGCCGGCCCTGCTACCTGCTGTTCTCGGACGCGCGCGCCGCCTTGAACTACCGGTCGGTGCCGGAGCGGTATCTCTCCCTCTCCGGCGCCGCGATCGACGGCCGGACCTGGGACGAACTCCAGATCCCGGTGGGCCTCGCCTTCATGTTCCGCAACTCCGTGCAGCAGCGGATGGTCGCCTTCTATCCCGGCCCGGCCGGCGCCACCGAGTCCGACCTGCCGCTGGCCGCCTGGGACCGGATCGTCGCGCAGAGCCCGCAGCTGGCCGTGCTGCGACCGGACGTCGAGGCGCTGCTGGTACGCCGCCCCGGCGAGGACTGCTTCGTCGTGCCGATCGACGCCTGCTACGAGCTGGTCGGGCAGCTGCGCAAGCTGTGGCGCGGCTTCGACGGCGGCTCCGAGGCGCACGCGCTCATCGACACGTTCTTCGCCGACGTCCGCTCCCGCAGCCGACCCGCGCCGGCGAAGGAGACCGCATGAGCGCCTACGAATTCTCGGTGCTCGACGTTGTGGCCGAGCCGTATGCGGTCGCGCCGCAGCTCACCGCGCGACTGCGCATCGACGAGAGCACGGGCCAGCGCATCCACGCGATCGCGCTGCGCTGCCAGGTGCGCATCGAGCCGCAGCACCGCAGCTACGACGAGGGCGAACAGCAGGACCTACGCGGCCTGTTCGGCGAGCGCGCACGGTGGACGGACACCCTGAAGCCGTTCCTGTGGATGCAGTGCAACACGACCGTGCAGGGCTTCACCGGCCGCACCGAGACCGACCTCGTCCTGCCCTGCACCTACGACCTCGACGTGATCGGCACGCAGTACCTGCACGCCCTGGACGCGGGCGACGTGCCGCTCACCCTGCTCTTCTCGGGCACCGTGTTCACCCGCGGCAGCGCCGGGTTCGGGGTGGAGCAGATTCCGTGGGACTGCGAGGCCCGCTACGAGCTGCCGGTCCGGGTGTGGCGGCAGATGATCGAGATGTACTTCCCGAACACCGGCTGGCTGCGGCTCGACGCCGAGGTGCTGGCCCGGCTCGCCGGCTACCGCGCCCGGCACGGCATGACGAGCTGGGAGGAGACCGTCGAGAAGCTGCTCGGCGGTGCGGTGACATGAGTCTGGACAACTTGCGCGCGGTCGCCGATGCGGTGCTCTACGAGGGATACCTGCTCTATCCGTACCGCAAGAGCTCGTCGAAGAACCGGTCGCGCTGGCAGTTCGGGGTCCTCGGCCCGCCCAGGGCCACCGCGGCGTCCTTCGCCGAGGCACCCGACATGGCGATGCAGTGCCTCCTCGACCCCGGCGCCGCCGCTGGCGTCCGGATCCACCTGCGCTTCCTGCAGCTGCAGGCCCGCGAGGTGCAGCGCCTCGAACCCGACGGCTCCCACCTGCCGGTCGGCGAGCTGACAGTCGCCGGAACGGAGCTGCTGAGCTGGGACGAGGCCGTCGAACGGGAGATCACGGTCCCGGCGACGCCGCTGGATCAGGCGGCGGACGTCGCCGTCGACATCCCCGGCGGGTACGAGACGGAGCCGATCGCCGGACCGGACGGCTCACCCGCCGGCCGGATCGTGCGGCGCCGGTGGCCGCTGACCGCGCGGCTGCGCACCCGGACCGACGTCGACGACGGGTACGTGCGGCTGACGGTCGAGGTGCGCAACGAGCACCCGGAGACGGTCGCCGGCAAGGACGCCGCGATCCGGTCCTCGCTGATCGGCGCGCACCTGCTGGTCGAGGCGTACGACGGCGCGTTCGTCTCGCTGCTGGAGCCGCCGCCGGCGGCGGCCGCGGCGGCGGGGCGCTGCCGCCAGCGCCGCTGCTGGCCGGTCCTCGCCGGGCCCGAGGGCTCCCGCGACGTCGTGCTGGGCGCGCCGATCATCCTCTACGACCACCCGCAGATCGCCGAGCAGAGCCCGGGCGCGCTGTTCGACTCCACCGAGATCGACGAGATCCTCACGCTGCGGGTGATGACCATGACCGACGCGGAGAAGGCCGAGGCCCGCTCCACCGACCCCCGGGCCGCCGCGATCATCGACCGCTGCGACGCCATGACCGACGCCGACCTGCGGCAGTTGCACGGCGTCCTGCGCGACCCGGCACCCTGGTGGGATCCCGCGGCCGACGCCGAGGCGAACCCGGACACCGACGCGGTGATGATCGACGGCGTGCCCGTCGCCAAGGGCAGCCTGGTCCGGGTGCACCCGTCCCGGCGCGCGGACGCGCAGGATTTGTTCTTCGCCGGCCAGGTGGCGCGGGTGACCGCGGTGCTCGGCGACGTCGACGGCGGGGTGCACGTCGCCCTCGTGCTCGTCGACGACCCCGCCGCGGACCTGCACGACTGGTACGGCCGCTACTTCTACTTCGCACCCGAGGAACTCGAACCGCTACCGGCGGCCGCCGAGGCGGCCGGAGAGGAGAACCGATCGTGAAAACCATCGGCATCATCACCACGGTCGTCGGCGCGACCGTCGCCGTGTTCGCCGCCGTCGTGGCGGTACGGTCGATACCCGACATCCAGCGTTACCTGAAGATCCGCTCGATGTGACCGCGGACGAGGAGCACGGCCCGGCACGGGTACTGGTCGCCGGCATCGGCAACTTCTTCCTCGGCGACGACGGCTTCGGCCCCGAGGTCGTGCGCCGGCTGGCCGGCGCACGCACGCTGCCGCCCGGGGTACGGGTGACCGACTACGGCATCCGCGGCATGCACCTGGCCTACGACCTGCTCGACTCCTACGACACCCTGGTGCTCGTCGACGCCCTGCCTTCCGCCGGGGAGCCGGGCCGGCTCGTGGTGCTCGAGGTGACGGCGGACGACCTCGGCGACGGCGAGTACGACGCGCACGGCATGCACCCAGCGGCCATGCTCGCCAACCTCGAGCGCCTCGGCGGCACCCTGCCGACCACCTACGTCGTGGGCTGCCGGGCCGGCACCGTCGAGGAGGGCATCGGCCTCAGCGAGCCGGTCGCGGCCGCCGTCCCCGAGGCCGTCGACCGGGTACGCGAGCTCGTCGGCCGCGTCCTCGCCGGCGACGCGGGGAGGTCCTGACCATGTGCCTCGGAATTCCCGGCCGGGTGGTGCGGCTCGTCCCCGGCTACGCCGACCAGCTGGCCTTGGTGGACGTCATGGGCGCACAGCGCCAGGTAAACGTCGGCATGCTCGAGCGGGCGCCGGACCCGGAGGACTGGGTCCTGATCCACATGGGCTTCGCGCTGGAGGTCATCGACGAGGCGGCCGCCGAGCAGGCCATGTCCGGCCTGGAGCTGATGGGCCAGGCCCGCGCCGACACCGAGCCCGCCGGACGGGTCCGCCGGCGGTTCACCGTCGCCGGGCTCGTGCAGGGCGTCGGCTTCCGGCCGTTCGCCTACGCGACCGCCGCCGACCTGGCCCTGACCGGGTCGGTGGCGAACACCGCCGACGGCGTGGTGATCGAGGCCGAGGGCTCCGAGGAGGCGGTGCGGGAGTACGCCCGCCGGCTCCGGGCGGACGCGCCGCCGCTCGCGATGGTCACCGCCGTACACGAGGCCCCGCTGGTGCCCGAGGGCGGCACCGGCTTCACCATCGCGGCGTCGAGCGCGGGCGGGCGCGCGCGGACGCTGGCCTCGCCCGACGTGGCGACCTGCGACGACTGCCTCGCCGAGCTGCGCGATCCCGCCGACCGCCGGTACCGGCACCCGTTCATCACCTGCACCAACTGCGGTCCCCGCTTCACCATCATCACCGGCCTGCCGTACGACCGGGCCGCCACGACGATGGCCGGGTTCACCATGTGCGCCGCCTGCCGCGCCGAGTACGAGGACCCGGCCGACCGGCGCTTCCACGCCCAGCCGATCGCGTGCGCCGACTGCGGCCCGCGGCTGGAGCTGGAGACCACCGACGGCGCCCGGCACCCGGACCCGCTGCGCGGCGCGAGGGAGCTGCTCGCGGCCGGGCGCATCGTCGCCGTCAAGGGTCTCGGCGGTTACCACCTGGCCTGCGACGCCCGCAATCCGGCCGCCGTCGCCGAACTGCGCGCACGCAAGCGGCGCGGCGGCAAGCCGTTCGCCGTGATGGTCGCCGACCTCGACACCGCCCGGCGGCTGGTGACGATGACCGACGACGAAGAGCGGCTGCTGACCGGCGTCCGCCATCCCATCGTGCTGCTGCGCCGGCGTGCCGGCGCCGGCGTCGCCGACGCGGTGGCGCCGGGCAACCCCGATCTCGGGATCATGCTGCCCTACACGCCGCTGCACGTGCTGCTCTTCGGCCTGCCGGGCGACCCGGCCGGGCCGGACGCCCTGGTCATGACCTCGGGCAACCTCGCCGGCGAACCGATCGCCTACGACGACGCGGACGCCGCCCGGCGGCTCGCGCCGCTGGCCGATGCCTGGCTGCGGCACGACCGGGCGATCCGGGTGCCGTGCGACGACTCGGTCAGCCGGCACGCCGCCGGCGCGGAGCTGCCGATCCGCCGATCCCGCGGCCACGCACCGATGCCGCTGGCGCTGCCCTTCGAGGTGCCGCCGACGCTGGCGGTCGGCGCCGATCTGAAGAACACCTGTGCGCTTGGCAGCGGCCGGTACGCCTGGGTCAGCCAGCACATCGGCGACATGGACGACCTGAGCACCATCGACGCCCTGAGCGGCACCGAGGCCCACCTGGAGCAGCTCACCGGGGTACGCCCCGAGGTGCTCGCCGCGGACCTGCACCCCGGCTACCGCTCCACGGGCTGGGCGAACGACCACGCCGCCGGCCGGCCGGTGCGGCTGGTGCAGCACCACCACGCGCACATCGCCTCGGTGATGGCCGAACACGGCATCGGCCTCGACGAACAGGTTATCGGGGTGGCGTTCGACGGCACCGGCTACGGCACCGACGGCGCGGTGTGGGGCGGCGAGGTGCTGATCGCCGACTACAAGTCGTACGACCGGGCGGCACACCTCGGGTACGTGCCGCTCGCGGGCGGGGACGCCAGCGTGCTGCGCCCGTACCGGATGGCGCTGGCGCATCTGCGGGCCGCCGGCGTGCCGTGGCACCCGGAGCTGGGCTGCGTCGCGGCCTGCCCGCCGGCCGAGCGCGGGGTGCTCGCGCACCAGCTGGAGACGGGTTTCGGCTGCGTGCCCACCTCCAGCATGGGCCGGCTGTTCGACGCGGTCGCCTCGCTGGCCGGCGCCTGCCACGTCGTGGAGTACGAGGCCGAGGCCGCGATCATCCTCGAGGGACTGGCGGCCTCGGCCGGCCCGGCCGGCGACGGCTACCGCTTCGGTGCGCCCGCCGACCCCGGCCCGGTGATCCGCGCGGTGGCCGCCGACGTCCTCGCCGGCGTGCCCGCCGCCGTGGTCGCCGCGAGGTTCCACGCGGCGGTCACCGCCCTGATCGCCGACCTCGCCGAGCTCAGCCGCGAGCGGACCGGCCTCGACATCGTCGCGCTCGGCGGCGGAGTATTCCAGAACACGTTGCTGCTCGACGCGGCCCGGCGCGCCCTGCACGAGCGGGGGTTCACCGTGCTGCTCCCCCGGCTGCTGCCGCCCAACGACGGCGGTCTCGCCCTCGGCCAGCTGGTCGTCAGCGCCTGTTGTTGAGCATCGAGAAAGGAGACCCGCGCATGTGCCTGGCCGTTCCCGGACGCGTTCTGAGCATCGCCGAGACCGACGGCACCCTGATGGCCGAGGTCGACTTCGGCGGCGTACACAAGAACGTGTGCCTCCAGTACATCCCCGACGCCGCGATCGGCGAATACGTGGTGGTCCACGTCGGATTCGCCATCCAGCGGCTCGATGAGAAGTCCGCGATTGAGACGCTGGCCAACTTCGAGCGCCTCGGTATCCTCGACGACGAGTTCGGCGACGGGTTCACCCGCGCGGCCGAACAGGCGGGAGCCGACCAATGAAGTACCTCGACGAATTCAGCAACCCCGACCTGGCCCGAAGGCTCCTCGACGAGATCCACGCGACCGCCACCCGCCCCTGGGCGTTGATGGAGGTCTGCGGCGGCCAGACCCACTCGATCATCCGGCACGGCATCGACCAGCTCCTGCCCGAGGGCATCGAGATGATCCACGGCCCCGGCTGTCCCGTCTGCGTCACCCCGCTGGAGATCATCGACCGGGCCCTGGCCATCGCCGCGCAGCCCGGCGTGATCTTCTGCTCGTTCGGCGACATGCTGCGCGTGCCCGGCAGCGACCGGGACCTGTTCGGCGTCAAGAGCGCCGGCGCGGACGTGCGCGTCGTCTACTCCCCGCTCGACGCGCTCACCATCGCCCGGGAGAATCCCGACCGCCAGGTGGTGTTCTTCGGCATCGGCTTCGAGACCACCGCCCCGGCCAACGCGATGACCGTCTACCAGGCCAAGCGGCTCGGCATCACCAACTTCTCGCTGCTGGTCTCGCACGTGCTGGTGCCGCCGGCGATCGCCGCCATCATGGAGTCGCCGCGCTGCCGGGTGCAGGCCTTCCTGGCCGCCGGCCACGTCTGCAGCGTCATGGGCACCGGCGAATACCCGCCCCTGGCCGAGAAGTACGGCGTCCCGATCGTGGTGACCGGCTTCGAGCCGCTCGACATCCTCGAGGGCATCCGCCAGACCATCGTCCAGCTCGAGGCCGGGCGCCACGAGTTGCAGAACGCCTACCCCCGGGCCGTACGCGCGGAGGGCAACCTGCCCGCGGTGGCGATGCTGCGCGACGTGTTCGAGGTGACCGACCGGACCTGGCGCGGCATCGGCACGATCCCGGACAGCGGGTGGCGGCTCTCGCCGCGGTACTCCGACTTCGACGCGGAACTGCGCTTCGACGTCGGCGGCATCAACACCTGCGAGTCGGCGCTGTGCCGCTCCGGCGAGGTCCTGCAGGGCCTGCTGAAACCGAACGAGTGCGCGGCGTTCGGCAAGCAGTGCACCCCGCGCAACCCGCTCGGCGCGACGATGGTGTCCTCCGAGGGGGCGTGTGCCGCCTACTACGCGTACCGCCGGCTCGACCTGGTGCAGATCTGATGACGGACCTGGACTTCGAGAACTGGACCTGCCCGCTGCCGCTGCGCAACACCCCGTCGATCGTGATGGGACACGGCGGCGGCGGGGCCATGTCGGCCGAGCTCGTCGAGCACCTGTTCCTGCCCCGATTCGGGGCCGCCGCCGGCACCGCGAGCCTCGGCGACTCCGCCGTCGTCACCGTCGGCGGCGCGCGCCTCGCGTTCTCCACCGACTCGTTCGTGGTGAAGCCGATGTTCTTCCCCGGCGGCACGATCGGCGACCTCGCGATCAACGGCACCGTCAACGACCTGGCCATGTCCGGCGCCACCCCGCTGTACCTGTCGACCGCCTTCATCCTGCAGGAGGGCACCGCCCTGGCCGACCTCGCCCGCATCGCCGAGGCGATGGGCGCCGCCGCGGCGGCCGTCGGGGTGCGGCTGGTCACCGGGGACACCAAGGTCGTGGACAGCGGCAGCGGCGACGGGGTGTACATCAACACCACCGGCATCGGCGTCGTCGCCGACGGCGTGGACATCGCGGCGCACCGGGCGGCGGCCGGGGACGCGGTGCTCATCAGCGGGGACATCGGCGTGCACGGGGTGGCGGTCATGAGCTGCCGCGAGGGCCTCGAGTTCGGCACCGCCGTGCGCAGCGACACCGCCCCGCTGCACGGCCTGGTCGCCGCGATGATCGCGACCGGCGCCGACCTGCACGTGCTGCGCGACCCGACCCGGGGCGGCGTCTCGGCGTCGCTGAACGAGATAGCCCGGGCCGCGGGCGTGGGTGTCGAACTGGTCGAGCGGGACCTGCCCGTACCGCCGGGGGTCCGCGACGCGTGCAGCCTGCTCGGCCTCGATCCGATGCAGGTCGCCAACGAGGGCAAGCTCCTGGCGTTCGTGCCCGCCGCGCAGGCCGGCGACGTCCTGGCCGCCATGCGGGCGCATCCGCTGGGCGAGGGCGCGCGCCGGATCGGCACGGTCGTGTCCGAGCACCCCGGCATGGTCGTGGCGCGGACGGCGCTCGGCGGCACCCGGGTCGTCAACCTGCCCATCGGCGAGCAACTGCCCCGGATCTGCTGATGAGCCTGCGGGGGACGCTGCTGTTCGCCCGGTATGCATACCCGCCGAACGAGCTGGGCTACTGCGGGCCGGAGGGTGCGGCGGCGCTGCTGCGCCCGGACGCGCCGGCGGAGATCGCCCGGCGGGCCCGCTGCTTCGAGGGCGCCTGGAGCTACCTGGAGTTCATCGCCGCGTCGGCCGGCATCGCCGATCCGCTCGACGAGGCGGTGGTCGAGGCGTACTGGATCGGCAACGAGCTGCTCGACGGCGTCTCGGCGCCGGAGCTGGTGGCGTGGCTGGGCGAACGCTTCCACGGCCAGCCCGGCGGCACCTGGCGTACGGCGGGCGAGCGGGCCACGCCGCACCACAGCTTCCAGGTGTTCGAGGTCTATCCGTGGGCCGGGCTGCTCACGGCCAAGGCCGGGCCGGTCGCGGTGTCGGTGCTCGACCGCTGCCGCATCCGCGTCGGCGTCGTCCTCGACGTGCACGGCGAGTCGGCGACCGTACGCTCGAATCCCCTGGTGTGGGACGGCGCGGAGCTGACGCCGGGTCCGGCGCGCGACGAGGTCGCCGCCTGGTCGGTCAACGGGAGATCGCTGCTCGGCAGCCTGTCACCCGGCGACCGGGTGTCCCTGCACTGGGACTGGGTCTGCGACGTCATCACCGGCGAGCAGCAGGAGCGGATCGAGTCGCTGGAGCTGCGCCAGCGTCGCTCCCTGACGGCCCCGGCCGTCGAGAAGTGCGGGTGACGACCGGGGCGCGCGTGTCCAGGGTCAGACGGACCACCAGATCGTGGTGTCCGCCGGGATCTCCACCTCGGCGCCGTCCAGGTCGACCGGGCCGCTGGTCAGCAGCGCCCGCCCCGGCATGGGGATCCGGATCGGGGCCGCCGTCATGTTGACCGTGCAGCGGAAGTGCGGGGCGCGCTCGAAGACCAGCAGGCCCTCCGGCGCCTCGCACCAGGTCAGGTTGTCCGCCGCGCCGAGCGCCGGGTCCGAGTGGCGCAGCGCCAGCGCCGCGCGGTAGAGCTCCAGCGTGGAGCCCGGGCGTCCCTGCTGCGCCGCGACGCTCAGCTGCGCCCAGCTCTCGGGCTGCGGCAGCCAGCTGGGGCCGTCCGGCGGGCCGAAGCCGTACGGGGTCCGGTCGCCGTCCCACGGGATCGGCACCCGGCAGCCGTCGCGGTAGCCGTCCTGGCCGTTCGCGCGGTGGAACGCCGGGTCCTGGCGCACCTCCGGCGGCAGGTCGACGACCTCGGGCAGACCCAGCTCCTCGCCCTGGTACAGGTACGCCGAGCCGGGCAGCGCGAGCATCAGCAGCGTCGCGGCACGCGCCCGGCGCTGCCCCGCCGCCGGGTCGACGTCGATCGGCTTGCGGCCGGCCACCTCGTCGCCGTCGTTGGGCTGCAGCATGCGGGTGGTGTGCCGGACGACGTCGTGGTTGGACAGCGTCCAGGTGGCCGGGGCGCCGACCTTGCGCATCGCCTCGAGCGAGTCGTCGATGACCTTGCGCTGGTCGGCGGCGTCCCACGCCGTGCCGAGGTAGCTGAAGTTGAAGGCCTGGTGCAGTTCGTCGGGGCGCACGTAGTTGGCGACCCGCTCCAGGGTCGGCGCCCACGCCTCGGCCACCGCGATGCGCTCGCCCGGGTACTCGTCGAGGATCCGACGCCAGCTGCGGTAGATCTCGTGCACGCCGTCGCGGTCGAAGCACGGGCTGATGCCCGCGTCGAGCAGGTGCCATTCCCTCGACTCGTCGATGTCGGGCAGGCCCTCGGCCTTGACCATGCCGTGCGCCACGTCGATCCGGAAGCCGTCGACGCCGAGGTCCAGCCAGAACCGCAGGATGGTGCGGAACTCGTCGGCGACCGCGGGGTGCTCCCAGTTGAAGTCCGGCTGCTCCGGCGCGAACAGGTGCAGGTACCAGTCGCCGGGGGTGCCGTCCGGGTCGGTGGTCCGGGTCCAGGCGGGGCCACCGAAGATCGACTTCCAGTTGTTCGGCGGCAGCTCGCCGTTCTCGCCCTGTCCGGGCTGGAAGTGGTAACGCCCCCGCAGCGGCGAGCCGGGGCCCTCCGCGATCGCCCGCCGGAACCATTCGTGCTGGTCCGAGGAGTGGTTCGGCACGAGGTCGACGATCACGCGGATCCCGAGCCCGTGTGCGTCGGCGATCAGACCCTGCGCGTCGGCGATGGTGCCGAACATCGGGTCGACCATGCGGTAGTCCGCCACGTCGTAGCCGGCGTCGGCCTGCGGCGAGGCGTAGAACGGCGACAGCCACACGGCGTCGACGCCCAGCTCACGCAGGTACGGCAGGCGGCTGCGGATGCCCGGCAGATCGCCGATGCCGTCGCCGTCGGAGTCGGCGAAGCTACGCGGGTAGATCTGGTAGATGACCGCGTCCCGCCACCAGGGGCTCGGCGCGGCCGCGGCGGCGTCGTCGCGCTCAGCCGTCGGTAGTGCGAACAGTTGATCGGTCATGGCGGATGACGGTAGCAGGTTACTAACTCGTGTTACATACCTCTGAACGGCCGACCTCGCCGCCGGGTCGGACGATAGCTCTCAGTAACGGCTCAGGACGGCTTGGCGGTGGAGTCGCGCACGATCAGCGACGTGCCGAGCGACTGGTGCGGGTGCTGGTCCTCGCCCCGGATGGCCGAGATGAGGAAGTCCGCCGCGGTGCGACCCTTGGTCACGATCGGCTGCCGCACCGTGGTCAGCCGGGGGCGGAACCACGCCGACTCGGCCAGGTCGTCGAAACCGGTCACCGAGACCCCCGTCGGCACGTCGATGCCGAGCTCCTGCAGGGCGTCGACCACCCCGTACGCGAGCACGTCGGAGAGCGCCATGATCGCCGTCGGCGGCTGCCCATCGGCCATCAGCGCGCGGGTCGCGCGGTAACCCTCCGTGCGCGACACCGGGACCTCCGCCAGCCGCACGTCGTCCATCGTGAGCCCGACCTCGGCCAGCGCCTCCGCGATGCCGGCCATCCGCCGCCGCAGCGGTCCGCCGGGGCCGCGGTCCGGCTGGTCCGGGCCCGGGCCCAGCGACACCACCGCGAGACGCCGGTGCCCCTGCTCCAGCAGGTACCGGGTGACCTCCCGGGCGCCGCCATGATCGTCGACGTCAACGCTGGGCGCGCCCTCGTACCGGTCGCTGTCGATCAGCACGAACGGGATGTTGCGCCGCTCGAGCTCGGCCACCTCACCCCGGTCCATCTCCAGCCCGCAGACGATGAAGCCGTCGACCGCCGCGTACGGGATGGCCTTGAGCACCGAGTCCTGCAGCGGCGGCGTGAGCAGCAGGGTGTAGCCCTCCTGGTCGCACACCTGCCCGACGCCCATCAGGAACCGCGAGTAGTAGGGGTTCTCCATGATCCGGGCCAGCGGCTCCGGCAGCAGCACGCCCAGCGACTGGGTCGCGCCGGCCTGCAGCATCCGGGCCAGCGTGTTCGGCGTGTAGCCGATCTCCCGGGCCACCGCCAGGATGCGCTCACGGGTGGCGGCGGAGATCCGCTGCGGGTTGTTGAAGGCGCACGACACCGCCGACCGGGACACTCCGGCCGCCGCGGCGACATCACTTGACGTCGGCTTGCCGCCGGCCTTTTTCGACGGCATCCGCCACGACCTCGCTCGCTCGGTAAGCGCCTACGATAACCCAGCCGCCGACAGCAGCTGCCGGACCAGGGTGTGCACGTCTGCCGTCTCGTCGTCGGCCAGGACGACGATCCCCGCGCGGCGGTCCGGCAGCCAGGCGCCGAACGTGACGAAGCCGGGTATGTCGCCGGGGTGGAAGTAGGCCCGGTGCCCGCCGACCGTGCCGATGTACAGCCCGTAGCCGTAATAGGCGCCGGCGAAGGACCGGCCCGGCGCGGGCTCCTCCCCCGTCGGCGCGAGCGGGCCCGTCAGCACCATGTGCGACTCCCAGCCGAGCACGGCGCCGGTGTGCAGGGCACCCGTCCAGCGGGCCAGATCGCCCACGGTCGACCACACGTCGCTGGTGCCCGGCAACGGCGGCAGCACGGCATCCGGCAGCGGCTCGCCGGCGCGGTGCCCGCGTGCGGACCCGGCGCCGTCCGGACGTCCCGTCGTGGTCGAGCCCAGGCCGGCCGGCGCGAAGAGGTGCTCCGCGAGGAACGACCCGTACTCCTGTCCCGCGGCCCGCTCGACGATGTGCGCGACCAGCAGATAGCCGGGGCTGCTGTAGCACCAGCGGACCCCCGGCCGGCTGAGCGGCTCCGCGTGCGTGAGCAGCGGGACACGCTGCTCGATCGCGATCGTCTCGGCCACGCCGAATCCCGGCACGTCCTGCCAGTGGCTCATCCCGGAGGTGTGCGTCAGCAGGTGGTGCAGGGTGATCTCGCGCCACCGGGCCGGGCTGCCCGGCAGCCAGTGACTCACCGGCTGGTCCAACTTGAGCGTGCCCCGCTCGGCCAGCAGCAGCGCGGCGACCGCGGCGAACTGCTTGCCCAGCGAGGCGATCGGGAAGCGGGTCTCCGACGTCGCCGGGCCGCCGGCGACGTCCACCGCGACTGACCCGTCGACGGTCACCAACGCGGCGCCGTGCAGGCCCTCGACTGTCCACATGGCCGACAGATTAGCCCCGAACGCGGGGGAAAGGAGAGATCAGGACACCGGGAGGTGAATCGTGAAGGTCGTACCGACGCCCTCGGTCGACTGCACGTCGATCCGGCCGTGGTGGTTTTCCACCACGGTGCTGACGATCGCCAGGCCCAGGCCGGTGCCGGGAACCGCCTCCCGGACCGCGTTGCTGGCCCGGAAGAAGCGGGTGAAGAGCGCGTCCTGCTCCCCCTCCGGGATGCCCATGCCGGTGTCCGCGACAGCGATGACCACCTCGCCGTCCTCGCGCCGCGCCACCAGCGACACCGTGCCGGCCGCCGGCGTGAACTTCACCGCGTTCGTCAACAGGTTCATCAGGAGCCGGTCCAGCTGGCCGGCGTCGGCGTTGAGCCGCAGCGGCCCGTACACCTCGGTGTGCAGGCCGACCCGCGCCTTGACCGCCGCCGGCGAGATCGCCGCGACGGCGGCCTCCACCAGCTCGGCCAGGTCGACCGGGTGCGGCGTGGCCTGGAACGTCCCCGATTCGATCTTCGAGAGGACCAGCAGCTCCTCGATCAGCTCGCGCAGCCGCCGGGTGTTGCGCCCGATCACGTCCAGCATCCGCGCCTGCTGGGGTGTCAGCTCGCCGGCCTCGGCGTCCAGCAGCAGCTCGACATAGCCGGAGATGCTGGTCAGCGGCGTGCGCAGCTCGTGCGAGACGGTCGACAGAAAGTCGTTCTTCGCGGTGTCCAGATCCTGCAGCCGGGCCACCAGCTGCTGTTCGCGCTCGTACAGGCGGGCGAGGTGCACCCCGCGGCCGAGGTCGCCGGCGACCGACTCGGTGAGCCGGACGTCCACCGGCGTGAAGGGCTCCCGGGCGTCGCGGATCAGGGTGAGCGCGCCGAGGCAGTCCTCTCCGGCGCTGACCGCCACGGTGAGTACCGGCCCGTCGCCGACCCGGGCCCAGGCCTGCCGCTCGGCCTCCGGGGGATGCACGCCACCGGCCGGCACCGGGTCGTCGGTGGTCCATACGTCGCCGCTCCTGAGCCAGCCCACGTCGCAGCCGGCGAGCGGGGCGAGCGGCCCGCCGGCGTGCTCGTCGCGCAGGCTGCTCAGCCGCGGCACCTCGGGACACCCGGGCGCCATCCGGACCAGCACGTGGTCGGCCCGCATGATCTCGGCAAGACCCCGGATCGCCTCGTCGATCGCGTCCAGGACGCTGAGGTGTGCCCGAATCCGGTAGCCGAGCTCGCGGACCAGGCCGCGCCGCCTGGCGACGTCGCGCTCGGCGCCGCGTATCCGGTCGCCCTCGTCCGCCATGGCGTTGACCGCGGCGGCGACCGCCCGGATCTCGGTCGGGCCGCTGCCGGCGTCGGCACGGACATCGAGCTTGCCCTGCCCGCGCTGGGCCATCACGCGGACCACGTCGTCGAGCGGAACGGTGATCCGGCGGGCCGTGATGATCGCGGTGATGGCGGCGAGGAGCGCCGCGCCGACGGTCAGCGCCACCAGTACCACGATTGTCGCGCCGCCCAGCCGGAAGCTGAGGCTCCGCAGCTCGTCGGTGCGTGCGGCGAGATCGGCGTCGAAATCCCGGTTCGCGGCCAGGAAGGCCTGGAAGAGCGGCCGCCCCTCGCTGGCGTACCGCACCGCCTCGGCGCTGCGCGGCGGCGCCCGGCTCTGCAGCTCCGCCAGGTCGAACCAGGTGTCGGCCCGGATCAGCTGCTCGTCGACGGCCGGCACCTCGTCCTTGTCCGCCAGCGACCGCAGCGACTGGCTGACCAGGGCGTAGTCGGCCACGGCGGCCTCGAAGACGCCCAGCATCTCGTCGTCGCCGGTCAGCGAGTAGCCGCGCAGTCCCCGCTGCGCGTCGGTGAGCACGCCGCGTAGCTGGGCGTTGGCCAGCCGGAGCGGATGGACCCCGGTGGTGAGCGCGCGGACCACCCGGTGCTGCTGCAGCACCATGGCCGTCTCGATCAGCCCGGAACAGACGATCAGGCTGACCAGGATCACGAACGCTCTGGTCAGCAGGAATCCGACAGAGCGGTCACCGCGCATGGGCAGGTATCAGGCCCGGGCCCGGCTCAGCAGCGCCTGGATCCGCGACACCAGCTCGCGCGGGCTGAAGGGCTTGGTCACGTAGTCGTCGGCGCCGGCGCTGAAGCCACCCTCGACGTCGTGCTCCTGCACGCGGGCGGTCAGCATGATGATCAGCATGCCGGACGTCACCGGGTCGCCGCGCAATATCCGGCACACGTCGATGCCGGAGAGCCCGGGCATCGAGATGTCCAGGACCGCGAGCGTGGGCTGCCGGGCCCGGGCCTGCTCGAGCGCCGACTGGCCGTCCTCGACCGCGATCACGTCGAAGCCGGCCTGCTCGAGCTTGAACGCCACCAGGTCACGGATGTCGGGATCGTCGTCGGCGACCAGGACCACCGTCACGGCAATTCCCCCCGGTCGAGGCCGCGCGGGAATGCCCGACCTGATATTCGCTACCAATTCGCATGATATCCCGTTAGTCCGCGTAAGACCGCCGCTCGCCGCAACCACATGGCAACCCCCGCGCAGCCGCCGTGCAGCTCCGACCTGGTGCCCTTGAACACAGACGCTCAACCGCGAACAGAACGGCAGGAGGACCCGATGACTGTCCTGGACAGCGATGACATCCGCACCGAGGCGTTGTTCGTCTCCGACCTGCAGCGTTCGCAGCAGCCGACGGCAGAGCTGATCCGCGAGGCCGTGTCCGAGACGGTGGACCGGCTGGGTGAGAGCGGCTGCGCCGCCCTCGTCGCCCAGGAGTTCGGCGAGCACCCCGACTGCGCCCTCGGCCGGATGCAGTGGGCCCGGAACGCGGTGCGCACCGCGTTCGCGGCCTGACCGCCCTCCTTCGAGACGCCGGCGCCGGCAAAGCTGGCGCCGGCACCGCGACCGGCCGTAAGGTATCGGTCATGCACGCGCGATTGAGCATGTGGTGGCCCGCCGACCCGGCGGCCACACCCACCCGCGCGTAACCTCACCCACCGCGGCCGCCTCTCCGAGGCGGCCGTTTCCGTGTGGCCCGATCCTCGGCGGCGGCTCATGACCGAACCGAGGAACCATGAGGCCCTTCGCCCTGCTGCACCGTGACGGCGCCGACCACGTCGACGTCCTCGAAGGCGACGTCGTCACCGTCGACACGCTCGCCGACATCCCCCTGACACCCGGAAGACCCGGCCCGCAGACCCTCGCCCTGATCCCGTTCCGGCAGATCGCCGAGCGCGGCTTCGACTGCGTCGACGACGGCGCGCCCCTGGAATGCCTGCGGATCGCCGCACACACCACCCGGCCCCTGCCTCAGGTCATCGACGAACTCCCGGCCGCGCCGGTCGCGCTCTCCGGCGGCGCGTTCGACATCACCGACGACGCGTACGGCGAGATCGTCGCCGAGGTACTGCGCGACGAGATCGGCCGCGGCGAGGGCGCCAACTTCGTCATCCACCGCGTCTTCACGGCGACCGTCGACGGCGCCCCGCTCGACGCGGCCCGGGCGGCGTTCCGCAACCTGCTCACCGGCGAGCGGGGCGCGTACTGGACGTTCCTGGTGCACACCGGCACCCGTACGCTCGTCGGCGCCACCCCGGAGCGGCACGTCAGCGTCGCCGACGGCCTGACGATGATGAACCCGATCTCCGGAACGTTCCGCCACGACGGCACCCGCGACCTGCTCGACTTCCTCGCCGACCGCAAGGAGATCGACGAGCTGTACATGGTGCTCGACGAGGAGCTCAAGATGATGGCCGCGGTCGCCGAGCACGGCGGGCAGGTCGTCGGCCCGTACCTGAAACGGATGGCCCACCTCACCCACACCGAGTATCTGCTGGCCGGAAAGGGCTCGCTCGACGTACGCGAGGTGCTGCGCGCGACCATGTTCGCGCCGACCGTCACCGGCAGCCCGCTGGAGAACGCCTGCCGGGTGATCGCCCGGCACGAGCGCCGCGGCCGCGGCTACTACGCGGGCGTGCTCGCGCTGCTCGGCCACGACGACGAGGGGCGGCAGACCCTCGACGCGCCGATCCTGATCCGCACGGCGGAGATCTCGCCCGCCGGCACCCTGCGGGTGCCGGTCGGCGCCACCCTGGTCCGGCACTCGACCGCGGCCGGCGAGGTCGCCGAGACACACACCAAGGCCGCGGGCGTGCTGGCCGCGCTGGGCGCCTCCTCCCTGCCCCGGCCGGCGGCACGCCCCGAGGACGACGGCCCCGAGGTGCTGGCCGCCCTGGCCGCGCGCAACGACGGCCTGGCCCGCTTCTGGCTGGACCAGCGCCGCCCGGGCGCCCTGACCGTGCCGGACCTGGACGGCCGGACGGCCGTGATCGTCGACAACGAGGACACGTTCACGGCCATGCTGGCGCACCAGCTCCGCGCCCTCGGCCTGGCCGTGACGGTGGTGCCGTGGACGGCGCCGGTCGTGCCGGGCGCCGACCTGGTGGTCGTCGGCCCCGGCCCGGGCGACCCCGCCTCCGGCGGGGAGAAGATGTCGACGCTCCGGGCCCTGATCGCCGACCTGCTGGCGGCGGGCCAGCCGACGCTGGCGGTCTGCCTGGGCCACCAGATCCTCAGCGCCGCGCTCGGCCTGCGCCTGCACCGCCGGGACGTGCCCTACCAGGGCGTCGCCCGCGACATCGACCTGTTCGGGAACGTGCGCCGGGTCGGCTTCTACTCCAGCTTCACGGCCCTCGCCGACCGGATCGACGGCGTGGAGATCGCCGCCGACCCGGCGGACGGCACGGTGCACGCGCTGCGCGGCCCGGGATTCGCGGGTGTCCAGTTCCACCCGGAGTCGGTGCTCAGCGCGGACGGCGTCGCGGTCCTCGCGGAACTTCTCCCGCCACTTCTCTCCCGGACGGTTAGCCCGGCAACCAGCGGGTAGCGCATAGGACACCGGTGGTTCAAGCGGACCGAGAGCCTCCGCTTGGACCACCGGCCCCGCCCGCCGCGGCCTAGGATCTTCGGCATGGAAGCCACCTATTTCTTCGATCCGGCCTGCCCGTTCACCTGGCGCACCTCGCGGTGGCTTGTCGGCGTGGCAGAACAGCGTGGCGTGACCCTGCGCTGGCGCGCGTTCAGCCTGTCCATCCTCAACGGTGACAACGTCCCGGACCAGTACAAGCCGATGATGGCGGCGTCCAGCCGGGCGCTGCGCCTGGTGGAGGCGCTGCGTGCCGATCACCGCGACGAGACCGTCGGCGCCTTCTACACCGAGCTCGGCACCCGCACCCACGAGGCCGGCGTGCCGATCTCGGACGAGATCGTCGTGGCGGCGGCCGAGGCGGCCGGCGTCGACAACGCGAAGGCTATCCTCGAGGACCCGGCGTGGGACGAGGCGGTGCGCGAGTCGCACGAGCTGGGCTTCGGCTCGGCGGGGCCGGACATCGGCTCGCCGGTCCTGATGATCGAGGGCGCCGGGCGGGGCGTGCACGGCCCGATCATCGACGAGGTACCCGACCGCGAGGAGTCCCTGGCCATCTGGGACGCGGTCGTCCCGCTCGCCCGGAGCGGCGCGTTCTTCGAGCTCAAGCGTGGCCGCCGGTAAGTCGTCGTCAGCCTGATGAAGGAGCACCACATGATCGAGCCACAGGTCAACCTGGACCCGGACTCCCTGAGCCCGGTCGGGGACAAGCTGCGCGGCCCGCTGGAGGATCAGCTGACGTCCGCGCTGCGGGCCGCGGCGGAGAAGATCGCCGACGGGTACGCCGGTGAGCCGGTCGACACGGTGACGGCGCAGCTGCTGGAGCAGACCCGCGCGGGCCTGCACCCCGACATCGCCGCGGGCTTCGAACCGGACCACGCCGAGCTGCGCCGCGTCGCCGAGGCCATCGTCCGCGACTCCTGACCGGCCGGCATCTCCCCGGTCAGGAATCGCGGACGCAGGCCGCGGCAACCGGCGGATCAGCCCATCCGGGTCAGGGCCGCGCGGACGCGGGCCAGGTCGCGGCGGCGGCGTTCCAGGGTCATCGCCAGGCCGACCAGCAGCAGGCCGGCCATCGCGAGCGGGATCCAGCGCGGCAGCAGATCCCAGACCAGCGCCGCCTCGTGCAGGGCAACGGCGACCAGGACGCCGCCGCCGGCGACCACCGGCGCCTGGAGGCGGACGTGCGCACCGGCCAGCAGGACGGCGAGCGCGCCGAGGCCGAGCAGCAGCCGGCGCAGCGGCTCGGCCTCGCCCGTCAGGACGGACGCCAGCGTCGGCAGCAGCGCCGCGGCCAGCGCCGGGCCGTACGCGATCCAGCTCGACAGGTCACCCCGGTCGCGGCGGGCCAGCCAGCCGATGAACAGCGCCACCGCGGCGGCCGGCAGCGTGTAGGCCTCGACCGTCGCGACCCCGACGGCCGCGATCAGCAGCCACCAGGCGCAGAGCTCGGCGAGCAGCGCCGCGATGACGTGTCCACGCCGGACCGCCGCGGCCTCACCGGGACGCAGCGCCCGCAGCCCGAGCGCCAGCCCCCAGAGCGTGCAGACGAGGGCCGCGTACCGGATCGACCCGGCGGCGAACAGCAGCGCGACGAACGCACCGGCGTGCGCGGCGACCTGTACGGCCCGGCCCTCGTACGGCCGGCGGATCGCGAGCGCCGTGCCCAGCCCCAGCAGCACCGCGGCGGTGCCGAGCACCGCGAAGGCCGTGCGGTCGAGGGGCAGGCCGGCCGCCCGGCTCGCCGAGAACGCGAACGTCACGGCGCCGGCGGCGACACCCAGCCAGCCCGACAGCCGTGCCGCGAGGCCGCGGCCGGAGACGCCTGCCACGGCACCGGCGACCACGGTGAGACCGAGCGCGGCCAGGGTGGCGCCGGCGGTCGGCAGCGACCCGGCGAGCCCGGCCCCGGTCAGCGCGGCACCGGCCAGGCCCGTCGCGGCCCGGGCGGCCCCGAACCCGCCCGGACCGAATTCGGACGGCCGCAGCAGCGCGACGGCGAGCAGCCCGGCCAGGCCGAGGAGCAGGCTCGCGGCCGGCACCCCGGGCCACGGCACGCCGGCCGCGGCGAGACCCGCCGGCGCCAGCACGGCGAGGATCGGCGCGACGGCCCAGGTCGCCGCCCGCAGGCCGCGCGCGGCCCGCACCGCGATCGTGACGGCCACGGCGAACACCCCGAGCGCGACCACAGCGGCGCTCGCCGCCGTGCCGACGCCGGTGCCGTCCGGCGTGCCGGTCCACGCCTGACCCAACCACCCGTACGGGCGCAGCAGGACGGCGAACAGGCTCGGCGCGGTCCAGCCGAGCAGCGCGGAGCCGAGCGGCAGCGCGGCCAGGCCGGCCCAGATCGTCGCCGAGAAGGTGAGCGCGACGAGCAGCAGGCCGACCGCCGCGTAGATCGCGGGTGAGTCGCCCGACGCGTACGCCCACGCGGGGGCCGACACGACGGCCAGCAGGACGGCCGCCAGCACATGGGTCCGGTAGCCCCGGGCGGTCAGGTGCAGCGCCCCGACCAGCAGCGCCACCGCGGCGAGGGCCACCCGGCTCTGCACCGGGGCCGGCTGGGACAGCGCGACCGCGCCGGCCCAGGCCGCCGCCGGCACGGCGAGCAGCCCGACGGTGAGCGCCACTCCCCCGAGCGTCCGCTGGTCACGCCGGGCGGCGGCCGCGGTGCCGACGCCGAGGGCGGCGACCGCGGCCAGGGTCGCGCAGGCGACGCCCGGGCTCTCGAGGGCGACCACCACCGCATGGACCGTGAGCGCGGCGGCGACTGTTGCGGGCCAGATAGGAACCACCCGCAGGGCCACGGCCAGCGCCGCCGCGACGACGACCAGGTCGAGGACCGCCGCGGTCCACCAGTACAGGCCGAAGCCGGCCGGGGCGGAGTGGGCCAGCAGCGCGGCACCGCCGAGCAGCACATGCGGCTGCAGGGCACGCGGGACCAGGACGACCAGGGCGGCGGTGACGAGCGCGATCACGGCGGGCAGGCGCCAGTCGGCGACGCCGAGGAGCGTGCGGTCGACCGCGATGACGGCCGGGCCGGCCGCGACGACCAGCGCGCCGATCCACGGCCCGCGGCGTACCGGCGCCGGCAGCAGCCGGTTCACCACCGTGACCAGGACCGCCGTCGCGGCGACGACCGCGGCGATCAGCACCGGGGCGAGGAAGCTCCCGCCGGCGACCGCCACGAACCGGCCCGCCGCGAGTGCCAGGGCGACCACGAACAGGCCGCCGGTGATCGCCTGAGCGGTCCGGACCCGGGCCAGGACCGCCGCGGTCACCATCAGCCCGGCGGACGCCACCAGCGCGGAAGCGGCCAGCGCCGCCTCCGCGGCCGTGTCGGAGTCGGCCAGCGCCACCAGCGCCGGCAGGCCGGCGAGGGCGAGCGCGATACCGCCGAACGCGTACGCCGTGACACCCAGCTCGCTCAGCGCCGACCGCCGCAGGTGGATCACCACGAGGTTCAGGGCGGCGACCCCCGTGAACGTGTACGCCCACCCGACCGAACCCGGCTCGAACGGCGCCGCGAGCAGCGGCAGCACCGGCTGTGCCACGATCAGCGCCGCGAAGCGGGGCCCGGCCAGCCCGGTCACGTGCTCGTACCCGGCGGCGACCGCGGCCGTGACCGCGCAGACCGCACCGGCGTACCCGAGCGCCGAGTAGTCCGCGACGCCGAACAGGTTCACGTACCAGGCCGCGTACCCGTCGAGCAGCACCAGCAGCAGGCCGACCGCCGCGAAGGTCTCCGCCGTCGCGCGCAGGTTGCGCCGCAGCGCGGCGAACGGCAACGCCAGGGCGACAACGGTGAACCCGGCGAGCAGCAGCGCGCGGCCGCCGACGCCGAACTGCGCCCACGCGACCGCGGTGAAGACGATCGCCGCGACGCCGAGCAGCAGGCCACCGAGCGTGAACAGCACGTTCTGGACCAGTTTGGTCGACGCTTCCTTCGTGCGCGGCGCCGGCGGCGGTCCGGCGGGCCGCGCGACCGCCGGCGCGACCCGCGGCGTCATCGCCACACGGATCCGGGCCACCGCGGCCTCGCGCGAACGCCAGGCAAGTCGCAGCGCGTCGTCGGCCGCCGTGACCGCCACGCGGGCGTCCGCCAGCCGGGCGGCGAGCACCGGGATCTCCGCGTCGAGGCGGACGACCTCGGCGGCGTCGGGGTCCGGGCCGCGGCCGCAGCCGGGACAGCCGGAGGTCAGATTCGCCGGGGAATGGCAGTACGGGCACGGGTACGAGGTCACACGGACGATCATCGCCGCCCGCGGCCTCCGGCTCCTGAGTCCGCATACCTAGGTGGCCGCGGCCGACGACCCAGAAACGGCGGGATCAGCGTCGACCGCCTGGATGCACGGCCGGGCGAGCATCGCGAGGGCCCGGTTCCCGACCGAGGCCGAGACGGGCTAGATCTCCTCGGCGGGCCAGCGCCACTCCGGTGCCGGCCTGTCGGCCAGCACCGCCACGCCAGATCCGCGGTCGGACCGGCGGCCGACCGCAGCGCCGCCGCGGCGGCGGCCACCGCGGACACCTCCTCAGAACCGGCGAACGTCATCCGCGGAGACGCCCGACGGCCGACCGCGTCGACTCGGCGTCCCGCAGCGCCTGCCACCGAATCGACTCCACCTGTTCGGCGGAGAGCTCCGGCGATCGGCAGAGCTCCTGGCGTACCTGCTCTTCGACGCCCTGCTCCCGGTCGTAATTGTCGGACTCGTGGAATCCTGATCAAAGCCGTCCATCGTGTACCCGAGCAGGAAGACGGCCTGCTCGGCGAAGAACCGTCCGCCGTCCGCCTCCGACTTGGCCCGCATATCCCGGAACCTGTTCAACCGCGGCCGGCGGGCCGCGAGCGCGGTCGCACGCTTTGACAAACCGACGGGAGCGCCTCGATCGAGGTGCTCCCGTCGGCTCAGCTCGGGCCTACTGCACCTGGGTGGCCTCGGTGACCGGCCGTCGCTCCGGATCCGCGATGCCGAGGTCCTGGTCGAACAGCTGATCCATCAGCCAGCCGGCTCCGTGCTTGTTCTTCAGGTCGATCTCCGAGTCGTAGACCGGCAACGCGCGCAGAAACTGCACATGCTTCCTCCGAGTCACCAGCGGCGGAATGAAGTCCTCCACCTCCGGCACCATCAGGAAGGCCCGCATCTCGGAGCCCGGCCACAGCGGCTCACCGAGCGTGACCGTTTCGCCCTTGTCGATCTCGCCGGCCAGGATCGGGAAGGCTCCGAGGCTGGCCAACGAGGAGATCACCCCGTCCTGCGGCGGGTCGAGGCCGAGGATGAATTCCACCCGGTGGTCACCGGCCGCCTTGCCCTCGCTGGCACCGACGGTCGCATAGAGCGCGACGCCCATGTCGGTATCGGCGATTCCCCAGGTGTGCACCTGGAGGCGGGCACCGGAACCGCGGTAGTCCAGCACCCGCGAAGGCTTTCCCCACAACGATTGGTAGTACTTCGCGACGTCTCGGCTCACCTGGGACCACCTCCGAAGGGCCACCATACGCCGCGCCCCCAGCCCGGTGGCCACCACATGCCTGGCCCCATACCCAGGCGTCTGCCGCCCTTGCTGCCGTTGCACGGTTGGCAGGCGCCGGTGAGGTTGCCCCGCTGGTTGATCTCGGCGGAACGGTCTTTCTTGGTGCGCCACCAGCCTCGGGCGTAGTGGTAGAGCTTCACCGGGAAGATATGGTCGGCCTGCTCCGACTTGGCCCGCCCGCAGTAGACACAGACCGGGTTGTCCTTGAGCGCTTCCTTCCGGTCCTTGCCCTTCATGTTCGAGAACTGCTTGCGGCGCTTGTATTTTTCAGCCGCGCCTTGCGGGTTGCTCTCATTCCATGCGGCGCGATAACCGTCGGGATCGACCGGGCACTCGTCGTCGCCGACGTTGTGTACGAGTACCTTGGCGTCACCGACGGTGACGTAATAGGTATGGATGTCGTCGACGGTGAGGTTGTGCACCGTGGCCACGGCATCCCAGGCGACGACCGCGATGACGGTCACCCGGGCGCCGTCCGGCGTCAGCAGGGCCATGTCCGTCTTCAGCTCGGCGGCGGTGAGCCACTGCCGCTCGCTCTCCACCCAGAACGGGTGGCCGTCGGTGGCCGTCAGCGAATCGTCCGCAGTACCGTCGCCGTCGACGTCGACGCTCACCTTGACCAGGTGCTTGTCGCCGTGACCGGTGATGAGCGCGGTGACCGGCCGGGCGCCGTCCTCCCCGGTCTTCGGGTCGGTGGCCCGCACCTCGTCATCGAGTTCGACGTCCTCGATGTTCTTGGAGCTGCCGTCGGCCATCAGCACCTTCGTGCCGGGCGGGAAGCTGTTGCACCCCTTGCCGGCCCGCTTGAGCAGGCCCTTGAGTCCGCCGGCACCGCGCGCCGCCGTCTTGGCCTGCCGAACGCCCGGAATCATGCCGGCGATGCCGGTGGCACAGCCCAGCTTGTCGCCGCCCGCGCAGCTCTTGGCGGTGTCGATGGCACCGGCGACCGCGGCGACCGCGCCCGCCGCCGCCGCGACGATCTGCGCCGGCGGCGGCAGGAACGTCGCGACCATCGCGACCGTACCGGCCACCGAGGCGATCGTCCCCGCGTTGTTCACCACGGCCTTGGCCGCGCTGGTCACCCCGCTGGCGACGGCGCTCGCGGCCTTCTGGAAACCGTTCTTGATCGCGCCCCAGAACAGCCCGTCCGGGTCGGAGAACGTTGTCGGGTTGTTGTTGGCGTACGCGTACGGATGCAGGCGTTGCGGGTCGTACTCGTCAACCTCCGGGTCGACGGAGATGAACGACCCTGTTCTCGGGTCGTAGAACCGGGCACCGAGCATGGTCAACCCGGTCGGGTCGGCCACGCCGCCGACGAAGCCGCGCTGACCGGCCGGCCACTGCACCGCGGCGGAGGCGTCGCGGGCGTTCCCGTACGGGTCGTTGTATCTGATCGTCGCGGCGCGGGTGGCCGAGTTGACCGCCCAGGTCGCCGAGTCCTGCTGGTCCGACCCGAGCCAGATGATGTCGCCCTTGCGGGTGGTGGTGTCGGTCCGCGAGGCGATGGTGTCACCGGCGTGCTCGTAGTACCGCGTCGCGCCGGTTCCCTGGGTGGGCGTCGTCGTGTACTCGTGGCCGTAGACGAACACGGTGGCCGCGCCGCCCGGGTCGACCCGCGCGATCCGGTTGCCGTCGACGTCGTACACCATGGTGGTGTCGCCCTCGGGGCCACTGATCTTGGTCAGCTTGCCGTGCGGGCTCCAGGTGAACGTCTCGGACCGGTCACCGATCTTGCGGTATTCGAGGTTGCCGCGCTCGTCCCAGTCGTAGTGCTCGACCTGGTCACCGGTGGTGACCGTGCGCAGGGCGTGCGTGGTGGCGTCGTAGCCGTAGTCCGACGTCTTGCCGGTCACGTGGTCGGTTGTCGTGTCCCGCGAACCGTGCTGGTCGAAGGTCCACGACTTCCAGTACGGAGCCTTGCCGCCGGCCGCCGGGGTTTCGCAACCGGTGGACGCCTGCGACCAGGCCTGGGTGAGCCGCCGCAGGTGGTCATAGTCGAAGCACTGCACGTCAGCCTCGCCGGGGCGAGGGTTGTTGTCCGCGTCGACCGGCCGGTTGGCCATCGACAGCACGTTGCCGGCGTCGTCGTACTCGTACTTGAGCGCGGCGACGTTGGGCACCGTGCCGTCCCGGTCGAAGTAGAACTCCGACAGCCTGCGGGTCACGTCGTCGTAGACGTAGTTCTGGTACGCCTGCGGCTTGTCGCCGACGGGTGTGCCGAGCCAGCGGTTCAGCACCTCGCCGTACGGCGAGTAGGTGGTCCGGTCGACGTAGGTGCGGGTCGTGCCGGAGGGCGACGAGGTGCCGGCGAGCTTGACGACGTTGCCGAGGTCGTCGTAGGTGCGGGTGATGCCTTCCTTCTCCATCGGCCCGACCTTGGGCAGGCTGGAGCGGAACGGCAGGCCGTTGACCGTGTACGTGTTCGTCGTGACGTAGGTCCCGGCGAGCGCGGTCAGGCCGGGCATAGCCGGGATGACCGATTCCTCGTCGACGACCTGGTATGCGTCGTTGTACTCGAAGATCTCCTTGCTGAAGGAGAACCCGTTGACGATCGACGTCGACTTCGTCGGGTGGCCCTTCGCCACGGTGTCGTAGGTCCAGGCGGCCGCCTTGACGCCGTTGAAGAGGCGTTCCTTCTGCCGCCCGAGGTCGTCGTAGGTCGTCGAGACCACGTCGCCCTTGGCGTCGGTCGACTTGGTGACGTCGTCCGCGTTGTTGTACTCGACGGTCGTGATGCCCTTGTCCGGGTCGGTCGTCTTGACCTCACGCCCGCGCAGGTCGTACTCGTACTCCCAGGTGAAGGCGCCCTTGGCGACCGTGGCCAGGTCACCGCGCGGCGAGTAGGTGTACTTCGTCGCGTCAAAGTCGCCCTCGGGCCGCGAGCCGTGGAACTCCCGTTTCTCGACGACGTCGCCGGCGGCGTTCTCGATGGTCGCGCTGGGGGTGCCACCGGCCGGCGGGGTGACCGCGGTCTGCCAGCCCGCCGGGTTGCCGCCGTACGCGGTGAAGGTGCTCCACTTCCTGGTGTTGTTCGACCAGAGCGCCTCCTCGACGACCCGGCCGAGCCGGTCGTAGGTGGAGACCGTCCGGCTACGGTCCTCGCCGGGCTCGATCCTGGCCCGCTCGATGCTCGGTCTGCCCTCGCCGTAGTTCTCGTCCGACTTGAACTCGACCTGGCCGCGGTCGTTGTAGCCGGTCGTGCTGACCAGTCGGGCGTCCTTGCCTTCCTTGGTCTTCTGGGCGACCTCCTGAGTCTGGATCGACCGGTAGAGGGAGTCGAACAGGCCGACCTCGGTGAGGTAGTTCCCGTTCGGGCCGAGCCGCCTGGTGGTCACCGCGAGCGGGCCGTCGTTGCGGATCTTGTAGTCGAACTCCATGCTCGGCGTGGCCGTGGCCTTGGCCCGACCGGGCAGCCAGACCTTGGCGAGCCGGCCCATCGCGTCGTGCGCGAGATCGGTGCGCTTCTTGTTGGCGTCCAGGATCGACGTGGGCTCGGCCCAGGCCGGGTCCTGGTCGGTGATCACCTCGTGCTTGAGCGGGTTGAGCGTCCTGGTCTGGGTGACCGGGCCCGGCCCGGCCGGCGTGTAGGTGGTCGTCGTGACCTTGCCGAGTTCGTCGGTCTTGCTGTTCTCCCGGCCGAGCCCGTCATAGCCGGTGCGTCCGGTCGTCGTGTAGACCGGGGCGCCGCTCGTCCAGGTGTTCAGCGTGTCAACCCGGGTCACCTGGCCCTTGGTCGGCGCCGAGCCGTGCGTTTCGGACTTGTCGTAGTAAGTCTTGACGTCCGAGATCAGGTCCGCCGGCCGGGACACCGCTGCAGTGCAGGCCTTGGCGACCTTCTCCTCCCGGGAGACCCGCCCGCGCAGCCACGGGTCGTCGTTGTTGACATAGGTGAGGCGGGTACAGGTCTCGTCCCCGGCCTTGTCCGTGTCGCCCAGCTCCGAGATCGACTCGGCCTGGCCTTCATCGCTGTACTCGGTCCGCGTCTCGGTCTGCTGCCAGACGCCCGGGGCCATGAGTCTGCGGCTCTTCTGCGTCGACGGCGCGATTCGGTAGGACTTGTCGCTGCCGCCGGTGCGGGCCCGGACCGCGGTCTGCTTGACCCAGTAAGCAGTGGACTGCGCCTCGGCCACGGCGGTGCCGTCGAGCTTCGCCTCCTCCAGCAGCGAGCCGGCCAGCGCCGGGTGATCGGTGTAAGTCCTACCGGCCGAGTCGGTGACCTGGACGCTGCGGGTCTTGTCGGCCGGCAGCGGCTGGTCGTCGAGACCGCGGTAGAAGCGCTTGCGGGTGGCCAGCACCCGACCCGTGTCGCTCTGCCCGATTCGGGCGGTGACCTGGGAGTACCCGCGCCACTGGCCGTACGTCCGATGCTTCTTCTTGAGGAATTCGCCGTCGTCCCAGCCCCACAGGACGTTGGTGCCGCCACCGTCAGTGGAGTATTCGTACCGGGTGGTGATCGGTGGCTGGTCTGCCGTCCGGTCGCTGTGTGTGACTTCCCGGACGACGTACTTACGGAACCAGTCCCGGGTCGGCTCGAAGTAGCCGTCTGGGGTCCAGTAGACCGGGTAGCAGAGCCGGCTGTTGGTGGTGACGTCCGGCAGATCGCCGGCGTCGCAGTCCGGGTCGGAGTAGGTGACGTGGATGTCGGCACCGGACTCGGTACGGATGTTGTCGATTCGCCAGCGGGAGAACAGTGCCGCGCCGGCGATCGCGTTGACCTGGTTGGCCAGCTCGACGCCGGTGAAGGAGACCGGCGGGTCGGTGATGGTGCCGCCGACGTGGCCGGCGTGGGTGATCGACTTGAGCCAGAGCGATGCGGACTGCGCCGCCTTCGGGGCCTTGAACTCCTGGTCCAGGGTCCAGGACTCGACCGGGTTGAAGGAGCTACCGCTGCGGATCTCCGTGGTGATCTTGGTGAGCCGCTTGATCGAGAAGAAGACCGGCGCCAACTTGTCGGTGCACGGCTCGGCGGTGCACTCCTTGTCCCACGGCACGTCCGGCCAGTTCGCCTTGACCGGTTTGTCGTCCTTGTAGCACTCATCGGCGAAGCAGCGGTTGGCGGTGCTGAAGACCACCCGCGCCGTCGCCGCGACATCCGGGTAGGCGGTGTTCAGGCCGTACTCGATGCGCTCGAGGTTGCCGCCCCGGTCGAAGGAGACCCGGTTGGCCTTGTCGCCGGCGGCGCCGTAGTGCCCGGTCTCCTTCCTGTAGTAGTACCGGGTCATGTTGCCGTTGACGTCGATCTCCTTGTCGAGCAGCCAGCGCCAGGCCTGCTGACAGGAGGAGTCCTTGAACGCGGTGGCGTGGCAGTACTCACCCGCGTGGTTACCGAAGACCGGCACGGTCAGCCGCGAGACCGACGTGGCGACCTCGCCGGCGAAGAAGTGCCGCGTGCCGTCCGGAGTCGTGATCACCCAGCGCTCGGTGGTGGCGGAGTCCTTGTCCGCGACCGCACCCTCGTGCTCGACCTTCCAGTTGGCGTCCTGCGCCGCCCGCCAGGCGCCGGTGGCGTCGTCCTTGATCAGCGTGGCGTTGCTGCCGCCGAGAGAGACCGTGATATTCGGCGACTTGTCCTTCCAGCACTGGTCGGCGGTCTTCTTCTCCTTGTTGTTCGGGTCCTTGTCGTCGGCCTTGTCCAGGTCGTCGGCGCAGCCGACGTAGCTGCGCTCGATCAGGCCCGGCGAGTAGTCCCAGCCGTCGCCGGCCCAGGACGCCTGGTTGTTGTTGCCGGCCATCCGGCCGTCGACCATCTGCGACGAATAGCTGAGCGCGACCTCCGGCGTCGGGCCCGGCGCCGGCGGCAGCTTGATCGCATTGGTGTAGCTGAACCCGCCGGAACCGTCGCCGGCCGTCCACGAGCCGGACGCCTGCAGGTCGCTGGCCTTGTAGTCGCCCTCGCCCGACTCGGTGTCCGCCGCGAGGGTCATCACCGTCGGCGCGGCGCTCGAAACGGTCAGCCCGGCAGCGAGCCTTTGACCGCCCTTCGCGGCACGCAGCGGCGTCGCCTCCTGGCACTCCGGCCGCTCCGGCGTGGTGGCCGCGCAGGACGGCAGCTGGGCCAGGTTCAGCCGGCCCGCCCAGCCGCCGCCGTACAGATCGGCGAAGTCGCCGTAGTCGACGGTGGTCTCGAGGTCGCCCGACTTGTCGACCTCCACCGCGATGACCGGGCCGCTGACGCCCAGCTTGGTGGACTGCTCCTCGGGCAGCGTGGACACCCGTACCCGGTCCGGGGCCTTCTTGCCCGGAACCGCCTTGACCGTCACCGGGATCGAGCCGGCCTTGGCCGACACCGCCCGGCCGGCGGAACCCGTGAGTGCGATCTCGGTGGAACCGGCGGCCGGCCACCGGCCCTTGGCGGGCCCGGTCCACGTGCCCCCGTCAGCCGGCAGCGGTACCGGCGTCACCCGTACCGTGCCGAAGTCCTTGGCGGCGACGGACTCCACGTCCCGCTCGCCGATGAACTCCGGCGCCACCCAGTGGTAGGTGAGGAGACCGGTGACCATGAGGGCCGCGGCGCCCAGGGCGAACCTGCGGCGGCCCGGTGAGAACCATGCCTGTTTCTGTGTCATCGATGTCTCCGGGAATCAGGCGTGGGCGAAGGTGCCGAAGAGGTCGGGGTCGACCGTGGAGCTCCAGACCCGGACGTCGTCCACGACGCCGCCGAGGTAGTTGGAGCGGCGGCCGTCGGTGGACCCGGTGCAGCCGACGGTCAGCGGGCCGGCGGCGTGCCACGGCGCGGACGACACGCTCACCCCGTCGCCCTGCGGCTCGCCGTCGACGTAGAAGCGCAGCTTCTTGGCCGGCAGGTCGTAGACCGCGGCGACGTGCGTCCAGGTGCCGGCCGCCGGCGCCTCCAGCGAGCGGACCTCGACCAGCGGTGCGCCGTCGGCGTCGCTCTTCGGCATCACCACCCGCAGGCGGTTGGCCTCGCCGAAGTACTCGATCCGGAAGCCCTGCCGGACGCCGCCGGACTGCGACACCACGGTGCGGGTGCCGCTCAGTTCGTCAAGCGCGACCCACGCGGCGACCGAGAACGAGCCGTCGGTGCGGACCGCCGGGCCGGCGGCCTCCGCGCAGGAGCCGGCGGCCAGCGCCAGGCCGAGCGCGCCCTGCCGGCTGGCGAACCGGTCCTGCTCCCAGCCGTACTCGCCGGCGACGGAGAGGTGCCGGGCGTTGCCGGAGCGGTCCTCGAGGTTTGTCGGTTCCTCGGCGCGCGGACCCTCCAGCGGCCACATGCCCTCGAGCCTCACCGGCGGGTTGGAGCCCTTGACGGCGATCGCCTCGGCCTCGGTGAGCGCACCACGCCAGACCCGCACGTCGGTGAGCGCGCCGCGGAAGTAGTCGCTGTGCGCGCCGGCGTACTTGGCGCAGCCGACGGTGAGCGGGCCGGGCGCGCTCCAGTTTGCGCCGGACCGCGCCACCGTCGTGGCCTTCGCCCCGTTGACGTACAGGGTCATGGTCTTGGCCGTGGCGTTGTAGACGCCGACCAGGTGGGTCCACTTGCCGACGGTCGCCGCGAAGGCGTCGGTGGTGGAGTAGGCCCACTCCGAGGCGGCCGTCTCGCTGTCGGACGCCTTCATCATCAGCGACCAGAACGGAACGCCCTGCCCGTTGACCCGGGCGCCGAGGAACCAGCCGCTGACCCGGGTGCCGTCGGCCCCGATGATCGTCTGGTTCATCGCGCTGGTGTCGTCGAGCCGGGCCCAGACCGCGAGGGAGAACGACTCGTTGCTGCGCACCACGGAACGCGGGCTGGTCGCGCACCGGTCACCGCTGACGTACCAGGCCGAGTCGGGCCGGGCGTACTGGTCGTCGGTCCACTCCATCGGCGCCGGCGGCGTGGTCGGGGTGGGCTCCGGCTTCGGATCCTCCGTCGGTTCCTCGGTCTCCTCGGGCACCTCGGGGTCGCCGGTGGGCTCCGGCTCGGTCGGGTCGCCGGACTCGGTCGGCTCCGGCGTCGGCTCCCCGGTGGGCTCCGGCTCCTCGGTCGGCTCCGGCGTCGGCTCGGGGGTCGGCTCCGGCACCACGGGCTCCGGGACGGTCAGGTCGTAGCCGTGCTCGGCGAAGTCGGCGCCGCTCTGCCGCAGCTGCCAGGCGCCGGAGATGCCGGCCGGCAACTCGTTGGCGGCGGCCCCGACCTGCGACTCGGTCAGCAGGCCGCTCCAGACCGCCACCTGGTCGACGGCGCCGATCATCGGATTGTTGGTCGCGGTGGCGGTGCCGCCGCAGCCGACCAGCGTACGGGCGGCGCCGCGCCATGGCAGGGCCGCGATCGCCGTCTCGGCCACGATCTTGCCGCCCAGGTACAGGCGGAGCACCTTGCCGGCCGGGTCGACGCTGGCCGCCAGGTGCTGCCAGGCGTTGAGCGTCGGCGAGGTGGTGCCGCGGGCGATGGTGCGGGTCACCGACGTCGCGTCGGCGTTGGTGATCGCGGTCTCCCACCGGTCGGAGGCCGAGTCGTAGCCGAGCGTCCAGGCCGCGGCGTTGGTGCCGGCGATCGCCAGCACGGTCCGGTTGGCGGACTTGTTGGTCAGCTTCACCCAGGCCGCCGCGGTGAACTCCGCGTCGCTGCGCACGACCGGGATCGTCGTCGCGCAGGCGCCGCCCGTGAGTTCGAGGGCAGCGCCGCCGCGGCCCACGTTGTCGCTCGTGTAGGTCGGCGCGGCCGTCGCGGTCCAGCGCAGGTCCTTCTGGTCGGCCGCGAGGTCGAGGCTGCCGGAATCGTCGGTGGTGCCCGAGTCGTCGCGCAGGTCGTAGGTCATCCGCCAGACCGCCATCGGCTGGATCGGCGTGACCCGCCCGGTGAAGACGTTGTAGATCGCGCGGCTGGAGTAGTTGCCGGCGTTGTCCCGGGCCCAGACGTAGATCTGCGTGCGGCCGCTCTCCGGCGTGAACGTCATGGTCGCCTTGCCGGACGGGGCGTCGAGCGGGGTCTCCTTGACGTCGACGCCGATGCCGTACTCGAAGCGCTTCATGCCGGAGAGGGCATCGGTCGACGAGAAGCTGAGCGTGACCGGCTTGTTCAGCTCCGGCGCGCCCGAGGTCCGGGTGATCACCGGCAGGGTCGGCGCCGTGTGGTCCTGCCGGAAGTAGCAGGTGGAGCTCCAGCCGGTCTTGTCGGTGCCGTCCGTGCCGTACACCCGCCAGCTGTAGCTGCCGTCGGCCAGGACCGGCGAAGTCCAGTTCCCCTCCTTGCCGGAGCCCGTCGCGGCGGACGTCTTCTCGCCCGGGTTCGTCGGTCCGTTCAGATCGAAGACGATCTTCACGGAGTTGTCGGCATCGATCGCCGTGCCGTACAGCGCCGGCGTGCTGTCGTTGATCCAGGGCCCGGGTGAGGCCGCGCAGGCGCCGCCCGGCGCCGTGCGCACCGCCTTGGGCGTGGTCGGCTTCGACTGGTACTCGGCGGTCAGCTTGACCTTGCCGCGCTCCGCCTTGATCCAGTGCCCGCCGCTCTCGCTCGGCACCCGCAGACCGAACGTGATCGTGGTGTAGTCGGCGTCCGCGTGCCGCTGCACGTGGGTCTTGACCCCGGAGGCGTTGAACTTCACCCAGGCCGGCTTCTGGCCGCCGCCGCACGCGCTGTTCACCTTGACCGTCTTGGTCTGCAGCGCGGCGCCGTGCAGCCACTTGCCGTTCATCCCGTTCCAGGTCGGGGTGTTGCCGTCGATGGCGTTGGTCTGCCAGAGCGCCAGCGGCTCACCGGCGCACCAGGCGCTGTGCAGCAGGTAGGCGTCGACGCTCGGCGTCTTGATCAGCCGCTTGCCGCGGAGCGTGCTGATGTCGAACTGCATGTGCGCGCGCCACACGTCGGAGTAGTTGTCGAAGTTGGACCCGATCCGGATCACGTCGCGCGGCCAGCTGTTGCCGGACACCCACTTCGAGCCCGGGCTGGACTTCGAGACCGGGATCCACTTCTGGTAGTACTTCGAGTACGTCGGGTCGATATAGACCGGGAAGGTGGCCTGCCCGGACAGCAGGTCGTCGGCGACCCGCACGGTGAGCCGGCGGTCGGCAACGCGCACGTCGAGGCCCGACCGCCGGGCCAGCCCGCCCGGGGCCGCCGCCGTCGACGGGTCCGCCGCCGCCGACCTGACCGCGCCGTCGTACTGCTTGCGCAGGGCCGGCGACGAGGGCACGCGGACCGTGCGGGCGGAGTCCCAGGCCGTCGCGCGGGACGCGCCGGCCACCACGCCGGCCGGGCCCTTGATGACGATCTCGTCGTTCGCCTCGGTCACGGCGGCGGAGCCGCCGATCGCGTAGGAGGTCTCGCGGACCTCCGGGTTCGCGGCCGCCTCGGCGGTACGCACCACCAGGACGTGCGAGAAGCCGCCGGCCACGGCCCGCACCACCAGGTCGGCGCCGGGGTAGACGTCCGGGTAGGTGACCGAGTCGCCGCCGACCACGCCGGCCGGCAGGGCGGCGGGCCAGGTCAGGGTGAAGTCGGTGCCACCCTCGCGGTAGGTCGCGAGGGGGCCGGTGCCGCCCGCGGAGAAGGACACGTCCGCCGCGGCCCGCGGCCGGTATCGGCCGTCGGCGCCCCGTTCGAGGTCCGTGTCGAGGTCGATCCAGCGCGAGCCGCGCTCGACCCGCTGCGGCTCGAGGTAGGACTCGAGGGTGAAGTTGCCGGACGGCTGCGCCAGCACCTTCGTCGTCTCGTCCGCCTCGGCGAGGACCTCGACCGGCTTGCCGCAGAGGGCGGCGAGCCGCTGCGCGGACGCCTCGCTCTCGGCCGCCGGCGCCTGATCCGCGGCCACGCCCGAGGGGCAAGCCGCCGCCTGGGCCGCACCGGGCAGGCCGACCGCGGACAGGAAGGTGGCGAGAACCGCCATTGTGGAGCCGAGCGCAATCCGGGCATGCGCCATCGACACGATGAATCTCCCCCGTGAACCGTGCTGAGACTTGTCTCCGAAGCAGGGTTCATCGAGCGTGCGAACGAGCCCAGGGGATCGACGCTGCTCTGCCCCCGTCAGGCAAGCGCGTGGCACAGAAACTAGGGGCTTAATCCGATCTTCGTCAATAGTGACGAGCGTCAAAGTGACGCGACCGTCACCGAGCCCGAGCGCTCAGCGGCCGGTCAGTTCGGCGATCGCCTTCTCCCACTTCTCCAGCCTGGGCTCGACCACGTCCCACGGCCCGGAGGGCAGCCAGTAGAAGGCGCGCCGCACGCCCGCGTTCGCCAGCTGCTCAAGTGCCTTCGGCTGCGCCGGCACGCTCATCACCTGCACCTGGATGGGCCGGTCCGCGCGGGCCTCCAGCTCGGCGATCCGGGTGAACAGGTCCTGGTCGAACCACTGTGGGAGCCAGCCGTCGCCCCAGGCCAGCACGCGGTCCAGCACCGTGGGGCCGCCGCCGCCGACAAGCACGGGCGGCCACGGGTTTCCTACCGGCTTGGGCCACGACCAGATCCGGTCGAAGTTCACGAACTCCCCCGAGTAGGACGCCTCTTCCTGCGTCCAGATCGCCTGCATCGCCTGCACCCGCTCGCCGAGCAGGGCCATCCGGGTACGCGGGTCGGTGCCGTGGTTGGCCATCTCCTCGCGGTTCCAGCCGGCGCCGACGCCGAACTCGAAACGGCCGCCGGAGAGGTGGTCGACGCTGGCGACCTCGTTGGCGGTGATGATCGGGTCGCGCTCGACGACCAGGCACACGCCGCTGCCGATCCGCAGCCGGCTGGTCGCGGTCGCCGCCGCGGTCAGCGCGACGAACAGGTCGTAGCAGTGCCAGTACTTGCTGGGCAGTTCGCGGCTGCCGTCACCGTAGGGTGTCTCGCGGCTGGCCGGGATGTGGGTGTGCTCGGGGAAGAAGAGGGCGTCCTGTCCGCGCTCCTCGACCTGCCGGGCGAGCGCACCGGGACCGATGCCGTCATGGGTGGGGAAGTAACCGACACCGAACTCCATGTGGGCGATCCTATCGATGCAGGGTCAGAATCAGGTCCACCACCAGCGCCGTCCAGCCGGTCTGGTGCCAGGCGCCCAGGCCCGCGCCGTTGTCGCCGTGGAAGTACTCGGGAAACGCGATCAGGTCCTTCCAGTCCGGATGGTTCTGGAAGACCTCGGAGGCGCCGTAGATCGGCCGGCGGCCCCACGAGTCCGGCACGAACAGCGAGATCAGCCGCCGGGACAGGTCGTCGGCGACCGCGCTCAGCGGCATCTTCGTCTGCGAACCGGTCGGATACTCCACCATGAGGTCGGGGCCGTAGAACGCCGCGAACTCGCGCAGCGCCTCGATGAGCAGGTAGTTGACCGGCATCCAGACCGGACCGCGCCAGTTCGAGTTGCCGCCGAACAGCCCGCTCGTGCTCTCCGCCGGCTCGTAGCCGACCGTGAACTCGGAGCCTCCGAGCGACACCGTGAACGGCTTCTCGCGGTGCGAGCGCGACAGCGTTCTGAGTCCGTACGGGGAGAGGAACTCCTCCGGGTCGAGCATCCGGGCCAGGATCCGCAGCAGCTGGTCCTGGCCCACCATGGAGAGCAGCCGCTGCTGGCGGCCGTCGGGCGAGAGCCGCCGGGCGCTGATCACGTCGGCGTACTCGGACCGGTTGGAGAGCAGCCAGCGCAGCCGCGCGCCCAGCCCGGGCAGCCGGTTGAGGGTGCCGGCGCTGAGCCTGGTGGTGGCGGCCAGCGGCAGCAGCCCGACGATGGAACGGGCCTTGAGCGGCATCCGGTGCCCGTCGGGCAGCCGCAGCACGTCGTAGAAGAAGCAGTCCTCGTCGTCCCAGAGCCCCTGCCGGTACGCCGCCTCGGCGATGTACGCGAAGTGCTCGAAGAACTTCGTGGCCATGTCCTCGTAGGTGCGGTCGTGCAGCGCGAGGCGGATCGACATGTCGAGCAGGTTGAGGGCGTACATGGCCATCCAGCCGGTGCCATCGGACTGCTCCAGCACGCCGGCGACGGGCAGCGCCGCGGAGCGGTCGAACGGGCCGACGTTGTCCAGGCCGAGGAAGCCGCCCTCGAAGACGTTGTTGCCGCCGACGTCCTTGCGGTTGACCCACCAGGTGAAGTTCAGCAGCAGCTTGTGCATGATCCGGGCGAGGAAGTCGTGGTCGCGGCCGCCGTCGATCTCGAAGACCCGCAGCGCGGCCCAGGCGTGCACCGGCGGGTTCACGTCGCCGAACGACCACTCGTACGCGGGGATCTGCCCGTTGGGGTGCATGTACCACTCGCGCAGCAACAGCAGCAGCTGCGACTTGGCGAAGCCGGGGTCGACGCGGGCGATCGAGACACAGTGGAACGCCAGGTCCCACGCCGCGTACCAGGGGTACTCCCAGGGGTCCGGCATCGAGATGACGTCGAAGCTGTTCATGTGCCACCAGGCGTTGTTGCGCCCGTAGCGCCGGCCCGGCGGCGGAGGCGCGGAGCCGGGGTCGCCGCTCAGCCACTGCTTGACGTCGAAGTGGTAGAACTGCTTGCCCCACATCAGCCCGGCGATGCCCTGCCGGACGACGGCCGCCTCCTCGGCGGACGCGGCGGCGGGGATCAGCTCGGCGAAGTAGGCGTCGGCCTCGTCCCGCCGGTCGCGGACCACGGCGGCGAAACCGTCGCCGAGGTCGAGCGGGCCGGTCGCCTCGTCGGACCGGGCGAGCCGCAGCCGGATCTCGCGGGTCTCACCCGGGCCCAGCGTCAGCTCGTAGTGCAGCGCGCCCTTGGTGCCGACGCCGGCCGGGTTGACGGTCGGCGCGCCGGCCACGAGGTGGTCGTTGATGCCGTCCTTCGGGTACGTGCTCGTGCCCGGCAGGCCCCAGAGGCGCTGCGCGTTGGTCTCGTTGTCGCACATCAGCGCGGGTGGGCCGCCCTCGCCCTCGAGCGTGATGTGGCCGAGGCTGCGGTGCTGCCCGGCGAGCCGTCCGGCGCCGCCCTCGATGACCGGGACCTGCCGGTTCGGCAGACCCCACGACCAGGTGTTGCGGAACCACAGCGACGGCAGCACGTGCAGCGTCGCCGCGTCGGGGCCGCGGTTGGAGACGGTCACGACGATGCACATGTCGTCGACGCCGGCCTTGGCGTAGTCGACGGTGACGGCCCAGAACCGGTCCTCGTCGAAGACGCCGGTGTCGATCAGCTCGAACTCGGGTTCCTCCCGCGACCGGTGACCGTTGACCCGGACCAGCTCGTCGTATGGGAAGGGTGCCTGCGGATAGTGGTAGCGCCAGCTCATCCACGAGTGGGTCGGCGTCGAGTCCTGGTACCACCAGTAGTCCTTGGCGTCCTCGCCGTGGTTGCCGCCGTCGCCGCCGAGGCCGAACATCCGCTCCTTGAGGATCGGATCCCGGCCGTTCCAGAGGGCCAGTGCGAAGCAGAACGTCTGCCGGTCGTCGCAGACCCCGGCCATGCCGTCGTCGTTCCACCGGTACGCCCGCGAGCGCGCGTGGTCGTGCGGGAAGTAGTCCCAGGCGGTGCCGTGCTCGCTGTAGTCCTCCCGGACCGTGCCCCACGCCCGCTCGGCGAGGTAGGGGCCCCAGGCACGCCAAGGCTGCTCCCCGGAGTCGGCCTGGGCCAGGCGCTCGCGCTCCGCCACGCCGTCGCCCACCTCCCTCGTCCGCCCGGAACACTCGCATTGTTACTGACAGGTGTTACGAACACTAACGGACGAGGTCCCGGGGCCGGGGGTCACCGGGGACCTGTGCGAGGGTTCCACGGTGACATGGACCGAGGCCCTGCTGAGCATCGCGGCCGGACTGGTCATCTCGGTCGTGACCACCCCGGTGGGCGTCTCCGGGGCGGTGTTCCTGCTCCCCGTCCAGCTGAGCGTGCTCGCGGTGCCGAATCCGGCGGTGACGCCCACGAATCTGCTGTTCAACGTGGTGTCCGGCCCGGGCGCGCTGCTGCGGTACCGCCGGCGCGGCAGCCTCGCCAGCCCGCTGACCCGGCTGCTGCTGGTGGGCACCCTGCCGGGCGTGGTCGTCGGCGCGGTCGTACGGGTCTTCGTCGTGCCCGGTCCAGACGTGTTCCGGCTGATCGTCAGCCTCCTGCTGCTGCCCCTCGGCCTGTGGCTCTGCCTGCGCCCGCCCGCGCCGGAGCCCCGTGCCGACCCGGTGTCGCGCCGGGGTATCGCCGGCCTGGCGCTGGGCGTCGGGGTGGTCGGCGGCATCTACGGCATCGGCGGCGGTTCCATCATCGGTCCCGTCCTGGTCGGCCGCGGCATGCCGATGGCGGTGGTCGCGCCGGCGGCGCTGGCGTCGACCTTCGTCACGTCCGTCGCCGGGGCGGCGGCGTTCGCGGTGCTCGCGCTGACCGGGCGCGGGGACATCGCGCCGGACTGGGGCGTCGGGATCCTGTGCGGGGTCGGCGGGCTCATCGGCGGCTACCTGGGTGCCCACCTGCAGCCCCGGCTGCCCGAGCGCGCGCTGCGGCTGGTGCTCGGCGGGCTGGCCATCGCGCTGGCCGTGCTCTACGCCGGCCAGGCCGTGCTGCGGGCGGGCTGAGGTTCGTTAGGGTCGCGGCGTGTCTGCATCTGACTATGTGAAGAACCTGCGTGCCAAGTTCGGCCAGGGCGTGATCATGTTTCCGACCGTCAGCGCGATCGTGCTCAACGACCGCGGCGAGATCCTGCTCGGCCAGCGCAGCGACAACCAGCAGTGGTCGGTCATCGCCGGCATGATGGACCCCGGCGAGCAGCCCGCGGACGCGCTGGTGCGCGAGGTGCTCGAGGAGACCGGCGTCGAGGTGAAGATCGAACGCGTGGCGGGCGTCGCCCTGCACCAGGTGGTCTACCCGAACGGCGATCACTGCCACATGGTCAACACCTGGTTCCGCTGCCGCGCGGTCGGCGGCGAGGCCCGGGTCAACGACTCCGAGTCGATCGCGGTGGGCTGGTTCGCGCCCGACGCCCTGCCGGAGCTGAACCCGTTCGCCTTGGTCCGGATCCGCACCTCGCTGGAGGAGGACGCCCCGGCCTGGTTCGCACAGCCCGGCGAAGGCGAGATCGCCGGCATCTGAGCCGGTTCAGGCGAGCCAGCCCGGACGGATCAGGCCCGCCTCGTACGCGTAGACCACCAGCTGGGCGCGGTCGCGGGCGCCGAGCTTGACCATCGTGCGGCTGACATGGGTCTTCGCCGTCGCCGGGCTGATCATGAGGCGGCCCGCGATCTCGTCGTTGGACAGGCCCTCGCCGACCAGGACCATCACCTCGCGTTCGCGCTCGGTGAGCTGCGCCAGCCGGCGCTCGGCCTCCTCCGGCGGCAGCGCGGGACGCCCGCGCCCGCCCGGGGCGGCGAACTCGCCGATGACCCGGCGGGTGACGCTCGGGGACAGCAGCGCGTCGCCGCCGGCGACCGCGCGCACGCCGCGGAGCAGCTCGACCGGCTCGGTGTCCTTGACCAGGAACCCGGAGGCGCCGGTGCGCAACGCCTCGAAGACGTACTCGTCCAGCTCGAACGTGGTGAGGATGACGACCCGGGTACCGCTCAGCGCCGGGTCGGCGGCGATGCGGCGGGTCGCCTCCAGGCCGTCGACGCCGGGCATGCGGATGTCCATCAGCACCACGTCGGGCCGCGTCTGCCCGGCCAGGCGCACCGCCTCGAGGCCGTCGCCCGCCTCCGCGACCACCTCGATGTCCGGCTCGGCGTTCAGCAGCGCCCGGAAGCCGGCCCGGACCAGGACCTGATCGTCGGCGAGCAGGACTTTGATCATGCGTTCTCCCCCGTCGCTGTCGGCAGCACCGCCGAGACCAGGTAGCCGCCCGCCGGCGGCGGGCCCGCCGCGAGGGTGCCGCCCAGGCTGGCCGCGCGGGCGCGCATCCCGGCGATGCCGCTACCGCCGGCGCCGTCCGGCGGCTCCTTCGCCGCCGGGCCGTCGTTGCGGATCGACAGGCGGATCTCGTTCTCCGCGTAGGTGACCGAGACCGTCGCGGCCGCGCCCGCTTCCGCGTGCCGGCGCACGTTGGTCAGCGCCTCCTGGACGATCCGGTAGGCCGCGCGGTCCACCTCCGCCGGCAGCTCGCGCCGCTCACCCACCGTCGTCGTGGTCACCGGCAGGCCCGCGTCGGCGGTGAGATCGGTGAGCCGGCCCAGGCCCGGTGCGGGCTGGCGGGGCGCGGCCTCCTCCTCGGGGCGCAGCACGCCGAGCACCGCCCGCACCTCGCGCAGCGCCTCGGAGCTCGCCGTCTTGATCGCGGCGAGGGCCTCACGGGCCTGCTCGGGGCGGTTGTCCATCAGGTGGAGCCCGACCCCGGCCTGCACGTTGATCAACGACAGGTGGTGGCCGAGCACGTCGTGCAGCTCGCGGGCGATGCGCAGCCGTTCGTCGGAGGCCTGGCGGCGTTCCTGTTCCTCCCTGGCCCGGGCCCGTTCGGCCCTGGCCTTGGTCATCTCGGCCAGGTAGATGGCCCGGGCCCGGGCGGCGCTGCCGAGGAAGACCGTCAGGGCGAGCCCGAGGCCGATGAGGACGGTGTCGCGCAGGTCGGGACGGGCCGCCGCCGGCAGCCCGAACGCGCCGCCGAACCAGGTCACGGTCAGATAGGTCAGGTAGCCTGCGGCGGCGACGGCCACCGCGGCGCGGCGGCGGCCCGCCTTGACCGCGCTGAAGAGCGCGATGACGGGCGCGACGGCGTAGCTCCACGCCGGGGTCGACAGCGCGGCGAAGCCGATCGTGGCAGCGCCGCAGACGGCGAGGACGACGATCGGGGCGCGGCCGCGCCAGGCCAGCGCGAGCGGGCCGATGAGCAGCAGCGCGCACGCGACGACGTCGGCCGGGCGGGACAGGGCAGTGGCCTGCGTCCAGTTGCCGAACACGTGGAAACAGAGCGCCGCGATGACCGCGCCGAGCCAGGGCGCCTGCCGCGGTCGCCGGCCCCAGCCCTCGGGCCGGCCGCCCGGCCGGAAACGACCGGGCGGCCCGCCGTGCTCGTCGGCGGGCGCGCCGGCCGGGACGGAACCGTGCGCTCCGGCGTGCGCCTCGATCGCGTCGAACCAGGCCGGCGGCGCGGCGCGGCGGGCCCGGCGGCCGGCTCGATCCGGTCGCCGAGGCGGGTGCTGCCGGCCCGGGTTGCGCACGTCTCGAACCTACGGCACCGCAGCTCACCCGGGCATCCGCGCGACGACGACGCGGGCCTGCGCCCCGCGTGGTACGGGTGCGCCCGGCGTACTCCCCGGGTGGTACCCCGCGGGCTGGCGGCTGCGCCGCGGGCCGCGTACCGGATGCTCCGCCGGGGCGACGCGGCCCGGCGGCGGACCGGTCACGCTGTCTGTCAGATCCCGCCACGTCCCAGGAGGTCACCGTGCATCCCACCGACGCCAACTGGTCCGGGCCCAACCGGCTCCGGACCTCCGACACCGAGCGCGAGCAGGTCGCCGAGATTCTGCGGGCCGCGATGGCCGAGGGCCGGCTCACCCTCGAAGAGGGCGAGGAGCGGCTCGGCCAGGTGTACGCGGCGAAGTTCCGCGACGAACTCGCCCCGCTCACCGCCGACCTGCCGGACAACGGCCGCCGGGCGCTGGCCGAGACTCCGCAGGCCCGGGCCGCGACACGCCGGGGCGTACGCCGGCACGCCAGTTTCGTGGCCGTCACGGCCGTCCTGCTGACCGGGCTGTGGCTGCTCTCCGGCGCGCACTTCTTCTGGCCGGCGATCCCGCTGGCGTTCCTGGTCATCGGCCTGATGAGACACGCCAGGTACGGCGGCCACCGGCACGAGCACTACTACCGCCACCGGGTCGCGCCGTGGAACGCACCCGGCTACAGGTGATCATCAACACTCCACAGTAGCTGTGGCGGTCGTTGAACACCCCTTCCCGCTCTGCGACAGTGGCCGGGTTTACCCCCGGCCGCCATCGCGAACGGGGGCCTCGGGGAGGGGTGGCACGACCATGATGGGTCCGTCGCACGCACTGTCGGGGGCGGCCGTCTGGCTGGCTGGCAGCTGGGCCCTGGATCACTTCGCCGGGTACGAGCAGTCGGCGCTGGCGGTGGCCGTCGGCACGGCCGTCTGCGCGGGCGGCGCGCTGCTGCCCGACCTGGACCTGTCGGGCAAGGTGACCCGCAACCAGGGCGGCGCGACGGTCGCCCGGACCTTCGGCGTGTTCTCCCTGTTCGTCGCCGAGGTGATCGAGAAGGTCTCGCTCGGGGTCTACACGGCGACGAAGCTCAGCAAGGACCCGCGCCGCAACAACGGGCACCGCACGTTCACCCACACGCTGCCGTTCGCGGGACTGGTCGGCTGGGGCACGACGGCGCTGTGCGCCAACTACGGCAGATGGGCCGTGGTGGCCGTCGTCTTCCTCATGGCCGGCCTGGCGCTGCGCGGGCTGTTCGACGAGTGGGCGGAACGGGCCGGCTGGGTGATCGTGACGCTGGCGTCGGGGGTGATCGCGTGGTTCACCGCGGCGAACCTCCCGGGCGATCGCGGCTACCCGATGCTGGGGTTCGCGGTGGGCGTCGGCTGCTTCGTGCACCTGCTCGGCGACATGATCACCAAGAACGGCGTGCCGATCCTGTGGCCCATTCCGACCGGCCGCCGGATGTGGCGGATGGTCGGCATCCCGAACGGGATAGCGGTGAAGGTCGGCGGCCGGGGCGAGGTGCTCGTGCTGCGCACGTTGTTCACCCTGGTGGCGCTGCTGTCGATCTTCGGAATGTTCGCGCCGCACCTGCTGAGCCGGTTCGACCTGGACACCTGGGCGGACGGCTGACCCCGTCGCTCAGGGTGTCGCGGACGGAACGCCGCCTGTGCAGGTGACGGTCATCCGGACCCGCTCGTTGCCGTGCTTGAACACCGCGACCGTCGTGGTCGCGGGCCCCGCGTCGACCTCGTCCACCTTGTACGACCTGGCGGCCGTCCAGGACAGCAGCTGGGCGGTGCCGGCCTCGGGGCAGGTGGCGCGCACCGATCCGCCGGCCGACGTGAGCGTGCGTTCCTGCGGCGGCGGCGTGGTCTCGGCGGTCGGGCTGGGCGTGGGGCGGCTCGTCGCGGCGACCGGACCCGTCGTCGTGCGGGTGGGCACCCCGTTCGCCGGGGCCGGCGCGACCGTCCCGGGTGCGACCGTCCCGGGTGCGACCGTCCCGGGTGCGACCGCGCCGGGTGTGGCCGCGCCGGGTGTGGCCGGTGCCTTTCCGCTGCTTGCGACCGACGGCACCGCGGCGGGAGCCGAACGGCTGACGGCGGGCGCCCCGGCGGCCGCGTCAGGGTCCGCCCGGTCATCGCCGGCGAGCAGCCACCAGAGCCCGGCGAGGGCCGCCACGAGCAGCACGGCGGCGGCGAACGGCAGCAGGCCCCGGCGGCGGTGCGCCGGCCTGGCCTCGGCGGGCGGCGCCGCGGCGGTCGGGGCCGAGGCGGGCATACCCTCGGCGGTTGGGGTCGCGGCCGGTGGTGCGTCCGGCTCCGCCCTCGGACGGATCAGGACGGACGGCTCCTCGTCGCGCCACGGTCCGGCCGGCGGATGCGGGGGAATGTCGTCGACGACGCGCAGCCCGGCGCCCTGTGCCAGCAGCGCCGCGGCCTCGCGGGCGCTCGGCCGTTCGGTGGGGTCCTTGGCCAGGCACCGGTTGCACAGCGCGATGATGTAGCCGGGCACCTCGGGCTGCGGCGTCAACGGCTCGGGATCGAGGTAGATGTGCGCGGTCAGCATCTGCGTGGTGGTGTCGGCGCTCCACGGCGAGTGCCCCGAGAGCATCCGGTACAGCAGCACGCCCAGGGCGTACACGTCCGAGGCCGGTTCGACCGCGTCGTCGATCAGCCGCTCGGGCGCCAGGTATGCCGGCGTGCCGAGCACCTCGAAGTCCGGCTCCCCGGTGCCGCCCGGATCGATCGCGGCGGCGATGCCGAAGTCCACCACCTTGACCCCGGCCGGGGTGACCATGACGTTCGCCGGCTTGATGTCGCGGTGCACCAGCCCGTCGGCGTGCGCCGCGGCCAGCGCCGCCGCGACCTCGGCGGCCACCCGCATCGCGAACCGCGGCGGCAGCTCACCGGCCGTCATCCGCTCCTGCAGGGTCCCGCCACGGACGAGTTCCATGACGACGTACGGCATCCGGCCGAAGTAGTCCTCCGCCTCGCCGAAGTCGTAGACCTGGGCGATGTTGGGGTGCGACAGCGCGGCGGCGGCCCGGGCCTCGGCGTGGATCCGCCGTCTCGAGTCGGGGTCGCCGGCGTGCCGGGCGGCCAGCAGTTTGACCGCGACCTCCCGGTCCAGCACCTGGTCACGGGCCCGCCACACGACGGCCATGCCTCCGGCGCCGAGCTGATCCCGCAGCGCGTACCGGCCGCCGAGTACAGGTGTCGCATCCATTTGCGCCAGTCTGCCGGTATAGACGGCGATGCGCATCCCCCGAGACAGGATCAGGCCGCGTCGGCGTAACACCGCACGATCGACACGTCGAGCGGGAAGCGGACGGACGTCGCCCCGAAAAGCAGCTCGCCCGCGCTCGCCGCGCTGTCCCGGACCGCCTGCGCCACCTGCTCCGCCTCCTCGGCCGGGCAGTGCACCCCCACCTCGTCGTGCACGAACAGCACCAGCTCCGCCCGGGTGCCCCGCAGCGCCGTGCGCAGCGTCGCGAGCAGGACCAGGGCCCACTCCGCCGCCGTCGCCTGGATCACGAAGTTGCGGGTGAAGCGGCCCCGGGCCCGTCCCGGCGCACCGCCCTGCGGCTCCGCCGACCCGGACTCCTCGGGCGGGTCGAGGCCCGCGTCGCGCCAGGCCGTCGACGCGGGCGGGCAGGTGCGGCCCAGCCACGAGCGCACCAGTCCCCCGGCCTCGCCGGTCCGGGCCGCGGCCTCCACGTATTCGAAGGCGGTCGGGTAGCTCTGCCGCAGCACCGCCAGCGCCGGGATCGCGGCACCGCCGGTCTGTCCGTACATCGCGCCGAGCAGGGCGACCTTCGCCTTCGCCCGGTCGCCGCCGAACGAGTCGGTCGCCAGCGCCGCGTAGAGATCCCCGGCGGCTCCGGCCTTGGCCAGCCGGGCGTCGCCGGAGACCGCGGCCAGGACGCGGGGCTCGAGCTGGCCCGCGTCCGCGATCACGAAGCGCCAGCCCGGGTCGGCCACCACCGCCCGGCGGACCACCTTCGGCACCTGCAGCGCTCCCCCACCCCGGGTGGCCCAGCGGCCCGAGACCACGCCGCCGGGCACGTACTCCGGGCGGAAGCGGCCCTCGCTCACCCACGCGTCGCGCCAGGCCCAGCCGTGTGCCGTCCAGATGCGGTAGAGCTCCTTGTATTCGAGCAGGGGCTTGACCGCGGGATGCTCGACGTTTCGCAGGACCCAGGCGCGCGTGTTGGGGACGTCGATGCCCGCGCGGGCGAACGCGCGCAGCACCTCGGCCGGCGAGTCGGGGTGCAGGCCGTGCATGCCGAACGCTGCGTTGACCTCGCCGGCCAGCTCGGCCAGCCGGCGCGGCGGGCCGACCGGCTGCGGCGCGCCGAGCAGCTCCCGCAGCAACCGGTCGTGGATCTCCGCGCTCCAGGGCAGGCCGGCGTGGCCCATCTCCGCGCCGACGAGGGCGCCGGCGGACTCGGCCGCCACGAGCAGGCCGAACCGCCGGGGCCGGCCCGTGGCGCGGATGCGGGCGTGCTGGTCGGCGTAGACCCTGGACAGGGCCTCGAGCACCACCGAGCCGGAGGCCGTGGGCGGGCCGGTCATGGCCTCGAAGAGGGCGGCCTGCGCGAAGCCCGGCGGCTCGGCCAGGCGCGGCGGCGGGTCGGCCGGCACGGGGCCGCCGGTCAGCCGGGCCCACGCGGCGGGCAGCGCGCGCGGCTCGCCCCAGCGGCCCGCGTGGCCGAGCAGCAGCGCCTCGGTCAGCTCGATGTCGTGGCAGCGGCCAACCCGCACGCCGGCGCGCAGCAGCGTGGGATAGCCGTCGGTCGTCGCCGCCCAGATCCAGCGGGGGTGCTCGGCGGCCTCGCGGGCGGCGATGGCGGCCGGGAGATCGGCGACGCGCTCCGGCTCCCCGGCCGCGGAGCCGTCGGGCAGCAGCTCCTGCCAGCGGCCGGAGCCGTGCCAACTCCCGTCGTCGGACACCACCGCTACCAGCACGATGTCATTCTGCCGCCCGGGTACGACACTCAGCTGCCGAGTAGGCCTTCCAGCAGCTCCAGCGACTTCTCGATGTCGATCCGCGGGTCGAGCAGCCATTGGGTCTGCAGCCCGTCCGAGGCGGCGATGATCAGCGCCGCGGCGGCCTCCGGCGCGATGTCCGGGCGGATCCGGCCCGCCCGCTGCTCCGCCTCAACGCTCACCGCCAGGAACCGTCGCAGCTCGGCGAACCGTCGCCCGAAGAACGCCCGGGACAGCTCGTTCCCCTCCTCCAGCGCCCCCGCGACCAGCGTCGAGTACAGCTGCACCAGGCCCGGCACCCCGTGGTTGCGGCGCGCCGCGTGGGTCATGATGCCGACCACCGAGACGCCCGCGGGCAGCCGGTCCTCGACGATCGAGCGCTCCTCCGCGGCCCGGTACACCTCGATCAGCAGCTCCTCGCGGGACGCGAAATAGTGCTTGAGCGCCGCGTGCGACACCCCGATCGCCTCGCCGATCGCCCTCAGGGACGTGCCCTCGGCGCCCCGCTCCGCGAAGACCTCGATCGCGCGGTCGAGGATCTCGCGCCGCCTGCGGACGCCCTTTTCGTACGCGCCGCGGCGCGGCGTCTCCTGGGCGTCATCCATCGACCCATCCTAGGGGCGCCAAAACTTCCGCGCGGAGGTTTTCGTTGTTACGGTCGTGTGATGACACTCGATATCCCCGCCCTGCTCGCCTCGCTGACCCTCGAGGAGAAGGCCGAACTCCTCGACGGTGCCGACTTCTGGCGTACGCAGCCGGTCGAGCGCCTCGGCATTCCCGGCGTCATGGTGACCGACGGACCGCACGGCCTGCGCAAGCCGGCGGGCGGGTCGGACCAGGTCGGCCTCGACGACAGCATCCCGGCGACCTGCTTCCCGCCCGCCGCCGGCCTCGCGTCCACCTGGAACCCCGGCCTGCTGGCCCGCATCGGCGAGGCGCTCGGCCGCGAGTGCCGGGCCGCGGAGGTCGCCGTGCTGCTCGGGCCCGGCGTCAACATGAAGCGCTCGCCGCTGTGCGGGCGCAACTTCGAGTACTTCTCCGAGGACCCCCTGCTGGCCGGGGAGCTCGGCGCCGCGCTGGTCAACGGGTTGCAGAGCCAGGGCGTCGGCGCGTCGGTCAAGCACTTCGCCGCGAACAACCAGGAGACCGACCGGATGACGGTCTCCGCCGACGTCGACGAGCGCACCCTGCGCGAGATCTACCTGCCCGCCTTCGAGCGGGTCGTCACCCAGGCGCGGCCCTGGACGGTGATGTGCTCCTACAACAAGATCAATGGCAGGTACGCCAGCGAGCACCGCTGGCTGCTCACCGACGTGCTGCGCGACGAGTGGGGCTTCGAGGGCCTGGTCATGTCCGACTGGGGCGCGGTCAACCGCCGCGACCACGCGATCGCCGCGGGCCTCGACCTGGAGATGCCCTCCTCCGGCGGCGCCGGCACCCGGGTCGTCCTGGACGCCGTCAAGGCCGGGACGCTGAGCGAGGCCGACCTCGACCTCGCCGTCACCCGCGTCCTGACGCTTGTCGACAGGTCGCTGCCGGCGCCGCCGCCGGGGCAGACGTTCGACGCACCCGCGCACCACGCGCTCGCGCACGAGGCCGCGACCGCCAGCGCGGTGCTGCTCAAGAACGAGGGCGGCATCCTCCCCCTCGACCCGCACTCCGGCGGCACGATCGCGGTCATCGGCGAGTTCGCCCGCACCCCGCGCTTCCAGGGCGCCGGCTCGTCACAGGTCAACCCGACCCGGATCGACGTCGCCCTGGACGCGCTGCGCGGGTCGCTCCGCGGGCGCCGCGAGCTCACCTTCGCCCCCGGCTTCGCCATCGAGTCGGAGGCCGCCGACCCCGCGCTCGTCGACGAGGCCGTCCGGGCCGCCGCCGGGGCCGAGGTGGTGGTGCTGTTCCTCGGCCTGCCGCCGTCGTACGAGTCCGAGGGCTACGACCGCGCGCACATGGACCTGCCGGCACACCAGATCGACCTGCTGCATGCCGTCGCGGACGTCAACCCGCGCGTGATCGTCGTGCTCTCCAACGGCTCGGTCGTCACCGTCGCACCCTGGCAGGACCGCGCCCAGGCCGTCCTCGAGGGCTGGCTGCTCGGCCAGGCCGGCGGCGCGGCGACGGCGGACCTGCTGACCGGCGCCGCCGAACCCGCCGGCCGGCTCGCCGAGACGGTACCGGTGCGCTTCGAGGACAACCCCACGATCGGCGCGTTCCCCGGCGAGCTCGGCCACGTCCGGTACGGGGAGGGCCTGCTGATCGGCTACCGCTGGTACGACGCGCACCGGCTCCCCGTCGCGTACCCGTTCGGCCACGGCCTGTCGTACACCTCATTCTCCTACGACGACCTCGCGATCGCCGTGGCCGCCGACGGCGAGCAGGCATCCGTCGAGGTGACGCTGACCGTCACCAACACCGGCGGACGGGCCGGCCGCGAGACCGTGCAGCTGTACGTCACCGACCCGGAGGCGAGCGTCTACCGGCCCGAGCAGGAGCTGCGGGCGTTCGCTCAGGTCAGCCTCGAGCCCGGCGAGAGCGGGACCGTCACGCTCACCCTCGGGGCCCGCGAGTTCGCGTTCTGGCACGAGACCGCCCGCCGCTGGGTGGTGGAGGGCGGCACGTTCGGGATCCGCGTCGGTGCGTCCTCGCGCGACATCCGCCTGGAAGGCACCGTCGAGCTCGCCGGCGATTCCTACGTCCCGTCGCTGACCGCCGAGTCGACAGTGGATGCCTGGCTCGGCCACCCGCTCGCGGGCCCGTGGCTGCGCGAGCAGCTGGGCGAGAGCCTGTTCGCCGCCATGCTCGCGGACCCGGCGAACGGCCAGATGATGCGGGCGATCCCGCTGGGGCGGCTGTCGCGGTTCCCGGGCTCCCCGGTCGACGAGCCGGCCGTCGAGGCCGCGGCGCTGCGGTTCGCCGCCCGGTGAGCAGTCGTCACCGCCGGGCCCGGCCCGGCGGTGACGTCGCCGCGTCCGGCGCTCAGCAGCCCGGGCGCTTGTGGCTGGGCAGGGTGTAGGTCTTCGTACGCTTCGACTTCACCTCGGTCACGCGCACCCGGGTGAACACCTTGCGGCAGTCCGAGGAGCGGACCCGGGTGAACTTCAGCTTCACGCCGGTGCGCTTGTAGTTCGCCGAGGCGCAGTTCGGGATGCACGTGTTGACGTTCTGCACGCCGGTGGCGTACCCGGTCGACCCGGTCAGGCTCGTCCAGTGCAGCTTGCTGAAGTACAGGTCCTTGTACGGCCAGATCGTCTTCGGCTTGACCTTGATCTTGTGGTAGGCGTAGTCGACGACGACGCCGGGCTTGGCCGCCGCCTGCGCGGGGCTCGCGGTCAATCCGGCGAACGCCACGGCGACGACGGTCACGACGGCGGCAAGTCGGCTCAGTTTCATTTCGTGGTTCCCCCATGTGTTGTTCGGCCGGTGGCCGATCCGACGAGCACCATCCTGCTCAAAAGTGATCATCCACAGTCGTCTCCCGCCGAGGCATGGCACGAACCCGGTGTCGATCAGCGCCTAGTGCGTCCAGCCGATGAACCTCTCGAAGAGCTCCGACGGCGGGCCCTGCGGCAGGTCGGGTATCGCCTCGTCCATGTTGGCCCACATGACGATGGCGAGCTGCACCCGGTCCATCTCGCCCGCCAGGTACTCCCGCGCGGGATCGCAGGGCCACGGCTTGCCGCAGGACCGGCAGTCCCAGGACGGCCGCTCGGCGGCGTGGTCCCCCGCATCCGCGATCTCAGTCAACGAGCCGGCCCGGTTCATCCACCGAGGACCCTCCGCGCTCGCCTTGATGTGTACCGCACGCTTCCCCTTCCGCGGAGTGGGCGGGGCGGCGGAGGTTCGGGTTCCTCCGCCGCCACTCCCGGTGCAGTCATTTTGCGCACGCAGTTTGATCTGGTCAATGACACTGAGACATTTCGATCTCACCACCGGTGAGTAGGGCAGAATGCCGGCGTGGACAGTCCGACGTTCGTGAGGTTCCAGCTCGGCGCTCAGCTCCGCCGGCTGCGGGACGAGGCCAAGGTGACCACCGAGCGCGCCGCGGCGGTCATCGAGGTCTCGCCGAGCACCCTGCGACGCATCGAGTCCGGCCGGGTGGGCATCAAGGGCCCCGCCCTCGGCGCGCTGCTCGGGGAGTACGGAGTCACCGAACCCGAGCTGCGCGAGACCCTGCTGACCATGGCGCGCGAGGGAAAGCAGCGCGGATGGTGGGCGAAGTACAGCGACCTGCCGCAGGTCTACCGGCAGTACATCGGCCTGGAGTCGGCGGCCGACGAGATGCAGAACTTCGAGACCATCGTCGTGCCCGGCCTGCTGCAGACCGAGGCGTACGCCCAGGCGATCACGAGCCGGGAGGCGTCGCAGCCGACGCCCGACGCCATCGCACAGCGGGTCGCCGTCCGGATGGAACGCCAGAAGCTGATCACGGGCGGCCGGCTGCGCTTCGTCGCCGTCATGGACGAGGCGGTCCTGCACCGCCAGATCGGCGGCGCGGACGTCATGTACGAGCAGCTCACGGCCATGCTCGAGGCGGCAGAGCTGCGGAACGTCACGCTGCAGGTGATCCCGTTCCGGGAGGGTGCATACGCCTCGATGCTCTCGAGCTTCGCCATCCTCAGCTTTCCGGACATCCCGGGAGTCGTCTACATCGAAGGGCTGACCGGCGACCTCTACGCCGAGGGTGACGACGTGCAGCGATGTACCACAGTGTTCAATGACCTGCGCTCATCCGCGTTGTCGCCCAGTGCATCAACTGAGATGATCAGGGGGATCCGCGACGCGGAGCACCAGTCATAGGAGTCAAGATGCTCGACCAAAACTGGCGTAAGAGCACGCGCAGCGGCGGTAACGGCCAGTGCGTCGAGGCCCGCCGCCATGCAGACGGAACCGTGCAGGTGCGAGACAGCAAGAACAGGACCGGCCCGGTACTCACCTTCACCCCCGGCGGATGGACCGCCTTCCTCGACGGCGCGCAGCGGGGCGAGTTCACCGCCTGACCCGCATCGCCGGCCGCAATCGGGCGGCGCCCATCCCCCTGGACAAGGCGCCGCCCGGACTCGGTGCCGCGGACTACTTGGTCGCCCCCGCGGTCAGGCCGGACTGGATCTGCCGCTGGAAGAACGCGTACACGATGATCATCGGCAGGATCGAGAGCGTGAGGGCCGCGAAGAGCGCGGCCCAGTTGGCCTGATAGCCCGCCGACACCGAGATGTTCGCGATGCCCTGGGTGAGCACCCACTTCTGCTCGGCGCCCTGGCCCTGCATGATCGCGACCGGCAGCAGGTACTGGTTCCACTGGCCGACGATGTTGAAGATCGTGATGCTGACCAGGCCGGACCGGGCCATCGGCAGCATCACCTGGAAGAACAGCCTCGTGTGCGAGGCGCCGTCGACGATCGCGGCCTCGGCGATCTGGTTCGGCAGCGTCTTGAAGAACGCCGTCATGAAGAAGACCGTGAACGGCAGCGAGTAGGCGATGTAGACCAGGATCAGGCCGGTGTAGGTGTTCAGCAGGCCGAGGTTCTGCAGGATCAGGAACAGCGGAACCAGCGCCAGGAACACCGGGAAGGCCAGGCCCGAGACGAACAGGTAGTAGATGAAGCGGTTGCCGAAGAACCGGTACCGCGCCAGCACGTACGCGGCCATCGAGCCGAAGAGCATCGTGCCGGCCGTGCTGATCGCCACCACGAAGACGCTGTTGAGGAAGTAGCGCCCGACGTGCGCCTCGCTCCAGGCCGTGCGGTAGGTCTCGAAGGAGATCTGGCTGGGCAGGCTGAACGGCGCGTGCGTGAAGATCTCGGTGTTGCTCTTGAACGACGCGAGCACCACCCAGATCAGCGGCGCGATGACCAGGATGCCCCAGACCGCCAGGGCGACGTGCGCGAAACCGCTGAACAGCTTGATCTCGCGCTTGTCCCGGCCCGCGTCGGTGCTGTGACGCGAGCCGGAGTGTGACGCCGGGCCCGGCGGGGTGACCTTGCTGTCGGAACGCATGAGGTTTGTCATCGTAGGCTCCCGGTCCGGCTCACAGCTCGATCGCGTCGCGCCGGGTGACCCGCAGGGTCAGCGCCGCGAACGTGATGGTCAGGAAGAACAGCACGACGCCCATGGCCGAGGCGTAGCCGAACTGTGCGTAGTCGAAGGCGTTGCGGACGATCTCGAGACCGAGCACCGTCGTCGCACCGTCCGGGCCACCGCGGTCGACGGACATGACGTTGACGAGGGCGAACGCGTCGAAGGCGGCGATGCCGAGGTAGACCCAGGCGACCTGCATCGTGTTCCACAGCAGCGGCAGCGTCACCTTGAAGAACAGCGTGCCGCGGGTGGCGCCGTCGAGCGCGGCGGCCTCGTAGATCTCCGTCGGGATGGATCCCATGCCCGCGGAGAAGAGCACCACGTAGAAACCGACCGCCTGCCAGACGAGCACCGCCAGGATCGACCACATCGCCAGGTTCTCGTCGGCCAGGAACAGCACCGGACCGGCGTCCATCTGGTGCAGCAGGCCGTTGATCAGGCCGCTCTCGTCGGGCGAGTAGACCCGGGCGAAGATGACCGCCACCAGCGCCAGGGCCAGCAGCTGCGGGAAGAAGAACACCACCCGGTAGAACTTCGAGCCCCAGACCCCCCGGGTACGGCCGCCCTTCGACCCGCCGCCCACGTTGATCAGGAACGCGAAGAAGAGCGCCAGGATGATGGTGAGCAGCGGGAGGAAGACCAGCAGCAGGATGTGGTGCCGGATCGCCTGCCAGAAGATGTTGTCGTTGAACAGCTTCACGAAGTTGTCGAAGCCGATGTAGCTCACGTCCGGCGAGAAGCCCCGCCAGTTGGTGAACGACAGCTGGAACGCCTGGACGTACGCCGCAATCACGAACGTCGCGTAGATGGCCACCGGCACGATCAGGAAGCCAATGATGAACGGGTACCTGCCGTGCTTCATGGTTCTCTTGCTCCGTCCGTGATTGCGGGTACGTCGTCAGCGATGAATCAGCGGGAGAACTTCTCGATCGAGGAGTCCTTCTTGATGGCGTCGGCGGCCTTCTGCATCCGCGTGACGAACTTGTCGGCGGTGCCGCCCTGGTAGAACAGCTCGTTCGTGGCGGCGCGCAGCTCGTCGTCCAGCTTCTTGTACCAGGTGTCGAAACGGAAGCTGAACGTGTCAGCGCCCGCCGCCACCAGGGCCTTGTTGCCGGAGGTGAGGCCGGCGCTGATCTCCATGCCGTCGGTGGCGCCCGCGACGACGGTCAGCGTCTTGGTGAGCTCGGTGAAGCCGATGGCGCCCGCCTTCGACAGCATGTGGCGCAGGTACTCCATGCCGCCCTTGGGGTTCTTGCCCTTGCTGGCGACGAAGTACTGCTCGCCGGCCGCGGCGTAGAGCGCGGTGACGGGCAGCTTGTCGGCGGCGGTCACGCTCGGGATCGGCATGAGCTGGTAGTCGAAGCCGGCCGGGGTGTCCTTGGCCTGCTCGTTCTCCAGCCAGGAGCCGGACGGGTAGAGGCCGACCTTGTACTGGTTCTGCTGCAGCTGGACCTCGGTGTGCTTGAGGCCGAGGAACGCCTTGTTGGAGTACTTGGCGCCGACCTCGGCCCACGCGGCGGCGGCCTGCTTGACGGCGTCGGTCGTCCAGGCGCCGTCCTCGAGGTTGTCGATGTTCTTGAGGATGTCGGCGCCACCGATCTTCGCGGCGCTGGTCAGGATCACCGTGTACATGTAGTACGGCGCGTTCGCACCCGCGTAGCCGAACGGGGTGATGCCCTTGCCCTTCATCTTCTCGAGCAGCGCGGTGAAGTCCGCCCAGGTCGTCGGCGCGGTCCAGCCGTTGTCCTTGAACAGCTTGCCCGAGTACCAGAGGCCGAAGACGGTGAAGGCGTAGTTCAGGACGTACGGCTTGCCGTTGAACGTGCCCTGCTCGATCGTGCCGGGGATCAGGGTGTCCTTGACGGCCTTGCCGGAGACGTCCACCGACGGGGCCGCGTACAGCTCGGTCAGGTCCTGGACCTGTCCGGCCTGGACGAGGGCGCCCTGGTCCATCAGCTTCGAGCCGGAGTTGTTGATCATGTCCGGCGGGTTGCCCGCGGTGAACCGCGGCTGCACGACCGTCGCGATCTCCTCGGTCTGGTTGAACGCGACCTTCGAGTTCGGGAACAGCTTGTTGTACGACGGGATGTGCACGTCGGTCGCGTACTTGGTGCCGAGGCCGCCGTTGAAGATGACGATCTCCAGCGGCTCGTCCTCCTTGATGCCCAGCGGGTTGGTCGCGGAGACCGTGCCGGCGGGCTTGTCCGTGGTCTCCTTGTCGTCGCTGCCGCTGCCGACGCAGGCGCTCAGCATCGTGACCGCGGGGGTGGCGAGCAGACCGACGGCGGCCGCACGGCGCAGCAGCGTACGGCGGTCGACCTCGGGCTTAAAAATTTCGGACATTCGCTTTCTCCTCAGGGGTGTTGATGCGGTGCCGGGTCAGCCTTTGACGGCGCCAGCCGTCAGGCCCGTTGCGATGTTGCGCTGGACGATCAGGAAGAAGATGACCACCGGCAGGGCGGTCAGGATCGACCCAGCCATGAGCGGGCCCCAGAAGGTGCCACGGCTCGTCTGGTTCTGCAAGAGCCACGCCATCAGGTTCTGGTGCGCCTGATCGTTCAGCGTGTTGATGATGATGAATTCGTTCCAGGCCTGGATGAAGCCGTACACCGAGGTCGCCACCAGGCCGGGGCCGGTGAGCGGCAGAATGATCTTCCAGAAGACCTGGAAGCGGCTGGCGCCGTCGATCGAGGCGGCCTCGTCGAGCTCGCGCGGGATCGCACTGATGAAACCGCGCAGCGTCCACACCGTGTACGGCAGGATCAGCCCGACGTAGACCAGCGTGATGCCCAGCAGGCTGTTGGTGAGGTTCGCCTTCTGCAGCATGAGGAAGAGCGGGATCAGGACAGCGACGAACGGCACCATCTGCACCGACAGGACGACGAGGATGATCGCCTTACGGCCGTAGAACTGGAACCGGGCGATGGCCAGCGCCGCAAGGAAGCCGACCAGCAGCGCGCCGACGACCGCGCCGCAGGTGATGATCACGCCGTTGACCAGGTCCTGCTGGAAGAACGGCGCATTGAACGCCGACTTGAAGTTGTCCAGCGTGAACGTGTGCGGGAAGAACGTGGGGTCGAACTGGAGGATCTCCGGCGCCGGCTTGAACGACGTGTTGATGATCCAGTAGACCGGGAAGAACATGACGATCGCGAACAGCACGCCGATCGCGTTGGCAGCGACCGTGCCGGTCCGGCTGCGGCCGACCGTCGGCGTGTCCGACTCGCGCTGCTTGCGGCGCCGCTTGCGTACGGCGGCCTGCGGTGCGGTGGCGACCATCAGTCCACGTCTCCGATCTTGAACATCTGGCGCATGTAGAACGCCATCACGCCGAGCAGCAGGAGCACCGTCACGACCGCGATGGCCGAGCCCAGCCCGTAGTTGTTGTTCTTGAACGCCACGCTGTATGCCCAGGTCGCCAGCACCTGGTACTCCTCCTCGGGCCGGCCGTTGCGCACGACGTAGACCTGGGTGAAGAGGCCGAAGTTCCAGATCACCGAGAGCGTCGTGACGATGATCAGCAGCGGCTTGAGGATCGGCACCGTGATCGAGCGCAGGGTCTGCCAGGCGGACGCGCCGTCCACCGTGGCCGCCTCGAGCAGCTCCTTGGGCACCTGGGTGAGGCCGGCGTTGAGGGTGATCGCGATGAAGGGAATGCCCGCCCAGACCACGATCGAGGTGATCACGATCCAGCCCTGCACCGGGTCGGCGAACCAGCTGTGGTTGGCGAAGTCGACGCCGGGCAGCAGGTCGATCAGGTAGTTCAGGACGCCGAAGTCGGAGTCGACCAGCCAGCGGAAGATCTGCGTGGCGACCAGCTGCGGCATGGCCCAGACGAACATCATCGCGACGATCATGGCGATCCGCACGCTCGGCGCGACCCGGCGCATCAGCAGCGCGACGGCGAGCCCGAGGACCACCGTGAGCAGCACGGACACCACGGTGAAGGCCACCGTGCGGGCGACGACCTCGTAGAAGGTCTGGTCCGTGAAGATCTTGACGTAGTTGGCGAGACCGACGTTGTCCGGCGGCAGGTCGCCGAAGAGCTGCCGCAGCCCGAGGCTCTGGAACGACAGGACGATCATCCGGATCAGCGGGTAGCCCAGCAGTCCGGCGAGCAGGAGCAGTGCGGGCAGGGTGAGCGCGAGGGGGGCGAACCCGCCGCTCGTTGCCGAACGACGTCTGCCCCTGGCGCGCCCATCGGCCGGGGCCGGCGCCGCCGGCTGCTGCACCGGGGCGGACGGGGAGTCGACGACGGACATCGGTCCCTTACCTCTCTGACGGGGGGAGTGAGGTGTCGGGTCGTGCCGCCCGCCCGGAGGCGGGCGGCACGATCTCGTCAGCTGGCGTTGAGGATCTCGTTGATCTTGGCGTCGGCTTCCTTCGCGGCGTCGGCCACGGTGGACTTACCGGTGGCGATGCTCACCAGCATGTTCTGCAGCACGTTCGCCGACTCGACGTCCGACCACTTCGGCGCCATCGGGACGAACCAGGTCTCCTTGGCGGCCAGCGCGGTCGCCTCGTTGCCCTTCACGGCCGCGGCCTTGTCCAGCAGGGTGGTCGCGTTGGGCAGGGCGCCCTTGGCGATCAGGCCCTCCTGGGACTTGGTGTCGGTGAAGATCTGGGCCCACTTGGCGGCCAGGTCGGCGTTCTTGCTCTTCGCCGTGACGGCGACGTCCGAACCGCCGAGGAAGGACGGGATTCCGGGCAGCGGCGCCGAGGCGACCTTGCCGTTCACCTTCGTCTTGACCTTCGCCGAGGCGGGGTCGTTGGGGTCCTTCGGCTGCTCCTGTACCGCGCCCAGCTCCCAGCCGTTGCCGTAGAGCATGCCGGACTTGCCCTGCGCGTACACCGCGTCCTGGTCGCTCTCGTCCTTGGTCGGGTCACCGCTGGAGTAGGTCTTGGCCAGCTCGGCCCACTTGGTCAGGCCGGTTTGCGCACCCGCCTCGGAGAGCGTGCCGACCCACTTGTCGCCGTCCTTCTTGGCGATCTCGCCGCCGTTGCCGTGCACCCACGCCATCGCGGCGTACCAGTACTTGCCCGGCATGTAGAAGGCGGAGAACTGCTTGTCGCTGCCGTTCTTCTCCTTCAGCGTCTTGGCCGCGGCGACCAGGTCGTCGTAGGTCTTCGGCGCGGTCAGGCCGGCCTTCTCGAACAGGTCCGTGCGGTAGAGCAGGACCCGGGCGCCGGCGTAGTACGGCACGCAGTAGGTCTTGCCGTCGAGCTCGCACGGGGCGGAGAGGCCGGTCAGCCACTGCGCCGAGTTCTCGAACTGCGACTTGTCGAGCGGCGCGAAGGCACCGTTGAAGACATACTTCGGCATCTCGGTGTTGCCCAGCTCGACCACGTCGGGCACCTCGGCGCCGGCCAGGGTGGTGTCGAGCTTGGCCAGGTGGTCGGTCCACTGCTGGTAGTCGACCTGCACCTGGGCGCCGGTGGCCTGGGTGAATCGTTCGTTGGCCTGCTTGACGACCTCGGGCCAGCCGGACTGGGCGTCGACCATGAGCCAGACCTTGATGGTCTTGCCGGCGCCGTTGGCCGATGCGTTGGCGTTGGGGGTGTCGCTGCTGTCGCTGCTCGAGCCGCACGCGGCGGCGCCGACCAGCGTCGCGGCGAGCGCCGCGGCAACCGCGATTCTGCGCTTCACGCTTTCCTCCTGGACAAAAATGAATATGGGGGTGAGGGGAACTGGTTCACGGTGCGGAGCTGCCGTCCTTGACGGCTTTGTGGCCGTGTACGGCTTGGGCGGTGCGCTGGAATGCCGCGTGCGAACGTTCGTGGGTCCGCTGGGCGACGGCGACATAGAGCAGATCGAGGACGACCAGTTGAGGGTGGCGCGCGGAGAGCGCGTCCGGCCGGAAGGTCGTCGCCTGGGTGGCGGTGAGCAGCACGATGTCCGCGAGCTCGGCCAGCGGCGAGCGCGGGAAGCTGGTGAGTGCGATGGTGGTGGCGCCGCGGCTGCTGGCCTCGGCGAGCAGCTCGATCGTCTCGCCGGTCTCGCCGCTGTGCGAGATGCCGAGGGCGACATCGCCCGAGCGCGACAGCGCGGCGCTGGCCAGGCCGTTGTGCACGTCGGTCCAGGCCCAGGCGGCGACGCCGATGCGGTGCAGGCTGAACTGCATCTCCTCGCCGACCAGCGCGCTGCCGCTGGCGCCGAAGATGTTGACCCGCGGCGCGACGGCGATGGCAACGGCGGCACGCTCCACCTCGGCCAGGTCGAGCAGCGACGCCGTGTCGTGCATGGCCCGGGTGTCGGCGGCCATGATCTGGCCGAGCACGCGCTCGAGCGGGTCGCTCGGCTGGATCTCGCGGCCGATGTCCACGGTCCAGCCGGACGCGCGGGCCCGGCCGGTCTCCGCGGCGATGCCGAGGCGCAGATCCGCGTAGCCGTCGAAGCCGAGCGCCCGGCAGAACCGGGTCACGGTGGCCGGCGAGGTGCCGCTGCGCTCGGCGAGCTCGACGATGGTGGCCCGGGAGGCGGCGGCCGGGTCGGTGAGTACCTGCTCGGCTACGCGCTGCAGGGCACCGGTGAACTCCGGTAGCAGGGTGCGTACCCGTACCAGCACACCGTCGGAGTTGTTGCTCATCACGATGTGCGGGGCCTGGTCGCGCGCCAGCGAGTCGACGACCGCGGTCGATGCGGTGCCGTCTGCGTCTGGCTCGACCATGGGCCATCCCTTCATAAGGAGTGTTTACTGTCGCGGTAAAAGTTCTTACTTTCTGACCCCCCATGTCAAGACCGTGGGTGAAGTTTTCAAACCGTTACCAAGGGCACGTCGATGAATGCGTGCGACCCCACCGGCGGTTGACCCGCGTCGATCCCCATATGGTCGTTACGGCGTGACCGCCATCACATGCACGTGTTTAGACCGATTTATTCGTCGACCTTTCGGGTGAGTAGGCATGGCCAATCAGCGGATGCAGTACTCGCCTGTTCGTATGATGGGACCGTTAACACAAAACGCCCCCGCAGCAGCGGGGGCGTCTCGAAAAAACGGCGGGATCCGGCAAAAATTCTGCCCAGAACCGATCAGGCGCTGTCGCGAACCGCCTGGGCGAAGACCTCGGAGCGGTGCTCGAAGTTGCGGAACCGGCCGTAGCTGGGCGCCGCCGGGGACAGCAGCACCACCCCACCGGGCGGCGTGAGCTTGCGCGCCAGCCGCACCGCGGACGGCAGGTCCTCGGCCGCCTCGGTGCGCACGCCGGGCAGCCCGGCCAGCTCGTCCAGGATCCGCGGCCCGCTGTCCGGCAGGCCGATCACGGTGATCTCGAGACCCCGCAGGTGGTCCCGCAGCGGGGCATAGTCCAGGCCGCGGTCGGTCCCGCCGACGAGAACGGTCAACGGCCTTCCCTCGTACGCGTCGATGGCGTGCATCGCCGAGTACGGGCTCGTGGAGAGCGTGTCGTCAACGAACGTCAGCCCGGACGGGTCCTCGATCTCCGCGAGCCGGTGCGGCAGCCCCTCGAACGACTCCACGGCCCGGCGCAGGTCGTCCTTGCGGGCGACCACGTCGATGCCCATGCCGTCCAGCACGGCCAGCGCCACGCACAGGTTGCGCCCATTGTGCCGCCCGCGCAGCCGCAGCGCGGCACGCGGGAAGAGGGCGTCGTCGCTGCAGTACACGAGATCGTCGTCGTCGATCCGGAACCGGGAGTCGCCGCCGCCCGCCGGAACCGCCGCGAAGCCGTTGGCGTCCCGGGCCCGCAGGGTCTCGGTCACCAGCCGCTCGTCCGCGCCGTTGATCACGATCAGTTCGGGGCCGTGCGCGAGCAGGTTGAGCTTGTCGCGGTAGTACTCGCGCTCGCCGCCGTGCGCGTCCAGGTGCTCCGGGAACAGCGAGGTGACCACCGCGACCCGCGGCGAGTCGGTCAGGTCGCTGCACTGATAGCTGGACAGCTCGAGGACGTACTGCTGCGCCGGCGGCAGGTCGAGCAGCGGCACGCCGATGTTGCCGCCGAAGACGTTCGGGCGGTCGACGGCCGCCAGCAGGTGGCTGATCAGGGCCGCCGTGGTGCTCTTGCCCTTGCTGCCGGTGACACCGACCGTCCGGCCGGCGTGGTCGGCCATCCAGAGCGCACTGCCGCCGGTCACGGTGACGCCGCGGGAACGCAGCTCGGCCATCCACGGGTGGGTCTGCGGCACGCCCGGTGAACGCACCACCACGTCGGCCGCCACCAGCGCGGCGAACGCATGATCACCACCGGCCAGCGGCGCCAGCGCGGCCAGCTCGCCCTCCCAGGGCACGGAGAGGAAGTTGACGCTGTCGTCCACCGCGATCAGGCGCGCCGGACCGTGCGCGGCGACGGCCATGACCGCGGCGCGGCCCTCACGGCCGGTACCCCAGACAGCCACGGAACGTCCCCGCAGGTCGGTCAAGCGCACTTTCGTCTCCCTCGGTCGCGTGGCACTAGTGCCTGAGTCGGAGTGGGGGTCGAGGTGAGGCGAGGTCCAGGTGTCGCCTGGGTGTGCGCCGGGATTGTCCGCATACCGGTGTTGTATGTGGGCGATCCCGGCGTGCGGCCAGGCGACACCTGGACCCGCCGCAGCCCGGGCCCCACTCCGACTCAGGCACTAGTATGGCTCGCTGGTCCGACGACGGGAGCTTCCGGGTGCGCACGCAGTTCGAGGTCATGCGGTTCCCCGCATACAGGTTCGATCCGGCGACGGGAGTCGCGGAGTTCGACTACCTGCTCGACGGCCCGCAGCCGCTGGAGTTCACCGAGACGATCATCTTCCCCGTCGCGGCCGGCCCGGCACCCGAGCACTTCCTGCGGGTGCTCGACCTGCTCCACGTCGTCGCCGGAGTGAGCTACTACAAGGTCGGCGCCCCCGCACGCATCGAGGCGCCGTCCGTGGTGCCGGCCGAGGCCGCCGCGCTGTTCACGGCCGTCTACACCCACGGTCTCGGCGAGTACGCCTACGTCAACAGGCTGCCGCACGTTCTGGAGCTGTCGGTGCACGTCCCCGGCACCTCGGCCGCCGCACCGGCGGTCGACAACGCGGAGGGCCGCCCGCTCTCGGCCGTCGGCGGCGGCAAGGACTCGATCGTCACGCTCGAGATCCTGCGCGCCGCCGGGCTCGACCCGGTGCCCTTCTCGGTCAACCCCAACCCGGTGATCGTCAACGTCAACGCCGCCTCCGGCCTGCACGCGCTCGCCGCCCGCCGCCGGCTCGACCCCCGCCTCTTCGAGCTCAACGCCGCCGGCGCGCTGAACGGGCACATCCCGGTCACCGCCATCAACTCGCTGATCGCGATCGCCACGGCGGCGCTGCACGGGCTGGGCCCGGTGGTGATGTCGAACGAGCGTTCGGCGTCCGACCCGAACCTGATCTGGAACGGTCACGAGATCAACCACCAGTGGTCCAAGGGCCTCGCCGCCGAGGGGCTGCTGCGTGCCGCGGTCACGGCGCACACCGGCCTGACCGAGCCCTACTTCTCGCTGCTGCGTTCGCTGTCGGAGCTGCACATCGCCCAGCTCTTCGCCCGGCACACGACGTACGACGACGTGGTGACCAGCTGCAACAAGGCGTTCAAGCTGCACGACCCGACGGCACGCTGGTGCGGCGACTGCCCCAAGTGCCGCTTCGTCGCCCTGGCGATGGCGCCGTCGATGCCGCGCGAGCGGCTCACCCGCATCTTCGGCCGCGACCTGTTCGCGGACCCGGCGCAGGTGCCGGGCTACCTGGAACTGCTCGGCATCGACGCGCACAAGCCGTTCGAGTGCGTCGGCGAGGTCGAGGAGTCGCTGGTCGCCCTGACGATGCTCGGCGACGACCCGCAGTGGGGCGACTCCCCGGTGATCGCGACGCTGCGTGCGGCCGTGCCGGCCGGCGCGTGGGCCGCGGCCTCGCGCGACGAGGTGCTGACGCCGAGCGGGCAGACGTTCGTGCCCCCGTCGTACGCGAAGGTCCTGGCGACCGCGATCGGCTAGCCGCTATTCGGGCACGTCGTGGTGGATGCGTTCCGGCGCGACGCCGAGCCCGTGCAGCGCCTCGCTGGTCGCGGCCAGCATCGACGGCGGCCCGGCCAGGTAGACGTCGTGCGCCGACCACTCCCCGTACTCGGCGACCGCGTCGGTGACCAGGCCGGACGCGTACGGGCCGGCCGGGCCCTCGGAGATCACCGGGACGACGGTGGCCCGGCGGCAGGCGTTGGCGATCGCCGCGACGTCCTCGATGTCGTACAGCTCGGCCAGGTCGCGGATGCCCCAGAAGAGCACCGCCGAGCGCCGGTCGCCGGTCTCCGCGAGCTGGATGAGCAGCGCCTTCAGCGGCACGATCCCGGTGTCACCGGCGATCATCAGCAGGTCGCCGCCCCGCTCGGGCAGGACCATGCCGCCCTCGGCCGGGCCGATCCGGACGGTGTCACCGACCTGGGTGCCGTACACCAGCGCGCCGCTGACGCCGGCGTCGCCCTTCGCCCGCACGTGCAGCTCGACGATGTTGTCGCGGCGCGGATTCCCCGCCAGCGAGTAAGGCCGCCAGACCCCGGGCAGCCCGGGAACCTCGATCCGGGCGAACTGCCCCGGCCGGTACGGCATCGGAAGGTACGGCCGGAGCCACAGCACGGCGAGATCGTCGCGCCTGCGCTCGTGCCCGACGACCACGGCGGTCCACGCGGCGGGCCGGTACGGCGCCGTGGCCATCCCGTGCGCGATCCACTCGTACGCGTGCTGCCAGGTGGATCGCCAGGCCTGGTCGAAGTCCTGCCGCCAGCCGTTCGCGGCCATGCCGGCCCGCATCGCCTCGGCGAGCGCGGCACCGGCGAGCTGGAGTTGCTGCGGCAGCACCCCGCACTCGGCGAGCACCGCGCCGAGCCGGCCGCAGGCGGCGACCAGCTGCGGCGGCTGGTCGAGGTTGTGCACCAGCCAGGTCAGCGCCAGTGCGAGCTGCTCGGCCTGCCATCCGGGCCCGCCCGGCAGCTTGACGAACAGTGCGGGCTGGGCCTGCGCGAGCGCGGCCCGCAGCCGCACGGCGACGTCCTCGGGGCCGCCGGCGAGCGACAGGCTGTTGCCGAGCAGCCGCTGGACCTCGTGCAGCGCGACGTCGTCGGCGGGGTTCATGCCGTCGACGGGCGGCTCGGGGCGCACGCCGACGGGCGGCACGACGCGCGGCATCCGCACCTGGCCGAACGGGGGTATCAGGGGGTCGCCGGCCCAGTGCGGGCCGGCCGGGCGCGGGCCGCCGATCCCCGGGATCGGGGCGATCGGCTCGGTGCCGAACACGGGTGGCACCACGCCGGAGAGCCACGGCCCGGCGCCGGGCGGATACGCGGTGGTGGGGCCGCGGCGTGACCCGCCTGATGCGGGCGGTGCCGTGCCCGGGGCCGCGCCCGGGGCTCCGGTCATCCCCGACGCCGGCGGGACCGCGGGGAGGGCCGGGCCGCTGGGCGGGTTGGCGGTGCCCGGAACGGGCGGAAACGGCATCACCCGGCCCAGCCCGGTCACGGACATGCCCGGCCGGCCTGCCGCGCCTTGGCCGCCCGGCCCGCCGGGCGTGGAAGGAACGCCGGGCACAGAGGGAACACCAGGCACAGGGGGGACACCGGGCCCGGACGGAACACCAGGCCTCAGCGGAATGCCGGGAACAGACGGGCCTGGGCCGGGAATGACGACCGGCCCGCCGGGTACTCCGCCGCGCGGAGGCACCCATTCAAGATCTTCCCCGGGAACCTGCGCCCCGGGAACCGCCGCACCAGACCCCGGACCGCCGGGTGCGCCCGCACCACCGGAGCCCGCACCGGGTGCGCCCGCACCACCGGAGCCCGGGCCGCCCGCGCCGCCGGCCGCCGCGCCACCGGATGCGCCCGGACCGCCGGGCTCCGGACCGCTCGCCGCGCCGGCACCTCCCGAGCTCCCGCCCGGCACCGGCCCTGTCGGCCGGGTCGTCCGGGAACCGCCGGGAACCGGCCCGATCGCGGCGCGGAACTCCCCCACCCGATCGGCGGCGGCGCCCTGCTGCGCCTCGGCCTCCGCGGGCACGAGCTCGGCCCGCGGCGGCTCGCCGGCGGAGAGCTCGCGGAACGGATGCGCCGCCGGCAGCGGCGCGGCGGGGAGTTCGGGCGGCGAGGCGGCGGGCCAGTCCGGGTGCGTCAGCAGATCGGGATGCGCGGTCTCCGGAGCCTCGACGGCGGGCTGCGCGCCCAGGACGGCCGCCGCGTCCGCGGCGCCGGAAGCGGCCGCGTCCGGCGCGGCGAGCCGCAGCCGGATCGCCCGCAGCAGCGCCAGCATATGAGGGTCAGTACCGGATCCGGACGACACCTGCACCCCCCACCGCAGAACGACGCGAACAGTACAACCGTACTGCCGTGGCGTCCGGACGCCATCGACTACCCGGTGGTGCTGGCCATCCGCGCGGTCGCCTCGTCGAGGATCTCCGCGCTCGTGGCGAAGTTCAGCCGGACATGACCGGCGCCGGCCGCGCCGAAGCGGGTGCCTGGCTCCACCGCGACCCGGCCCTTCGCCAGGAACAACTCCTGCGGCTCGTCGTCGCGGCCCAGGGCCCGGCAGTCCAGCCAGGCCAGGTAGGTCGCCTCCGGCGCCCGCCAGCGGACCGCCGGCAGGCGGGTGCGCAGCAGGTGGCCCAGCTGCGCCCGGCGGGCGTCCAGCTCCGAGTGCAGCTCGGCCAGCCAGGCGTCGCCGTCGGTGAACGCCGCCACCGTCGCCAGGACGCCGAGGTGGCCGGTGCGCCAGCGGACGTCCGGCGGGAAGCGGCCCACGAGCGCGGCCGTCGCCGGTGCGCCCGTCACGATCGCCGCGCACTTGAGGCCCGCCAGGTTGAAGCCCTTGCTGGCCGACAGCACGCTCACCGCAACCTCACCCGCGCCGGGGATGCTCAGCAGCGGGGTGAACTCGGCGCCCGGCAGGACCAGCGGTGCGTGGATCTCGTCGCTGACGATCGTCACGGAGTACAGCCGGGCCAGCCGGACCAGGGCCGTGAGCTCCTCGCGGGTGTGCACGCGGCCGACCGGGTTGTGCGGGTTGCAGAGCACGTAGACCGCGGGGTGCGCGGCGAAGGCCGCCTCGAGCGCGGGCAGGTCGAGGCGGAACTCCTCGGTGAGCGGCACCTCGCGCAGCCGGGCACCCGCCTCGGGCGCCCAGTGGAAGAACGGCGGGTACACCGGCGGGCTGATCACCACGGTGTCGGCGGGGCGGGTGAGCACCCGCAGCAGCTCGACCACGCCGACGCCGACGTCGGCGACCGCGGTGACCGAGCCCGGATCCACCTCCCAGCCCCAGTGCCGGGCCGCGAAGCCCGACAGCGCCACGCCGAGATCCGGGTTCGCCAGCGAGTAGCCGGTGTCCGAGGCGTCCACCGCCGCATGAAGCGCGGCCGCGACCGGCGGGGCCAGCGGATAGTCCATCTCGGCCACGAAGAGCGGCAGCACGTCGTCGGGGTAGGTGCGCCACTTCGCGCTGCGGCGCCCGCGGAGGGTCGCGAGCGGGTCGACGAGCATCAGCCGAACCGCGGCGAGGCGATCCGGTAGACCACGCTGTGGCGCAGCGGGCCGTCGACGCTCGGATCCTCGAAGTCGCCGGCCGGGTCGTAGGTCATGCCGAGGCGGTGCATGACCGCGCGGGAGCGGTCGTTGCCGATCGCGGTGACGGCCAGGATCTCCGCGAGCCCCAGCACGTCGAAGCCGTAGTCGAGACAGGCGTGGCCGGCCTCGGTCGCGTAGCCGTGGTTCCAGGCCGAACGGGCCAGCCGCCAGCCGATCTCGACACCCCGGAACGGCATGCCCTCATCCACCGGGTCGAGCCCGGCGAAGCCGATGAACTCGCCGGTCGCGGAGACCTCGACGGCCCACCAGCCCCAGCCGCGCGCGGCGAGCTCGGCGCGGAAGTGCTCCACTGAGGCGGCGCTCTGCTCGTAGTTCATCACCTGGGGAAAGAACTCGCGTACCAGCGGATCGGCGTTCATCGCCGCCCAGGGCATCACGTCGGAGTCGCGCCACTGCCGCAGCAACAGGCGGTCGGTCTTCAACTCAGAGATCGTCATCGCGTCCCTTCTCGGCGACCAACCTGGCAACCCGATAAAAGGTACCGGCATCCGACCAGCCGCCGGCCAGTGGGCAGAATGCTCTTGTGCCAGCACTGAGCATCACCGACCCCGACGACCCGCGGATCGCCGACTACCGCGCGCTCACCGACCTGGAGCTGCGTACCCGGTGGGAGCCGCCCAACGGCCTGTTCATCGCCGAGGGCGAACTCGTCATCCAGCGCGCCCTGCGCGCCGGTTACCGGCTGCGCTCCGCGCTGGTCGACGAGAAACGCGTCGACCAGCTCAGCGGTCTACCGGCCGACGCGCCGCTCTACAGCGCGGCCCCCCGCGTCCTGGAGGCCGTCACCGGCTTCCACGTCCACCGCGGCATCCTCGCCTCGTTCCACCGGCGCGAACTCCCCACACTCGACCAGCTGCTCTCCGGCGCCCGGCGCCTGGCGGTCCTCGAGGGCCTCAACACCCACACGAACCTCGGCGCCCTGTTCCGGAGCGCGGCCGCCCTCGGCATCGACGCGATCGTGCTCTCCCCGACCTGCGCCGACCCGCTCTACCGCCGCGCGGTACGCGTCAGCATGGGCGAGGTCTTCGCCATCCCGTACGTGAAGACCGAGGACTGGCCGAAGTCGCTGGCCGCCGTCCGCGCCGCCGGCTTCACGCTGCTCGCGATGACGCCGGCACCGGACGCCGTCGCGCTGCAGGAGCTGACCGCGACCCAGCGCGAGCGGCCGGCGCTGCTGCTCGGCGCCGAAGGCCCGGGACTCACCCGCGAGGCCCTCGCGGCCAGCGACGTCCGCGTCGCCATCCCGATGCACAACAACGTCGACTCCCTCAACGTCGCCACCGCCGCCGCCATCGCCTTCTGGGAACTCACCCGCGCCGACACACCGTGACCCCACCTTCCGGTGTAATCAATCAGCAGGATCCCATCGAGCTGCCCAATTCTGTTCCGCGAGCAACCGGGGCGGTCGGAGCGCGGCCGTCGCACCGGCAACATCCGTCGACGCCGCCCAACACCACCCGGCACTCGGCCTCAGTCGACGCGGTAGGTCAGGTGGGTGGCGGTGCCGGATGCTCGCACGTGGATCTGGCGCAGCGTGCGCGGGGTGGTGCCGTCGGCGAACAGGGGCGTCCCGCCGCCGAGCAGCACCGGCGACAGGTGCAGCCGTAGCTCGTCGAGCACGCCGGCCTCGAGCGCGCCGCGGATGATCTCGGCGCCGCCCATCACCACCACGTCGCGGTCGCCGGCCATCACGGCGGCCGTCTCGACGGCGCTGCGCACGCCGTCGACGACGAATGTCACCCGATCGGCGAGGCGGACCGTGTGCGGCGGCCGGCGGGTCACCACCAGCACCGGCGGCCGCGCGGCCAGGCCGGCGCCGTAGCCGACTTCGTCGGTCCAGCCGTTCGGGCCGTCCACGACGTCGAAGAGCCGGCGGCCCATCACGACCGCGCCGGTCGCGTCCGTTGCCGCGACGAGCACTTCCCGGTCGATCGGATCGGGGCTGAAGGCCCAGGTGTGCAGCCCCTCGCCACCGCGGCCGAGCCCGTGCTCCAGGTCAGGATCCGGGCCCGTCACGAACCCGTCAATGGACACCGAGATGTCGGCGACCACCTTCGTCATCTGGACCTCCCGGATCGCGTGCCCGACCAAGCCGAGCATGCCATCCGGGTGCGACAGGCGCTCAGGCTGGGGGGATGAGCCGCGAGCCCGTCCAGGCCAGACCCATGCCGGCGGCGAGCAGGAGCAGGGCGCCGACGGTCGGCAGCGGGCGGACCGCGTACGAGCCGGCGCCGATCGAGACGGCCGCGAGCATCAGGAGCACGCCGTCGGCCGGATTGACCAGCTTGGAGCGGAACACCGCCCAGCCGAGCAGCAGCCAGCCGGCGCCCGCGACCGCCGCGGCGAACAGCGAGGCGGTGTGGACCCCGGCGGCGGTGAGCCCGGTGCCGGCCGGCCCGACGCCTTCGGGCAGGGCGGCCAGCGGGAGCATCATCATGAAGCCGGCCAACCCGACGAGCAGGCCGGCGAGCGCCGGGCGGCGGGCACGGGAGCCGGCCAGCAGCCCGGCCAGGCCGATCATCGCGACGGCGCAGAGCCAGCCGGCGGCGAGTTCGACGAGCAACGGGCCGGGCGGGCTCGCCACGCCGAGCGTGGTCCAGCCGTACAGGCCGGCGCCGACCGGCAGCGCCCAGAGGGAGATCCGGGCGTACCGGCGTACGGACCAGATCCAGACGGCCTCACGGACCGGCAGCAGGTGCTCGGCGGCGGCGGTGTTCCCGGCACCGCCCACCCAGGCCGGTGCCACGCGCAGCGGGCGTCCGCTGGCCGTCTGACGTTGACTGATGCTCATTCCATCGCCTCATGCCGAGCGGCCGTGGACACCGGTCGGAATCCTCGGTCAGCATGGCAAAACCCCGCGCGGTACGCGGGGTTTTGCGGCATTCGCAACGATCTTGCACCTCCCCGGGGGAGGTCAGGCGCGCTCGGGTTCCCCCGTCGTGTGGTACTCGGCGCCGCCGAGCGCCGCCGACGGCGGGACCGCCTCCGGTGCGGGCAGACCCCGGGCTCCCCTGTCGCCGCCGGTCACCTGCGCCTCGGCGGCACGCACCTGTGCGTCGACGGCGGCGGCCTCCTTAGCCGCGGCCTCGGCCGCCGCGGCGGCCTCACGCTCGACGGCACCGGCGTCGACAGTCGACGACGGCAGGTCGCCCACCATGTTGGCCAGTCCGCCCAGCGCGCCGCCGACGCCCTCGAGGGCCTTGGTGAGTTCGGTCGGCACGATCCAGACCTTGTTGGCCGATCCGTTGGCGATCTGCGGCAGGGCCTGCAGGTACTGGTAGGCCAGAACCTTCTGGCTCGGGTTGGCCTCGTGGATCGCGTTGAAGACGGTCCGGATGGCCTTGGCCTGGCCCTCGGCGGTGAGGATCCGGGCCTGCCGGTCACCGTCGGCGCGCAGCACCGCGGACTGCTTGTCGCCCTCGGCCGTGAGGATCTGGGACTGCTTAACACCCTCGGCGGTGAGGATCGCGGCGCGGCGGTCACGCTCGGCGCGCATCTGCTTCTCCATCGAGTCGCGGATGCTCGGCGGCGGCTCGATCGCCTTGATCTCGACGCGGGTGACCTTGACTCCCCATCGGCCGGTGGTCTCGTCGAGCACGCCGGACAGGTGACGGTTGATCTCCTCGCGGCTGGTCAGCGCGCGCTCCAGGTCCAGCGAGCCGATGACGTTACGCAGGGTGGTGACGGTCAGCTGCTCGATGGCCTGCAGGAAGTTCGCAATCTCGTACGTGGCGCGTACCGGGTCGACGACCTTGAAGTAGAGCACCGTGTCGATCGAGACCACGAGGTTGTCGGAGGTGATGACGGGCTGCGGCGGGAAACTGACGACGTTCTCGCGCATGTCCACCTTGGTGCGGACGGTGTCGATGAACGGCACCAGCAGGTTGAGCCCCGGCGACAACGTGCGCTTGTACTTGCCCAGGCGCTCCACGACGTCGTGCCGCTGCTGCGGGACGATCCGGACCGATCGGAGCAAGGTGATCACCGCGAAGAGCGCGATCACGAAGACGAGCACACCGATTGCTACTTCCATGGCGTCTCTTCTCTTTCTGTATGCGATTGATGAATCAGAGATTGGGAAGGTCGTCGCGCCACACGATCGCGGTGGCGCCCCTGACCTTGATGACCCGGACCCGGTCGCCCGGCGCATAGGTCTCCGCGCCGTCGAACGAGCGCGCGGTCCAGAGTTCACCGTCGATCTTCACCAGACCGTGGTCGGCGGTCACTTCCTCGAGCACGGTCGCCTGCGATCCCTCGATCGCCTCGATACCGAACGGCGTCTCGCCCGACTCGGCCGCGGACCGCTGGTGCCGCATGATGATCGGCCGGAGCGCGGCGACGGAGAGGCCGGACACGACGGCGAAGACGATGGTCTGCAGCAGCAGCGGGGCGCCGAGCGCCGCCGCGCCGGCCGCCGCGAGCGCACCGATGGCGAAGAAAATGATCAGAAAGGTCGCGGTGAAGGCCTCCGCGACCGCGAGGGCGACGGCGAGCACGATCCAGAGGACGCTTTCCACCCCCTGATCGTGACACGTCCGCGCTCGCGGGGCGACGTCGCGTCACGACGGGTTGCCGCGTAGCCAGATCGGTACCGTTCAGTTAGAAGTAGTACCCAGCACCCGAGAAAGGCTCACCCGTGTCCCTGCTGCCGGAGACCGGCCGACGCGTCACCGAGATCGCCGCCCGCGCGCAGTCCGCGGGTCGCGCGCCGTCCCTGGCGCTGGCGATCGTCCGAGACCGCTCGCTGCTGCATTTCACCGGCGCCGGGGAGACCCCGCCGCCGGACCCGAAGACCCAGTACCGGATCGGTTCGATCACCAAGACGCTGACCGCGACCATGATCATGCAGCTGCGAGACGAGGGCTTCCTTGCCCTCGACGACCAGCTCTGCCGGCACCTGCCGAGCACCCCGGTCGGCGGCCTCACGCTGCGGCAACTGCTCGGGCACGTCTCCGGGCTGCAGCGCGAGCCGGACGGGCCGTGGTGGGAGCGCAACACCGGCGGCGACGTCGACAAGCTCCTCGCCGAACTCACGTTCGACAAGATCGCCGCGCCGCCGTACCGGACCTACCACTACTCCAACCTGGCGTACGGGCTACTGGGGGCCGTGTTGCAGCGGCTGACAGGTGAGTCGTGGGCGAACCTGCTCGGCAAGCGGGTGCTGGATCCGCTGGGCATGAAGCGGACCACCTACGCCCCGCTCGAGCCGTTCGCCCGCGGGTATGTCGTGCATTCGCTCGACGGCAGCCTGCACGAGGAGCCGCGGCCCGACACGGGCGCGATGGCCCCCGCCGGGCAGCTCTGGTCGACGGTGACCGACATGGCGAAGTGGGCGGCGTTCCTGGCCGACCCGGCGCCGGCCATGCTCAGCCGCGCGACCGTCGACGAGATGTGCACGCCGGTGGCGATACAGGACGACGCCTGGACCGCCGGGCACGGCCTCGGCCCGGAGCTCATGCGCGTCGGCGAGCGGATCTACGTCGGGCACGGCGGATCGATGCCCGGGTACGTCGCACACATCGCGGTGCACCGGCCCAGCCGCACGGGCGTGATCGCCTTCGCCAACTCGTACGGGCTGCGCGGCACCAGCGTCCGGGCGGTCGGCCTGGAGGCGCTCACCGCGGTCCTGGACGCCGAGCCGCCCGCGCCGCAGCCGTGGCGCCCGGCGCCCGCACCGCAGGGCGAGGCCGCCGAGCTGTGCGGGCGCTGGTGGTGGATGGGCACCGAGTTCGAGGTACGCACCGAGGGCGCGGACCTCGTGATGGGTCCTGTCGGCCTCACGGGCCGGATGCTCTGGCGTTTCGTCCGGGAGTCGCGGGACCGGTGGCGCGGCGTGGCGGGCACCAACACCGGCGAGGTGCTGGCGGCTTCACGCGGCCCCGGCGGCGAGGTCGCCCAGCTCGACATCGCCACGTTCGTCTTCAGCCGCGACCCGATGCACCTCGCGTGAACAGGGCGTTCAGCACGCCGTAGTCCTCCGCGCCGGCGAGCTCGCCGTGCCCGCCGTCGCCCAGCGCGGTCTCGGCCGCGCGGCGGAGCAGCCCGTACGCGGCCTGCGCGACCGACGAGCCGAGGCTGATCCGGGCCACGCCGAGCTTGGCCAGCTCCGGAATCGCCGGCGCGCCGGGACCGGCCAGGACGTTCACCGGCGCGGCGATCCGCTCCACCAGCGCGGCGATCGTCCCCGGGTCGGTCACGCCCGGCACGAAGATGCCGTCGGCGCCGGCCGCGTCCCACACGTTGACGAGGAGCAGCGGGTTCCCAGGGACATGCAGATCACGGAATTCGGTCATGCCGTCCCCTCCGCTGGCGCTCCGGCGACGACATGAGTCAGACATTGAGTTGATGATTCGCTCGCAAGCTCGCTCATGCCGAAAGTCTCGGCGGCCGTGGAGCCCCGCGATAACGATTCAGCTCCAGCTAAAACGTCGGGAGGCGGCGGTGGTCAAGATCGGGCTGTCGGCCGGTGCCGTCGCGCGCATCCGGTTCGCCGTCTCCTGCCTGTGGGAGGTCGTCGCCGCCGTACGCGTGCTGCGTGACCCGGGCGGCCACGCCGTGCACCTGCCCTGGGTGCGCCGGGTGTCCGCGCCGCCCGACACCCTGCTCTGGACCTCGTGCCGCGCGAGCCCGGCTATCTGCCGGACTTTCTCACGCCACCGCCGCCGGGCCTCACCCCCGACCTCGACGGCGAGCTGGCCCGGCTCACCGCGACGCCGCCGGCGGTCGTCCGCCGGCAGCTCGACCTGTACGGCCATGACACGCCGCGGCTGGGCGAGCTGCGCGCCGACCCCGCCGCCGGGCTGATCCGCCTCGCCGCCGAGATCACCGGCTTCTGGGGCGCCGCGCTCGCGCCGCACCGGCCGCGGATCCAGCTCCTGCTCGACGCCGAGGTCTTCGCCCGGGCCCGCCGGCTCGCCGAGGACGGCGCCGCCGGGCTGCTCAACTACCTGCACGAGAAGGTCCGCTGGGAGGGCGACACGCTGCGGATCAGCAAGCGCTGGTGCACCGCCGCCGACGTGCCCGACGGCACCGGCCTGGTACTGGTCCCGTCGGTGTTCGTCTGGCCGTCGGTGCTCAGCATCAACGCCCGCGACGTGCCGCAGCTCGCCTATCCGGCGCGCGGCGTCGCCACGCTCTGGGAACAACGCCCCGAGAACCCGGCGGCGCTCGGCGCGGTGCTCGGCCGCGCGCGTACCCGGCTGCTCGTCGAGCTGAGCGCACCCGCGTCGACCACCGAGCTGGCCCGGCGTACCGCAATGACCGCCGGCGGCGTCTCCCAGCAGCTCACGGCCCTACGCGCGGCCGGCCTGGTGGCGGCGCAGCGGCAGGGGCGCCGGGTGCTCAACATGCGCACTGCGCTGGCGGAGGCGCTGCTCAGCTCGGCTCGGTGACGAAGTCGATGAGCCGCTCCATCGCGTTGATCAACGGCGTCTCGACGTCCTTGTAGCTGTGCACGCCACTCAGGACGCGCCGCCACATCTCGTACGGCTCCGCGACGCCGACCGCCCGGCAGACGCCCTCCTTCCACGGCTGACCGGGCGGGATCACCGGCCACGCCGCGAGGCCGACCCGCTCCGGCTTCACCGCCTGCCACACGTCGATGTACGGGTGCCCGGTCACCAGCACGTTCGGGTCCCTGACCGCGGCGACGATCCGGCTCTCCTTGGAGCCCGCGACCAGGTGGTCGACCAGCACGCCGACCCGGCGCCCGCGGGCCGGCTGGAACTCGCGGAGGGCACCGGCGAGGTCGTCGATGCCGTCCAGCGGCTCCACCACCACGCCCTCGATGCGCAGGTCGTCGCCCCAGATCCGCTCGACCAGGGCGGCGTCGTGCACGCCCTCGACCCAGATCCGGCTGGCCTTGGCAACCTGTGCGCGTACGCCCGCGACCGCGACCGACCCGGAAGCGGTCCGCTGCCGTACCGGTGCCTGCTGCCGGGCGGCCGGCCGGCGCAGGGTCACGACCTTGCCGTCGAGCAGGAACGCGGCCGGCTCGAGCGGGAAGTTGCGGCGCCGGCCGTGCCGGTCCTCCAGCACGACCGCGCCCAGCTCGAAGCCGACGACCGCGCCGCAGAAGCCCGAATCGACGTCCTCCACCACCAGGTCACGTTCGGCGTCCACCTCGGGCACCACCTTGCGGCGCCGCCAGTCCCCCGCCATCACGTCCTCGCCATACATGACCGGCACGTTAACTCCTCCGCACGGACACGCCGGTTCCGACGCTCCGGCCGAGACAAGCTCGGCAGACGGCACGTACCCTTGCTCGCATGTCCCCCGCAGCAGATGCGGCGACACTCACGACGCGCCGGTCGACCCGGTTCGTGACGTGGGTACGCGCCTGGCGGGCCGGCCTCGTCCCGTTCGACGAGCTGGCCGACGAGATCGCCGGCGACGAGGAGCACCTCGTCGCCGATGCCCCCGGCACGTGGACCGACGTGCCGCTGGGGCAGGCGCTGCCCGCCTTCGCCAAGCTGCACCCCGACGACATCCGGCTGGTCCTGCCCGCGCCCGGCGACCCGCGCGGCCTGCCCGGCCCGGGCGAGCTGACCGGCGCGGCGATGCTGGCCGGGGAGGCGATGGTCACCCCGTCCTTCGGGATCGTGCCCGAGCTGCGCCGGCACACGTCCGGGTCGGGCGTGGAGTTCGAGACGGTGTTGTGGCGCTTCTACCCGGTGCCGGAATTCCGGCCCGGCTTCCAGCTGGGCTCCGCCGAGGCGGAGGCCGAGCTGACCGCGGCGCTGGCGGAGGCGACCAACCGGCTGACCCGCCTGGACGTCGCGCACTGGCGTCCCGAGCTGGCCGGCGCGCTGCAGGCGCTGCGCCGCCCGGAGAGCACGGCGACGCTGCCGCCGGGCTTCGACCCGCGCTCGCGGCGGCTCTTCGCCCGCGCCAGCATCCTCGACCAGGTCCTGGTGCTCGCCGAGCACAGCGCGCCCGGCGGCGCCGTCAACGGCTACGAGGCGCAGCAGCGCGATGCGGCGCTGCGCCCGCTGACCACGGCCTGCCGGCAGGCCCTTGTCGCCGCCTGCAACGCTCCGCTGCATGCCTGACAGATATCTGCACTGCACCTTCTGCGGTGCGCGCTTCGTGCCGGGCCAGCCGTGGCCGCGGCGCTGCGGCGCCTGCGGCGAGGCGAGCTATCTGAACCCCAAGCCGGTCGCCGTCGCGGTGCAGCCGGTCGGCGGCGGCCTGCTTGTCGTGCGCCGGGGCATACCGCCGGCCGAGAAGACGCTGGCCCTGCCGGGCGGCTACATCGACGTGGGCGAGACCTGGGAACAGGCGGCGGCCCGCGAGCTGAGCGAGGAGACCGGCCTCGCCGCGGATCCCGGCGCGGCGCGGCTGTACGACACGATCAGCGCCCCCGACGGGACGCTGCTCGTCTTCGGGCTGTTCCCGGCGCTGTCCTCAGCGGACGAGCTGCCACCGGTGGAGGCGAACACGGAGGTCCTCGACCGGCTGGTACTGCACGGGCCCGAGCCGCTGGGCTTCGAGCTGCACACCCGGGTCGCGAACCGCTACTTCGCCCAGGTGGCCGCCGGCATGTAGGCGAGTCCCGCCTACCTGCCGGGCGGCCGTTCAGGACCGGAAGACCGCCGCGAGGCCGTGCAGCCGGGCCGCCGTACCGGTGAGGTCGTCGACCGCCCGGTGTGTCTCCTCCGCCGCGCCGCGCACCTCGTCCGCGGCCGAGCTGACGGCCCCGATCGCGTGGCTGATCTGCTCGGCGCCGGCGCTGACCGTGCCTGCGCCGTCGACCATCGTGCCGGTGGTCGCGGTCTGCTCCTCGACCGCCGCGGCGATGGTCACCTGGTGCGCGGCGATCTGGCCGATGATGGCGGAGAAGCCGCTGACCGCGTCGACGGTCTCGCTGGTGTCGTGCTGGATGCCCTCGATCCGGCGGGCGATCTCCTCGGTGGCCGTGGCGGTCGCCTGCGCCAGCTCCTTCACCTCGCCGGCCACGATGGCGAAGCCGCGGCCGGCATCGCCGGCCCGGGCCGCCTCGATGGTCGCGTTGAGCGCCAGCAGGTTGGTCTGCGCGGCGATCGCGTTGATGGTGCGCAGCACCTCGTTGATCTCCTGGCTGGAGTCCTGCAGCCGGGTCACGTTGCCGGTCGCCCGGGAGACGCCGGTGACCGCGTCGTCGGTCATCCGGGAGACGTCCGAGGTGTTCGTGCTGATCTCGGAGATCGCGTGACGCATCTGCTGGGTGCCCTCCGCGATCGCGCTGACCTCGTCGCTGGTGCGGGCCGCCGAACGTGCGACGGTCTCCAGCTCGGCGGCGGTGGCGTCCGCGGCGGCGGTCATCGTGCCGCTGGCCCGCTGCAGGCTGCCGGCCGAGGTGGTGACCTCGTCGACGGCGCGGCGGATGCCGGTCACGGTCTCCTGGAAGCGGCCCATCATCGTGTTGAAGGCCTGTGCCATCTGCCCGAGCTCGTCCTTGCCGAAGACCAGCATGCGCGGGCTCAGGTCGCCGGCGGCCGCCGACTTGATCACGGCGACGTTCAGGCGGAGCACCTTGACGATGCTGAACCAGACCGACAGCTGCAGGATCACCCCGATCGGCGCCACGATCAGCGGCGCCCAGAGCGCCATCGTGGCCAGCCGTTCGAGTTCGGCACGGCCCTCGGTACCGGCGGGCAGCCCTTCGGCGACCGAACCGGCCACCGACGAGGTGAAGAGGCCCATGCCGATGCTGAAGCCGACGAAGCAAAGCAGGGCAAGGCTGGTCCGGGCCTTCAGCGGTAACCGGTCGAGCAGCGCGAACATGGGTCCTCCTGAGGGATTCACCAGAGGAGATCGGCCCACACCACCCCGAGTTGAGAGACTCAGTCCAGGGCGAATGTGCCATTAGTCTCGAATTCGGCCAGGTCCGCCAGCCCCCGGATCACCAGGCGGCCCGTACCCTCGGGCAGTTCGTCCGGGGCGAACCAGCCGGCATCGACGCTCTCGTCGGTCACCCGCAGCAGCTCACCGGAGTACGAGTCGACCCGGCACAGCAGGGCGATGTACTGGTACCGGTGCCCGTAGGTGTTCGGGAACCAGTCCTTGGCCCGGGTGTACAGCCCGAACGGTGTGACCGCGTGCGCGATCAGGCCACACTCCTCCTGGACCTCCCGGGCGGCGCAGTCGCGCAGGGTCTCGCCCAGCTCCATCGTGCCGCCGGGCAGCGCCCAGGTGCGGTCGTCGGACCGCTGGATCAGCAGGATCCGGCCGTCCCCGTCGCGCACCAGGCTGTGCGCGCCCACCGAGATCAGGACCCGGTCGTCGCCCGCGAGCTTGCGCAGCCCGCCGATGTAAGACTCTTCCCAGCTCAGTCCCACGGTCGTCACTCCCGGATCAAGGTGCCAGGCGGCTCAAACGCCGCGAGAGGTCGGGTGCGAGTCTCGCACCCGGCCCGGCGGCCGTGCGGGCGGACGCCCGGTCTCCGCTAAGGTCCCTGCCTGCCGCCCCGATATGAGCCGCATGTCGGAGATGACCCCGGACCAGTTCAGACGGCTGAGCCGGCTCGCCCTGCTGGGACTCCCGCTGGTCGTGTTCGCCTTCGACTTCGTCCTACTCCTCGTCACCTATCAGGCGCTGGCGTCGATAGTTCCGAGCCTGCTGGGCGAGGTGGCCGCACACCCCGCGAGGTTCGCCGCGTGGGTCACACTGGCGCAGGCGCCGATATCGATCGCCGCCATGCTGATCTCCTCGCCCCGCGTCAGGACGGCCCTGCGGGGCAAGGGCGAGACTTCCGACCCTCCGGCCCCTCCGGCGCCGGTCGGTCGCCGTCGCATCCTCGTCAGCGCTCGCGACCGGGCAGCGAACGTCGCCGGTTGGGCGATCGCCGCGCTGATCGTCTTCGGGTGGTTGACCGATCCGGGCGTCGCGCCGGTGTGGCCGCTCGTCGCCCTGACCGCTGCCGGACCGCTCCTGCTGACGACTTCGGTGACGACGATGCTCTGGCCGCTGCGCCGGTGGCGGCGAAACAGGCTCCGCAACCGGCCGCCGCACGCGGAGCCCTCACCGGACCAGGTCGGCGAGACCCCGAACCCGGCGCTCCCGGACGGAGGTTCCACGCCAGGTCGGTGACGCCGGCTCACACTCAGCCGCCCCCGGCGACCGGTTCCCTGTGTCCGATCGCCCGTCTGTGCCGCACCGGGATCCGCGGCCGTTTCGCGAGCACGGTTCAGTGCACGCCAGGCATGTCCGGACCCCACTGGGACCAGATCATCGGAACCACGGCCCAATACGGCACGGCGATCACCGGGATGACCAGTTCCTCGGGCAGGCCCCACCTGCCGGCCGCCCACATCGCGGCCATCTCCAACCCGAGAAAGACGCCGATCGTGGCCACGCGCCAGCGGATCCGCCGACCCCGCTCCTCGGGCGGATAGACGAGAGCGTGCTTGGGACCCATCAGCTCCGGCCCGCCGGGCGAGCGCGGCGCCTGTCGGCCACGACGTCGGCCACGGTCACCGGCACCATCACCACGGCGGCCGCCAGTCGACTTCGGGTGGGACGAAGAGACCGGCCACGGCCAACACCAGGAAGCAGGGCCACGCGAACGGCAGGAATCACGCGGCAAGGCTACGAGGGGCACCGGCGACCAAGGTCAACCGCCCATCCGGACTCGTCGGCCCGAATGAACGATGACAACCCCACCAGCCACATCAGCACCAGCGATTCGGTCCGGCCCGCGCCGCTCCCACCGCACTCCTAATGAGCCAACCCGGTGGAGAACCTGAGGCACGAGTTGCTGGCGCACTGGAGGCACCCCGTCCGCAGGCCTGCCAGCCGATGGAGGGGGTCCCGCCCGACGATCGCTGCGAGGCCAGCACCGCCAGCTGCCCATAGCGGGCCAGGACCGCGCGCTCCTGCTGAATCTCGCCCTTGGCAGGACCTCGTCGTCAGTGGCGACCGTCACAGAAAGGCGGTGAATTGGCATGATCGATAGCCGATCCTGAGCCGATAATTGTCGGCCGGGCTCGAGACAATAGACCCATGCGACAGCTTCAGCTATTCACCACGGCGGAACTGGCCGCAATGCGTGATCGGACCTTATCTCGTCGATACTCGCCCGGTAATGACGCGTTTCACCGCGCTCATCAGCGCCACCGAGCCTGGGGCCTTGTCCGGCGCCACGCCGAACGCCTATGTCGTTCACGGGACAGAGCACTTGCATCCGGGCAGCCACGCCAATCACCCCCGGCCCAGGCATGCGCATCCCTCTCAGCCGAGCCGGACAAGACACATACCCCAGAGTCACCGCACCAGCCACCCTCGCCCCCGGCATGCGCATCCCCCTCAACCGAACCGGCAAGCGCCCAGCGCCAAGCAAAGCGCCTGCCTGACTCACGGGACAGAACACGCGGATCCGGGCCGCTGCACCAACCCTCGGCCCAGGCATGCACATCCCCCTCAGCCGGCCGGGCACCGCGGCGAACGTCATGCCGAGCACCCGTGCCCGGCAGGGAACCGTCCCGGTCTCGCAGCCGACGGCCCGGGCGCACGGAATCCACGACGTGCCTGCGCCGGCCCGCACCCGTCGCGCGACTGACCGCCGGTGGTCATCGCAAACCGTCGGCGCCGCCGACCCCGATGCCGGGAAGGTCGAAGACAGCGCCGATCCGGGCCGGCCCGCCCTCCGCGCCGAACCACCTCGACGGCATCGCCACTCCCGCGGAGAAGGCGATGTGATAGCAACAAGCGGACTCCTTTCCGACCGCGGCGGAGCTTCGCGTCTGAGCGTCTGCGCGGCGGGGCCGGCGCGGAGCCGAGGCGGCAGCGCCGTGCCGGGTGCCGGCGGAGTCGGTCACTTTGTGTCAGCGGTACGGGAGAATTGCACCGGTCCGCCGTGAATTGCAAGAACGGCTCGCTTACCCAGGGGCGTCGCCAGGTTCAGCGTTGCTGTGCGGGTCATGCCCATCATGGGGCATATTCCGCTGTAGCCGTTCGGCTGCTCCAGCACGATGACCACCACCGCCCTGTCCGACTCGACAGGCTCGGCGGCATAGTCGGTGCCGCACCCATTGCCCGCCGCCGGCCATGGTGATCCGGTGAACGTGACCGTCATGCGGGTGCCCTGAGCATTCACGGCGGCGGAGTCGATGGACATGCCGTACTCCGTGGCGGTGGGATCCCCGTCGGACGGGCTGATGGTAGGTGCTCGCGCCGGGGATCTGGCCTTCGCCTGGTCGTAGCGAGCCAACGACGCTATCGCCTGCTGGCGCAGCTCCTCCCAGCTTTCACCCTTGGCCAGGCTAGAGGTACCGCCGGCTTCGTCGTATACGTCCCCGGAGTCACAGCCGGTGAGCAGCAATACGGCCGCCAACACGGCTGACCATGATCGTGCATCCCTCACGGCCACCTCCTCGGCGCGTTCGACGTCCCAGCTCGCACCAGCAGCGGCGTGCCCTTGAGGCGAGCGCGTGCGCGGCGACCCTGGCCTAGCGATCACAGACGGTAGCGCACCTGATCAACTGACCGAGGCTGATCGACAAGCATCACCCGGGACGGATACGTCAAGCATCAGCTGGGACTAGACAGTGAGCTATCGAAGTCTAAAACTGACGGTCATCGTTGACACCTGGGTCTCCGAACACTACGGAGACCATCTATGTCCGAGCCCACCCCACCACTCGACCGGGACGCACG
>NZ_JBEZDY010000028.1:0-119837 GCF_040648555.1 Actinoplanes sp. NPDC049118
CACAGGTCGTCCGGCGCCCAGGTACGGACCATGTCTTCGATCACGAATCAGAGATCATGCCGCAGATCCATGACCATCCAAATGAGACACGCCCTAAAGCCCGGAACGCCGCGGCCGATGAGCTTTCCGGCCGGATGGTTAGCGGGACGGGTGAGATGTGAAGACCAGGGACTTGATCCGACGCGTGCGACTCCGGTCGGCCGTGCTGCTCGCGTTGCCGGTGCTGCTGCTCGGCACGGCTGCGTGTGCGCGGCGCACGGAGGCCGCGCCCGAGACCGCGGCGACCGGGTACCCCGCCTCGGCGCCCCCGGTGACCATCAAGTTCTGGTTCATGCCGAATGGGTACGAGGCCCAGAGGTCGATGCAGGCCGAAGCGGACGAGTTCCACCGCCTGCACCCCAACATCACGGTGCATTTGACCATGCTCGACTGGGCTGCGGCGCTGACGCGGATCAGCGCCGCCGCGGCCGGGGGCGACACGCCCGACGTCGCGCAGATCGGCACCACGTGGGTGGGCGGACTGTCCCAGAGCGGCGCGTTGGCCCCGTACTCCGGGGCGGAGCTGGATTCGTTCGGCGGCCGGTCGGCTTTCGTGCCGGCGAGCTGGACCGCGACCAAGCTGGTCGGCAGCGATGCGGTGACCGCGGTGCCGTGGTTCGTCGACGTCCGGGCGCTGTTCTACCGGACCGACGTGCTGCGCCGCCTCGGCCTGGACCCGGCGGAGGCGTTCGCCACCTGGGACTCGATGGAGCGAACACTTGCCGCGATCAAGCGCCAAGGGCGGATCAACCCGCTCGGCCAGCCTGGGAAGAACGACTGGAACGTGGTGCACAACGTGGCCCCGTTCATCTGGGGCGCCGGCGGGGATCTGCTGGCCGCGGACGGCGTGACGCCGTTGCTCTCCACGCCGGAGTCGTTCGCGGGCATCGACTACTACCAGCGCCTGATGGGCCGTTACAACAAGCGGGAGCTGCTGGCGAAGAACTCCGACGCCGCCCTCTCCGCGTTCGCCGATGGACAGACCGCCGTCATGGCACACGGCCCAGACGCGGTGATGACGTTCCGCAGGGACCCGAACCGGCCGGGCCTGCGGGCCGGCTGGTCGACCGCACCGATGCCCGCCGGGCCCAAAGGCCGTTTCACCTTCCTCGGCGGAAGCGACCTGACGATCTTCAAGGCCTCGGCACACCGCCCAGCGGCCCTCGAATGGGTGCGGTTCCTCACCGGAGCCGCCAGCCAGGAGCGGTACGTCGTCCGCAAGGGGGGAATCTGGCCGGCCCGCACGGAGGTGACCCGCAGCACCCGCCTGGACGCCGACCCCGTCTACCGGGCGTTCGCGCAGGCGCAACTGGACGGTAGGCAGTACCCCGCGGTCGCGGCGTGGGTGGACATCGAGGCGGCCCTGACCAAGGACTTCAGCACGCTTTGGGAGTCCATCACCGAGTCCGGGGCTCCGCTGCCCGCGGACCGCCTTCGCGCGCTGCTCCGCACGGCGGACGGCGACGTCCGCCACGCAATCCAGCAAGCGTCATGATCCACAAACTCCTGCACCGTTGGCGGCACCCTCGTTGGGCGAACGTCCTCGCGGTCGTGGTGGTGCTGCTGGCCCTCGTCACCTACGTCAACATCGTCCTCCACCGGCGTGGCGTCGCGGAGAACCAGACCTCGGCAGGACTGCAGAACCTCGTGCTGCTGCTCAACGAGGAGAGCTCCCTGCAGTGGAAGACGCTGGCCGATCCAAGCATCCGAGCACGGGTTGCCCGGGACACGGGAGCAATCCGGGGCCGGGAGAGCCAGATCCTGGCCCGACTGGCCTCGACCATGCCCGCCGCCACCAGCCGTGAGCTGGGCCGCCTGGTCAGCGACTACCACGTCGTGCTCGACGAGCGGCAGGACCTGCTGATCGTGGACAACACCGATCAGGCCGTCGAGGTCGAGCGCAGCAAGACCGGCCCGCAGCTCAAGGCCCTCAGCGAGCACATCGCCGGGCAGGCCGCGGCTGCCGCCGCCGAAGCCCGCAAGGCGTCCGCCACGGCCAACTATGTTTTGATCGTCGCGATGATCATCACCGCCGCGATGATCGGAGCCCTGCTGCGCCGATTCGACCGGGCCCACCGGGCCGCCGCCTCGGCCGCCGAGGAGCTACTGCGGCAGGAGCGGGCTGCGCTGCAGTTGTCCAATGAGAACGCCGAGATCATCCGGCATCAGGCGGAGCACGATGCGCTTACCGGGCTGCCCAATCGGGTGCTCTTCATCGAGCGCATGCGGCGGGCCGTGCACACCGGGGAACCGGTCGTCATGTTCGTCGACCTCGACGACTTCAAGCGGATCAACGACAGCCTCGGCCACGCCGCAGGTGATGCACTGCTCGTCGAGGTGGCCCGCCGGCTGCGCGTTTCGGTACGGGACGACGACACGGCGGCGCGGCTTGGCGGCGACGAGTTCGCGATCCTGATCGAGAACGGTGACGTGGACTCGGCTATCACCGCCGCCCAGCGGATCATCGACGCACTCGCCGAACCGGTCGACACCGGCGGCACCCAGGTACTCACCCGCGGCAGCGTCGGGATCGCGGTCGCGGGACCGGACCGGGACCCGACGGATCTGCTGCGCCAGGCCGACGTCGCCATGTACGCGGCCAAGAAGCGCGGTAAGGGCCAGTTCGTCGTTTTCGATGAGTCCATGCAGGACCAGGCGGGCAGCCGGGCCGGCCTGGACGTCGATCTGCGGCGGGCACTGGAGACCGACGAGATCCATCTCGCCTACCAGCCCATCGTCAGCCTCGACAGCGGCGCGATCGTCGGCGCGGAGGCGCTCGTCCGCTGGGCCCACCCGACCCAGGGAATCATGTCCCCTGCGGCGTTCCTGCCGGTCGCCGAGGCGAGCGGTCTGATCCTGCCTCTGGGCCGGCTGGTGCTCACCCAGGCCTGCGCGCAGGCGGCCCGGTGGATCGCCGACCGTTCCGTCGCCGACTTCGTGATCAGCGTCAACCTGTCCGTGCACCAGCTGCACCATCGGGCGATCGTCGAGGAGGTCCGTTCCGCGATCGAGGCCGCCGGGCTGCCGCCGTCGGCACTGATGCTGGAGATCACCGAGTCGGCGATCATGCACGACGGTGAGCTGGTCGCGACGCAGGTGGAGCGCCTGCGCGCCCTCGGCGTCGGGGTGGCCCTCGACGACTTCGGTACGGGCTACTCCTCCTTCACCCACCTGCAGCGGTTCTGCGTCGACCAGCTCAAGGTCGACCGCTCGTTCGTGGCCGCGAACGACGGCGTCTGCGAGGCGGTACTGCGCTTCGGTGAACTACTCGGCCTGGAGACCATCGCGGAGGGAATCGAGACCGCGGAGCAGGCGCGCCGGGTCCGGGACTTCGGCTGCCGTTACGGCCAGGGGTACTTCTTCGCGAAGCCGATGCCGCCGGACGCCTTCGAGGAACTGCTGAGCAGACCCGCCGCCGCGATGGTCGTGTGATGACGCCGATCATGGACGCGTTTCCAGTTTCGGTGCCGCGTCTTCGATGCCGCGTGGGCTCGCGCTGCCAGGCCGGAGAACCGGGTCACCCCGGCGGCCGGCACCACCACCACCGCACCCGGTGCGAAAGGTCAGCAACCAGCACCCCACCCACACCCACACCCGGCGCAAAGGGCCAGCAACCAGCACCCCACCCACACCCACACCCGGCGCAAAGGGCCAGCAACCAGCACCCCACCCACACCGCGGGGTTTCCGGGGGCTCGGCCCCCGGAGCAGACATGACGAGGCCCCCCGGTCCGCGCTTTCCGCGGACAGGAGGGCCTCAGGACCTCGTGGAGGTGCCGGGAATCGAACCCGGGTCCTTCGCTGTTTTGTCAGGGCTTCTCCGAGCGCAGCTCACTATGCCTCTACTCGACCCCGGCGATCACGTGAGCAAGTTGCCGTGACGGGCCCAGTCGCTGATTAATCTCGCCGCACGGACCCCGCGACCGGGTCCGGTTGGCCAACCTCCTAGCTGATGCCGGTTACTGGGCCGGAGGTACTCCCAGACCGACAGACTCCGCTACTCGCCTCAGGCGGCGAGAGCGTACGAGTCAGCGCTATTCTGCTTGGCGCTTATAAATTTCCGACGACCGATTCTCGAGACGACGTCGGCTTCCTCGGCTCGCTTCCCCTGTCTCCACGTACGAAGTCGAAACCAGTCACCCCCCAGTTGTGTACCCGCACAACTCTAACGCGTCCGGGCCGAGGGTTCACTCCGGTATCAGTCCAGCCGGCACGGCGTGCCGTCGACCGTGCATCCGGTGGGCTGGATCCTGCTTCTGACCTGCTTGGTCGCCTCGAAGCCGAAGCTGAAGGAGGCGCCTGGCGCCAGCGGGCCGCCGGTCAGCACGTTGGTGTCGCCGCGGCGGTCGAGCTGGGCGTTCCAGGCGTTGGTGATCCGGACCTCGGCCCGCGAGTCGTGGGTGATGGTCACGGTCCAGTTGCGGGCCGTCTTGCCTGTGTTCGTCACGCGCACCCAGGCGACGAAGCCCCGCTCCCAGCTGGCACCCACCGAGTACCGGGCGGTGAAGGACGCGGCCGGCGGCGACTTCACCGGCGGCTTGGTCGTCGCCTTCTCGGTCGGCTTCGGCGCGGCCGTCGTGCGAACCGGGGACCTGGACGGGGTCGGCGAGGTGCTCTTGCCCGCGGAGCGGGCGGGCGCGGCGGATTTCGACGCCGCGTGCGAGCTCAGGGGGATCACCGAGGGGCCGTTGTCCGCGACGGCGATGGTGGGCTGCACCATCAGCGGCGTCCGGTTCTCTTCCTGGATCGGGCCGACCGCCCGCACGGCCACCCACGCGACCATGACCACGAGGAGTGTCGACGCCCCGCCGATGAAGCCGTACCGCCGCAGGGGATAGGGGGTGGAGTGCTTGGCGGACAAACTGCGGTCCCTTCGCGCGACGGGTGGGCCGCGGCGACATTACCCGTCAGTCCATGCCTTTGCTACGGCGGCCCATCGCCTTGTTGATCTCGCGCTGGGCGTCCCGGCTGGCGAGGTCCTGGCGCTTGTCGTACGACTTCTTGCCCTTGGCCAGGCCGAGCTCGACCTTCGCGTACCCGTTGTTGAAGTAGACCGAGAGCGGCACGAGCGTGAGGCCCTCCTCGCGGAGTTTGCCCAGCAGCTTGTGGATCTCGGCGCGCTTGAGCAGCAGCTTGCGCACGCGGCGGGGCTCGTGGTTGGTCCAGGTGCCCTGGGTGTACTCCGGGATGTGCATCCCGTGCAGGAAGATCTCGCCGTGGTTCTCGTGGCCGAACGCGTCGACCAGCGACGACCGGCCGGCGCGCAGCGACTTGACCTCGGTGCCGGTCAGCACCATGCCGGCCTCGTAGGTGTCGAGGATGGCGTAGTCGTGCCGTGCCTTGCGGTTCGAGGCCACGACCTTGCGCCCCTGTTCGCGTGGCATCGGTGCTCCCTGCGGGTATCAAACGAAAGGTCCGGCCGATCGGCCGGACCTCCCGAATGTTACCCGCGGACCCTCAGCAGAGGCATCCGGGTAAAAAGTTGAGCGGGTTCTTGGGCGTGCCGCCGAGGCGCGTCTCGAAGTGCAGGTGGAAGCCCGTGGAGGCGCCGGTGGTGCCGACCCGGCCGATGACCTCGCCGCGCCGGACGAACTCGCCGACGTGCACGAGGATCTTGGACTGGTGGCCGTAGCAGGTGGAGAAGCCCCTGCCTTGCTTCCTGCCGTGGTTGATGCACGTGTAGTTGCCGTACCCGCCGTTCCAGCCGGCCTGCACGACCCGGCCGCTCGCCGCCGCGTGGATCGGGGTGCCGCCGCCGGCGGCGAAGTCCGTGCCGGCGTGCAGTTGCCAGACCCGGTAGTACGGGTCGAAGCGGGTGCCGAAGTCGCTGGACTTCCACCCGTGGACGGGCATCAGCAGCTTGCCGCCGAGGTACGCACCGTGACCGGTCTTCTTGTCCCAGTCACGCAGCGCGTCCTGGATGCGGGCCTCCTCGGCCTGGGCGGCCTCGTACCGGGCGAGGACGGCGGCGCGCTGGGACCGGGCGGTGGTCAGCGCCGCGCGGCGGCTCTGCGCCAGCCTGATGACGGCGGCGCGGGCCTGCTGGGCGGCGACCTGGGCGGTTTTGGCGGCCGCGAGCCGCTCGGCGGCCCGCTGCTCGGTCTCCTCGGCCGCCCGCTTGGCGAGCCCGGCCTTGTCCTGTTCGGTACGGGCCTCCCGGCGCGCCGCAAGGAACTGGTCGACGCTCTCCTGCTGCTTCCGCATGACCTGGTCGATCATGCCGAGGCGGTCCATGGCGTCCTGCGGGCCGCGGGCGCCGACGAGGACGTTGATGGCGGCGAAGTTGCCGCCCATGTACGACGCGGCGGCGATCTCGCCGACCCGGTCGTGTGCCTCGTCGAAGCGTTTCTGCGCCTGCTCGAAGCGTCCGGCGGCCCGGCCGTAGGTGGCGCGGGCGACGTCGGCGCGGCGGCGGGCGGTACCGGCCTCGACCGAGGCGGCGACGACGATGCCGCGGGAGACGGCGACCTTGTTGCGGGCCGCGGGCAGCGCGGCGGTCACGGCCTCGAGGCGCCGGGCGGCGCTGCGGGCGGTGACGGTGGCGGCCTCGAGGATCGCCTCCGCGCGGTTCACGGCGCGCGCGGCGCGTCTGGCGTCGTCGTTCGGGTCGGCGGCGGCGGGCGCGGGTGCGGCGAGCGCCAGCCCGGCGGTGCAGAGCGCGCTCAGACAGGCGGCCAGGGCGGCGGTGAACCGGCGATGTCGACGGTGAGAGGACTCCACGAAGAGTCACCGTACTCCGACTATTAGTGACAATTTAAGAGTTCATGCCGTTAAACGCCGAAAAACCACAATCGCCGCGCATCCCCCGGAGGGGACGCGCGGCGATCAGCGAGCCGAAGGCCTCAGACCTTCAGATAGAACCGCAGGGTGATCCAGGCGGTGATCGCGCTTACGCCGGCGCCGACCCCCGCCAGCAGCGGCAACATCAGCCACACGTTGCCGTTCGGGATCGGCGTGAGCACGTTCGTCAGCGCCTGCAGCCTGCCGTCCAGCAGCACGACCTTGCCGACGAAGATGAACACGAAGCCCAGGACCGCGCCGATCAGGCCTGCCACCACCGCCTCGAGCACGAACGGCGCCTGGATGAACCAGTTAGAGGCACCCACGAGCTTCATGACCGCGACTTCGCGCCGCTTGCTGTATGCCGCCACCTGGATGGTGTTTCCGACCAGCAGCAGCGCCGCCAGCGCCATGAAGCCGGCCACCACCAGGGCCATCACCTGGATCGCGTTGAAGATCTTGAAGACCTTGTCCAGCAACTCACGCTGATCGACGATGTCCTGGATGCCCGGAAGATTCTTGATCTGCTCCGAGAACACCCGGAACTGCTCCGGATCCTTCAGCTTGACCCGGAACGACTCCGGCAGGCTGTCCGGGCCGACCGACTTCACGAAGTCGGGCGAGTCGCGCCAGAGCACCTTGAACTTCTCGAACGCCTGCGCCCGCGTCTCGTAGGTCTTCTTGAGCACCAGGGGGTCGGCGTCGATCGCCTGGTTGATCGCGGTGCGCTGCGCTTCGGTGACGTCCTCACGCAGGAAGATCGAGACCTCGATCTCACCGTAGTAGTAAGTCTTCATCTGGTCGACCTGCATGTACATCAGCACGCTGGCGCCGAGCATGGTCAGGGAGACCGACATGGTGATGATCATGGCGATGGTCATCGTGACGTTGCGCCACAGGCCGACCAGCACCTCGTTGAGGACGTACTTGAAACGCATCGGGGGTTCCTTCCGGGACTCCGCGGCTTACATCAAAAAGCAATGGGGGGCGGGGCCCGGCTGTCAGCCGTACACGCCGCGAGCCTGGTCGCGAACGATCCGGCCGCTCTCGATCTCGATGACCCGGCGGCGCATCTGGTTGACGATATTGGAGTCGTGGGTGACCATCACGACCGTCGTGCCGGTCCGGTTGATCCGGTCCAGCAGTCGCATGATCTCGATGGAGGTGTCGGGGTCGAGGTTACCGGTGGGCTCGTCGGCCAGCAGGATCAGCGGCCGGTTCACGAACGCCCGCGCCACGGCGACGCGCTGCTGCTCACCACCCGACAATTCGTGCGGGTAGCGGTGCTCCTTGCCGCCCAGTCCGACGAGTTCGAGAACCTCTGGCACCACCCGGCGGGCGACGGCCTTGGTCTTGCCGATCACCTCGAGGGCGAACGCCACGTTCTCGTACGCGGTGCGGTTGGGCAGCAGGCGGAAGTCCTGGAACACACAGCCGATCGAGCGCCTGAAGTGCGGGATCTTCCACGACCGCATCGTGGTGACATCCTTCGCGTTCACCACGACTCTGCCGCGCGAGGGTGCCACCTCGTGCAGCAGGAGCTTGATGATCGTCGACTTGCCGGAACCGGAGGGGCCGATGAAGAAGACGAACTCACCCTTCTCGATACCGACGCTGACATCGTCCAACGACGGCCGAGACGCCTTCGGATACGTCTTCGTCACGTTCTCGAGCTGAATCACGGGTCGTGAGTCTACGCGGTGTAACGAAAACTCCAACCCCGGCGGTCACTGGATTTTCGTGCGGATGATGCCGACGTGGCGACAGTCCCCCGTGCGGACAGTCCGGTCCACCGTCCCGGCGGGCGCCGCCTGACCGTTCGTTCAGGCGGCGTGTCGCCCGCGCATCAGCCCTTGATCTGGGTCTGCTTGCGCCACCGGATGCCGGCCTCGATGAACTCGTCGAGCTCACCGTCGAAGACCGACGATGGGTTGCCCGTCTCCTGCTCAGTGCGCAGATCCTTGACCATCTGGTACGGGTGCAGGACGTAGCTGCGCATCTGGTCGCCCCAAGATCCGGTGGTGTCCTGCTTGAGGCCGGCCATCTTCGCCTCCTCCTCCTGGCGCTTGCGCTCGAGCAGCCGAGCCTGAAGCACGCGCATGGCGGAGGCCTTGTTCTGAAGCTGTGATTTCTCGTTCTGACACGTCACGACGATGCCCGTCGGAATGTGCGTGAGACGAACAGCCGAGTCGGTGGTGTTAACGCTCTGTCCACCAGGCCCCGACGAACGGTAGACGTCGACCCGCATCTCGTTGTCCGGAATGTCGATGTGGTCGGTCTGCTCGACCACCGGCATGACCTCGACGCCGGCGAAACTGGTCTGCCGGCGGCCCTGGTTGTCGAACGGGCTGATCCGGACCAGCCGGTGGGTGCCCGACTCCACGCTGAGCGTCCCGTACGCGTACGGGACCTTGACGGCGAAGGTGGCCGACTTGAGGCCCGCCTCCTCGGCGTAGGACGTCTCGTAGACCTCCGTCGGGTACCCGTGGCGCTCGGCCCAGCGCAGGTACATCCGCATGAGCATCTCGGCGAAGTCGGCGGCGTCAACGCCCCCGGCGCCCGCGCGGATGGCCACGACGGCCTCGCGGGAGTCGTACTCGCCGGAGAGCAGGGTGCGGACCTCCATCTCCTCGACGGCCTTGGTCAGCGACACGAGCTCCTGGCCGACCTCGGCGATCGAGTCCTCGTCGCCCGCGTCCTGCGCCATCTCGAGCAGCAGCTCCGCGTCGTCGATGCGCTGCCGCAGGCGCTCCATCCGGGAGATCTCACCGGTCAGGTACGAGAGCCGGGAGTTGACCTCCTGGGCGCGCGCCTGGTCGTCCCACAGGTCGGGGGCGGAGGCCTGCTCCTCGAGCTCCACCCGGTCACGGCGCAGCTTGTCCACATCAAGGACGTTCTCGATGTTGCGCAGGGTGGCGTCGAGGGCTTTGAGCTGTTCAGGAAAGTCGGCTGCACTCACGACTGTCGAGAATACGCCGCCCGGCCGGTTGACCGGCCGGGCGGCCGGTAGTTCGTGAATCCGGTTTACTCGGCAGGAGCAACCTTGAGCCAGCTCAGGGCCGCCTTGTGGTACGCGACCGCGAACTCGAGGGCGGCCGCGCCGTACGCGTCGCCCGCCTTCTTGGCCTCCTTGGCCTGCTCCCGCGCCATCACGAGGGCCTCGGAGTGGTACTCGTTGGCGCCCGTGTAGAGCGTCTTGAGCTGGTTGCCGGAGTGTTGCTGGCCGAAGGCGACCCGCAGTGCGACCGGATTCCGGATCGCGTCGCGGCCCGGGGCCTCGGCGAGCCACCGGCTGAAGGCACGCTTGCCGGCGGCGGTGATTGCATAGGGCTGACTGGACCGTGGTCCCGGCTTGCCGAGGCGGACGAAGCCCATCTCGGCGAGCACCGGCAATTCGCGGTAGACCTGGCTCCGCGTCATCGACCAGTACGGCCCGAGGCGGCGTTCGGCAGCCGCCATGAGCTGTCCACCGGTCATCGGGCCCTCGTGGAGCAGGCCCAGTAGGGCGGCAGCCGTGGGATTGATTTGAGAGTCGGGCATGCCTTCTAAGCTGCCACTTTGTCGTCTCGGCGTCCAGGATTTCGCCCGATCCGTCCAATTTGCGTCTCCACAAGCGACTGTCCCGCACAGACAGTCCGACCACGAGTGTCGGGACCGGGCGTTTTTCCGGTGTGGAGCACTGTCGCGCGGTACAATGGTTCACGAAAACGGTCAGACGGCGCTGCAGGGCGATAACCACCACAAAGGCCTCGGAACTTGGGCCGGATCGCGGCGGGCCGCCACGTGAAGAACACGCAGCGGCCCATAAACGCGACAATCAACCCATATGGGGATAACGCCAGTCGGTCGGCGCCTCGAAGGTTTCCTTGATCGTCCGGGGCGAGACCCATCGGTGCAGGTTCAGCACCGAGCCGGCCTTGTCGTTCGTGCCGCTGCCCCGGGCTCCGCCGAAGGGCTGCTGCCCGACGACCGCCCCGGTCGGCTTGTCGTTGATGTAGAAGTTGCCCGCCGCGTTGCGCAGCGCGCCGGCGGCCCAGTCGACCACGGTGCGGTCGGTGGCGAAGATGGAGCCCGTCAGCGCGTACGGGGACACGGCCTCGGCCTGCGCGACCGCACTCTCGAAGCCGCCGTCGTCGTAGACGTGCACGCCGAGGATCGGCCCGAAGTACTCCGTCGTGAACAGCTCGTGCGCCGGGTCGGAGGACTCCACCAGCGTGGGCGCGACGAAGAAGCCCTCGCTGTCGTCGGCCGTGCCGCCCGCCAGCACGGTGCAGGAGGAGCTGTTCTTGATCCGGTCGAGGGCGGCGGCGTGCTTGGCGAACGCCCGGCCGTCGATCACCGCTCCGCCGAAGGTGGACAGGTCGGTGACGTCGCCGTACCGGATGGACGCGACGGAGGCCGCGAGCCGGTCGCGCAGGCCGCCCTCCCAGATGGAGCGGGGCACATAGGCCCGCGAGGCGGCGGAGCACTTCTGGCCCTGGTACTCGTACGCGCCGCGGATCAGCGCGGTGTGCAGCATGTCGGCGTCGGCGCTGGCGTGCGCGAAGACGAAGTCCTTGCCGCCGGTCTCGCCGACCAGCCGCGGGTACGTCTTGTAACGGTCGATGTTCGACCCGACCTCGCGCCACAGGTGCCGGAAGGTGGCCGTCGAGCCGGTGAAATGGATGCCGGCCAGGTCCGGGTCGGTCAGCACGACGTCGGAGACGGCGAGCCCGTCGCCGGTGACCATGTTGATGACGCCGGGCGGCAGGCCTGCCGCCTCGAAGAGCCGCATGGTGAAGTGCGCCGAGAGCTGCTGGGTCGGCGACGGCTTCCAGACGACCGTGTTGCCCATCAGCGCGGGCGCCGAGGGCAGGTTGCCCGCGATCGCGGTGAAGTTGAACGGGGTGATCGCGTAGACGAAGCCCTCGAGCGGGCGGTGGTCGAAGCGGTTCCAGACGCCGGGCGACGACTGCGGCTGCTCGCCGAGGATCCGCTCGCCGAACGCGGCGTTGAAGCGCAGGAAGTCGATCAGCTCGCAGGCGGCGTCGATCTCCGCCTGGTGCACGGACTTCGACTGGCCCAGGATCGTCGCGGCGTTGAGCGTGTCGCGCCAGCCGCCGGCCAGCAGCTCGGCGGCGCGCAGGAAGACCGCGGCGCGCTCGCTGAACGGCAGGGCACGCCAGCCCGGCGCCGCGCGCTTGGCGGCCGCCACGGCCGCGGTGGCGTCCGCGTGGGTGGCGTTGCCGGTCACGCCGAGCACGTGGCTGTGCTTGTGCGGCTGGACGACGTCGATCCTGTCGCCGCCGCCCATCGTGCGGGCGCCGTCGATCGTCATGGTCAGGTCCAGCCGCTCGCCGGCCATCGCGTCCAGACGCGAGCGCAGCGAGGCCCGCTCGGGGCTGCCGGGTGCATAGCTGCGAACCGGTTCGTTCCTCGGCTCCGGCACGGCAAGCAGGGCATCCATCACGTACTCCTCGACCTCGTGGGTTCTCGCTGGTGCTGACATCGTGTGTCGTGCTCCATCCTCGCACGCAGCGAACGCCCTGGCCGGGGCCTCAGGGCGCACCGCGGGCCGCGTACCCTGAGGCCCATGAATGAGGCGGACAGCGAGGTCAAGGCGGCCGGAAACGCTCAGGAAGGAGCGGAACGGGCGCCCTCGAACGGCGTGCTGCTGGCGGCCGTCGGCGCCGTCTGGATGATCGCGATGCTGTGGTCCGCGAGGGCGACGATCACCAGCCGCGCGGACGCCGAGATGGAGGTGACCTCCACCGCGTACGCGATGCCCGGCGCGGTCTCCGCGAGCCTCGTCGCGGGCGCGGCCGTCGCGCTCGCCGTCCTCGCCTTAGTGACCCGCTCGGGCCGCGCCCGGAGCGTCACCGTCCGCTTCGTCATCGCGACCGGTACCGGGCTGGCCATCGGCGCGCTGGGCGCGCTGTCGATCATCACGATCAACACCGAGGGCTGGCTGTACGCGGTGGTCGGCGGCACCGTCGCGGCCGCGGCCACGATCGGCGGGGCCCTCGGCGGCCTGCGCTACCCCCGGGTGACCGCAGCGGCGTGCTGGGGCGCGGTGGCCGTCTTCGTCGTCGGCTTCGTGCTCAGCTACGTGCAGGACGCGCTGCTGCCGGTGCTGGGCTCCGGCGACACCGCCGAGTCACAGGCCGGCGCGGCCGGCTGGTTCACCCTCGTCCAGTCCGTCATCGGCGGCCTGGCGGGCGCCGTGGTGGCCTATCGCGTGCTGCGCCGCGCCCGGCGCCGCAGCGGCGGGGCCGACGTCGGCTGGCCGCTGTACGCCCTCGCCGGCGCGGGCCCGGGCCTGCTGCTGGTGGCCGGCGAGGTGCTCACCCGCACGGCCGGTTCCCGCGTGCTCGAGCTGGCCGGCAAGGTCAGCGAGCTGGAGCTGACCGTGCAGCAGATGCTGAGCGTCTCGCGCCTCAACAGCGCCCTGATCGTCACCTTCGTCGGCGCGTTCACGGCGATCATCGCGGTGGGCCGGACCATGGGCACCGCGGCGGAGGCGGACGACGCGACGGCGGCGCCCGAGGACGACCCGGCGGCGCCCGGCGCCGTGGGCGACCCCGACGAGATCGAGCGGGCCGCCCGCGCCGACGAACCGCAGACGGTGCCCTCGGGCAAGGACGACTGACAGGGTCAGAGCAGCTCGTCGAGCTCGCTGACGGCGTACCACTCGAGCTCGTGGTCCTCGGCCCCGTCAACGGTGAACTGGGCGTCGGGATCGCCGGCCAGGGCCTCCTCGACCACGTCGGCGGCCGCGCCGACCTCCTCCGCGGCGCCCACGCCGTCGACGTGTATCGACGCGACCTCCTTCAGCGAGATCGCCTGCGGCAGCCGGACCGTGCTGGACCCCAGCTCGACGTCCTCGCGCACCAGTGCGGTCGCGGCGACGTCGGCCGAGACGACCACCCGGCGGCGCGGCGCACCGGGGTCGTGCCGCAGGAGCTGCAGGGCGGCCTGCGCGGCGCGGGTGAACGCCACGTACTCCAGCTCCTCCTCGTCGCCCTCCGCGTACCACTCGCGCAGCGCGGGGGTGACCGCGTGCGCCACCGCCGGTCCCGCGCCGAGCTGCCCGGAAACCCGCATGTCGGCCAGCATCGGCACGGTGGCCGGCACGTAGACCCGGACCAGATCGGTGATCGGCACTATTCCCCCTGCAATCGCCCGTCCCCGTAGTACATCGCCGGGGAGGCTACCGGAGGCACGTTTCCCGGGTCGTGTCCCTTTCGGTGTTTTTCAGCATCCGCAGGCGATGACCAGCGGGTCGGCCTCCCGCGCCACGTCACCGGCCGGCGTGCGCAACGAGAACCCCTCGCGGACCCAGTACTCGGTGCCGCCGATCATCTCCCGGACCTGGTAGCCCCGCAGCGAGAGCGCGAGCGCGGCCCGGGTGGCCCCGTTGCACCCGGGCCCCCAGCAGTACGTCACCACCGGGACCGTCGGATCGAGCAGCTCGGCGGCCCGCCCGTCGATGTCGGCGACCGGCAGGTGCACCGCGCCGGGCACGTGCCCCTGCGCCCATGCGGCGGCCGATCGGGAGTCGACGAGAACGAAGCCGGGCGCCGGTGTCGCCATCGCGGCGTGCACGTCCGTCACATCGGTCTGCGTGGCGAGCCGCTCGGCGAAGAGCTCGGCGGCCCGCTCGGGGGTCATCTTCATGACCCAAACGCTATTGACGCGGCGGCCTCCGGGGCACGGCCTGACCACTGCGATGGATTGCTCCCGCGCTCGAATCAACGGTAGTTTCCCGCCATGCCCGTGGATCCCACGCTCGACCGTACGGACTGGCGTCTCCTGGAGGAGCTCCAGCGCGACGGCCGGGCCTCGTACGCCGACCTCGCCCGGGTCGTGGCGATGTCCCCCAGCGCCGTGGCCGAGCGGGTCCGCCGCCTCGAGGAGGCCGGGGTCATCGCCGGCTACCGCGCCGCGGTGGACCCCGAACGCGTCGGACTGCACGTGATGGCCTTCGTCCGGCTGCGCTATCCGACCGGCAACTACCGGCCGTTCAACGCCCTCCTGGAGACCACGCCGGAGATCATCGAGGCGCACCACGTGACCGGCGAGGACTGCTTCGTCCTGAAGGTGCTGGCCCGCTCGATGCGCCACCTCGAGGAGGTCACCGGCCGCATCTCGGGCCTCGGTGCGGTGACGACAAGCGTCGTCTACTCGAGCCCGCTGCCCGGCCGCGCGCTGGCGGCCGGCGAACCAGGACAGCCGTCGCAGGCAAACGGTGGCAAACTACTGTCAACCCAGGATTAGGGAGATCAGGCGTGGAGTCCAGGTTCATGCTGCTGTCCGACGTAGCAGCCGAACTGAACGTCTCGGACTCGCAGGTCTACCACATGGTCCGCAGCGGCGAACTCCCCGCGATCAAGATCGGCGGGCGCGGCCAGTGGCGGGTGGAGCGCGCCCGGCTCGAACAGTACATCGAGCAGAAATACGCCGAGACCGCCTCCTGGGTCGAGAACAATCCGCTCACCGAGCGCGACCCCGACTGAGCGGGCGGTTGTCCACAGCCCCAGAACCTGGCATTGACGCGCCTCGACCCGCCGCGTCAGACTCGCTATCACAGGCAAACGAAAGCAAACGCAAGGATTGGCGGGCGCATGTCGACGGTCGAGGTGACGAGGCAGGGCCCCAGACCGGCGATCAGACTCCGCCCGGCGCCCCGCCGCGAGCCGCTCTTCGACGACGAGCGGGACCCGGCGAGCTGGACGTCGCCGGACCAACTCGCCCTCGACTGGGCCCACCTGATCGCGGGCGACGCCCGCCCGGCCGGGACCGCGGCGCCCCCGCCCCCGGTGATCCGCACCGTCGTCTCCGGCGTCTCCGCTGACGCCAAGCTGGCGGTCCGCCGCTTCGTCAAGATGTGCGTCGAGGTGTTCAACGGCTACCGTCCGCCGGCCCACCTCCGCCGGCTCTCCCAGCCCCGCGAGGCCGCCACGGTGGTGGCGGAGGGCCTCTCGGGCGCACAGCGGGTGGCCGGGGTCAGGCGGGCGTCCCCCGGCCGGACCCGGCCCCGTCGCCCGGCCCCGGTGGCCGTCCTGAGGCTGCGGCTCTGCGAGCCCCGCGCGGGCGCGGTGGAGGCGGCGGTGGTCCTGATGATCGGCGACCGGACCTGGGCCATGGCCCTGCGCCTGGAGCTGCACGAGGCGTCCTGGGTGGCGACGACGCTCCGCCTGCTCTGAGAGCCCCCGGGGCGTCCGCCGAGCACGGCAGGCGGCGGCCGCCCTGGGACTCACCCCTCGCGCCGCGATGGCGGCGACAGAACGGCCCGCAGGCGAGACGCGCCTGCGGGCCGGTCGAGCGATCGAGGATCAGACGGCGCCGGGAGCGCCGTGGCAGCGCTTGTACTTCTTGCCCGAGCCGCAGTAGCAGGGCGCGTTCCGCGAGGGGCCGTTGCTCGCCTCGGCCTGACCCGAGGACGTCCGGGCGGCCCGGCTGGCGGAGGTGTGCGCGGGCCCGGCCGGCACGATCGGAGAACCGCCGATGCCGAGGGCCGGAGCCTGCTGCTCCTGCTGGACCTGCGGAGCGCCCGCTCCCGCCGCACCGTCGATCGTGGGAGCCGTGTACTGCAGCGCCTGCGGACGGCGGTTGCCGCCCAGCCCCTTGGCGCGTACCTCGACGCGGGACTCGTCGGCCGACTGCGAGCCCGGCAGCGGAACCGCCTGCGACGGGTCGACCGTGACGGTGGGCGCCTCCTCGACCTGCACCTCGAGGTTGAAGAGGAAGCCGACGGCCTCCTCCTTGATGCCCTCCATCATCTGGTTGAACATGTCGAAGCCCTCGCGCTGGTACTCGACCACCGGGTCGCGCTGGGCGTACGCCCGCAGGCTGATGCCTTCCTGCAGGTAGTCCATCTCGTAGAGGTGCTCGCGCCACTTGCGGTCGATCACCGCGAGCAGCACCTGCCGCTCGAGCTCGCGGACCGCCTCCTCGCCGAGTTCCTCCTCGCGGGCCTCGTAGGCCGCCTGCGCGTCCTTCTTCAGCTCCTCGATCACGAACTCCTGGTCGAGGGTGCCGCGCTCGCCGCCGGACTCCTCGACGAGCTCGTCGACCGTGACGCCGACCGGGTAGAGGCGCTTGAGGCTGACCCAGAGCTGGTCCAGGTCCCAGTCCTCCGCGTAGCCCTCGGAGGTGGCCGCCGTGACGTAGTCCGCGACCACGTCGTTGATCATGTGCTGGGCCTGGTCGTGCATGTCCTCGCCGTCGAGCACCCGCTTGCGCTCGGCGTAGATGACCATGCGCTGCTTGTTCAGCACCTCGTCGTACTTGAGGACGTTCTTGCGGATCTCCGCGTTCTGGCCCTCGATCTGGGTCTGCGCGCTGCGGATCTGGCGGGTGACCATCTTCGACTCGATGGGCACGTCCTCCGGGATGTTGAAGCGGTCCATGACCGCCTCGACCGCGCCGGCGCGGAACCGCTTCATCAGGTCGTCCTGCAGCGACAGGTAGAACCGGGACTCACCCGGGTCGCCCTGCCGGCCGGAGCGGCCGCGAAGCTGGTTGTCGATGCGGCGGGAGTCGTGCCGCTCGGTGCCGAGCACGTACAGCCCGCCGGCCGCGATGACCTCGGCGGCCTCGGCCTCGCAGGCCTCCTTCCAGCCCGGAAGGATCTCCTCGAGCACCTTCGCGTACTCCTCCGGGTCCTCGACCGGGTCGAGGCCGCGCTGGTGCAGCTCGCTCGCCGCGAGGAACTCGGGGTTGCCGCCGAGCAGGATGTCGGTGCCGCGGCCCGCCATGTTGGTGGCGACCGTGACCCCGCCCTTGCGGCCCGCCTGGGCGATGATCGTCGCCTCCTGCGCGTGGAACTTCGCGTTCAGCACGCTGTGCGGGATGCCGCGCTTGCGCAGCAGCGTCGAGAGGATCTCGGAGTTCTCCACCGAGACCGTGCCGACGAGGACCGGCTGGCCCGTCGCGTGCCGCTCGGCGATGTCCTCGATGACCGCGTTGAACTTGGCCTTCTCGGTCTTGTAGATGACGTCCGGGTGATCGATGCGGATCATCGGGCGGTGGGTCGGGATGGAGACGACGCCGACCTTGTAGACCTGGTTGAACTCGCCGGCCTCGGTCTGCGCCGTACCGGTCATGCCGCCGAGCTTGTCGTAGAGCCGGAAGTAGTTCTGCAGCGTGACGGTCGCCAGGGTCTGGTTCTCCTGCTTGACCTCCACGCCCTCCTTCGCCTCGATGGCCTGGTGCATGCCCTCGTTGTAGCGCCGGCCGTGCAGGATGCGGCCGGTGAACTCGTCGACGATCAGGACCTCGCCGTTCTCGTCGACGATGTAGTCCTTGTCCTTGCGGTAGAGCTCCTTGGCCTTGATGGCGTTGTTCAGGTAGCCCACCAGCGGCGTGTTCACCGACTCGTACAGGTTGTCGATGCCGAGCCGGTCCTCGACCCGGGCGACGCCGCGCTCGGTGATCGCGACCGTGCGCTTGGCCTGGTCGACCTCGTAGTCGCCCTCGCCGTCCGTGCCCTTCTGCAGGCGGCCGACCAGGGCCGCGAACTCGCCGTACCAGCGGGCGGAGTGCTCGCCCGGTCCGGAGATGATCAGCGGGGTACGGGCCTCGTCGATGAGGATCGAGTCGACCTCGTCGACGATGGCGTAGTTGTGGCCACGCTGAACCAGCTCGCTCGCCGACCACGCCATGTTGTCGCGCAGGTAGTCGAAGCCGAACTCGTTGTTGGTGCCGTACGTGATGTCGCACTCGTAGGCCGCGCGGTGCTCGGCGGCCGGCCGGTTCGGCAGGATCACGCCGACGGTCAGGCCGAGGAAGACGTGCACCCGGCCGACCCACTCGGCGTCGCGCTGCGCGAGGTAGTCGTTGACCGTGATGATGTGCACCCCGTCGCCGCTCAATGCGTTGAGGTAGGCGGGGAACACGCCGGTCAGGGTCTTGCCCTCACCGGTCTTCATCTCGGGGATGTTGCCGAAGTGCAGGGCGGCACCGCCCATCAGCTGGACGTCGTACGCCCGCTGGCCGAGCACCCGCCGGGCACCCTCGCGGGCCACCGCGAACGCCTCGACGAGCAGCGAGTCGAGCGATTCGCCGTCGGCGTACCGCTCCTTGAACTGCTGGGTCCACTCCCGCAGCTCGTCATCACTGAGCTCGGTGTACTCGTCCTCGATCGAGTTGACCGCGTTAGCGATCGCCTTGAGCCGTCGCACCATGCGGCCTTCGCCGGCGCGTAGGAATTTTTCCAAAATCGACACGGGTCAACGCTCCCCTAGACGGTCTGCCGAACCATCGTAGGCGTCTTCTCTGGGCGACCGTGACCCGAGCCTCCTACTAAACTCACAAAGGGGTCTAAAAGGGGCAAGAAGTTCGCTGAGAGCGCATCATCGGGACCGCTGCAACCTTTTGGCGGCCCGGGGCGTGTCGGGGCAGGATGACCGCGTGGAGACGGTCCAGATCCGCGCCGGCGAACTGCTCCTGCGGCCCTGGCGGCCGGAGGACGCCCGGGCCGTGCACCGCGCGTGTCAGGACCCCGAGCTGCACCGCAGGGTCTCCGGGCTGCCCTGGCCGTACGAGGCGGAACACGCCGCGAGCTTCGTCGGCGACCTCGCGCCGCGCCTGCTGGCCGCGGGCACCGCCCTGCACCTCGGAATCTTCTCCCCGGAGGCCGGCGAATCCTCCCCGGCGACCGGCGGCGAACACGGGCTGGCCGGCAGCGTCGCGCTGAACGCCGTCGACCGCGACGCCGCAACGGCCGAGCTCGGCTACTGGTCCGCGCCCTGGGCGCGTGGCCACCGGGTCACCGAGCGCGCCGCCCGGGCGCTGCTGGAGTGGGCCTTCGGCGACGGGCTGGGCCTGGCCCGCGTCGACTGGCGTGCCACGATCGGCAACCACGCCTCCCGGCTGACCGCGCTCCGGCTCGGCTTCCGGATGATCGGCGAGCGGCCCGCCGGCGGCGCCGGCCGGGACAGGTGGCTGGCGGCCCTGCTGCCCGGCGACCTCACCGCCGCGGGCACGGACGTTCCCGATCACGTACGCCGGGCGGCGCACACGTTCGGCGCGGCGCACCCGAGGCTGTCCGCCGGCGGCCTGACCCTGCGGCCGCCGGACCACCGCGACCTGTCCCGCATCGTGGCGTCCCGCAGCGACCCCGACGTCGTCCGCTGGTTCGCGGTGCCGCAGCCGTACACGGAGGCCGACGCCGGCGAGCACGTCGGCCGTAACGTGCCCGGCAGGTGGGCCCGGGGCGCGGAGGCGGTATTCGCGATCGCGGACGAGGCCGACGCGTACGCGGGCTCGGTCGACCTCCGGATCCGTCCGGAGGATCCGTCGGTCGGCGAGGTCGGTTTCCTGGTCTCGCCGTGGGCCCGGGGCCGCGGCTACGCGCCCGCCGCGATCCGGGCCGTCTGCGGCTGGGGTTTCGAGGCGCTGGGGCTGGCCCGCATCCAGTGGCGCGCCGAGGTGGGCAACCATGCATCGAGAAGGGCCGCGGAGAAGGCAGGCTTCACCGTGGAGGGCGTGCTGCGGCAGGCCCTGGAGATCAACGGGCTACGGCGGGACTGCTGGGTCGGTTCGCTGTTGAAGGGTGAGTCGACATGATCGTTCCCACTATCCGGGGCGAGGGCGTGCGCCTGCGCGGCTTCGCGCAACGCGACGTCGACGACCTGCTGGCCGGGTACGGCGACCCGGCGGTGCGGCGCTTCCTGCCGCCGCTGCCGGTGCCGTTCACGCGCGCACAGGCGGAGTCCTACGTCAGCGACGTCGCGCCCGGCATGTTCACACACGGCGGCGGGCTCTACGCGATCGCCGACCCAGCCACCGACCGCCTGCTCGGCGGCGTCGGCCTGGACAAGGTGGTGCCGAACCGGGGCCAGGCGGAGCTCGGCTACTGGGTCGGCCCGTGGGCGCGCGGGCACGGCGTGGCGACCGCGGCCGTGCGGGCGCTCACCGAGCACTCGTTCCACACCGGCATGGAGCGCATCGAGCTGCTGACCCACCGGGAGAACGTGCCCAGCCAGCGGGTCGCGCTCGCCAACGGCTTCCGGCCCGAGGGCCTGCGCCGCGGCGTGCTGCCCAACCGCGACGGCGGGCGTGACGACCTGCTGGCCTACGCACGGCTGGCCGGCGACGAGCCCGGGCCCGTCACGCGGCTGCTGCCCGACCTGCCCGGCGGCGAGCTGACCGACGGCGTGGTGACGCTGCGGCCGCTGGTCCCGGGCGATGTGGACTTCTACACCGAGCTGCACAGCCTGGCGGACGTCGTGGCGACGACCGTGCCGCCGGTGGCGCCCAGCCGCGAGGAGATGCGCCGGCGCTGCGACTGGGCACAGTCGCACTGGCTGGCCGGCGACCGCGCCGACCTGATCATCGTCGACACCGCCACCGGCACGCCAGCCGGCGAGATCGGGCTGTACTACCAGGAGGCGCGCACCGGGCAGGCGATGATCGGCTACAGCATGATGCCGGCCTGGCGCGGGCGCGGCTACCCCACCCGGGCGGCCCAGCTCGTCTCGTTGTGGGCGTTCGCCGAGACGGGCATCGCGCGGCTGATCGCCGGCGCGCTGCCCACGAACCTGGGCTCGCAGCGGGTACTGGAGAAGGCGGGCTTCAAGCGCGAGGCGTACCTGCGGTCGCGGCTGCCGGGCAACGACGGCCGGCGCAACGACGACGTGCAGTTCGCGCTGCTGGCAGAGGATCTGCTGCGGGACGGTGCGCGCCTCGACGGCTGACGCGCGGGATTGCCGCACGCCAGCCAGAGGGCTTCTTCTCAGCTATCCCGTGCTCTCGAGGCTGAGAATGCCGTAGTCGTACCCGCGACGCCGGTAGACGACGCTGGGCCGGCCGCTCTCCTTGTCATGGAACAGGTAGAAATCGTGGCCGACGAGCTCCATCTGAAAGAGGGCGTCGTCGACGGTCATCGGGTCGGCGGAGTGTTCCTTCTCCCGCACGATGCGCCAGGGCTGGCTGTCGTCGTGTTCCATCAGGTCGGTCGCCAGGTGCGAATCCCCGTCCGAGTTCAGGCTCGGCAGGTCGGTGGGGAGTCCGGCGGTGGCGGCCGCGACGGATACCGGCGCGTGCCGTCCACGGTGTACGCGGCGCCGGTCTGCCGCGCGCCGCAGGCGTCCGTCAAGCTTGTTGATGGCGACGTCGAGCGCCGCATAGAAGTCCTTGGCGGTGGCCTCCGCGCGGATCACCGGTCCGCGCGTCACGACGGTGATCTCCACGCGTTGGCAGTTGTCGGACTGCCGGGGATTGCGTTCGTGGAAGAGTTCCACGTCGACTCTGATCAGCTTCTGGTCGTAGCGTTCGACCTTAGCCAGTTTGTCGGCGACATGTTCCCGATAATGGTCGGGAACCTCTACGTTGCGGCCCTTGACGACAATGTCCACTCGTGACCTCCCCCAACGTTTCGTTCATGCGGGCGCCCTCACGACGGGGTGCCGCGGGCGCCGTACTACGACGCGGTGTGCTGGTTTCGGCGATGCCCGGATCATGGAGCGAGCCACGCATCAGACCGAATCGGCTTACGAGGACACTCCTTTCCGGTGCGGCGGGCCGGACCCTTTTGTAGGGGAACGCCGGTTTCGCGCCGGTGGCGGGTAAGTGCGGACGCTTACCCTCGTCACCAAGACGCTAACCTGCCGAAGGCCGCCCGTCACCCCTCGTTCGGGGAACGGACCCGAGGACTTTCGGCCCTGGTGGTGCCCCGGCGACAGCCCGGACCCCGGAGGGCACCCGGCCGCTTCGCAGCCTCGTCGCCGCCAGCACCGCAGCACCCGTGACCTGCATATTCGCCTCCCGGAGACGACTTGTGACCGCTGCCAGTGTGGCCCCGGTCGTGACGATGTCGTCAACCACTATCAGGGTGCCTCTCATCGTCGGTCGGCGTCGCAAAACGCGGATCCGAGTACCCCTGATTCGCAGCGAATTCTCAGCCGCGGTGGCGCGGGCCGCTACATCCAGTGACGTGGAGTCAGGTCGCGGCAGCGCCCGCAGCGGCCAGCCGACACCAGCGTTCCAGCCCGCCGCGCGCAGCCGTCGCACGGCGTGTGTGGCGAGCCGCGCCATGTGGTCGCCGTGCCGCTCGCGGACCGCGCTCGCCGTCGACGGCACCGGCAGCAGCCACACGGGCACACCCCGGGGCGCGATCCGGGCGACCGCCACGGCGAGCAGCGCGCCCAGCGGCCCGGCGAGCCGGTGCCGGCCCCGTTCCTTGTACGCCAGCAGCACGCCCCGCAGCGCGCCCTCGTACGCCCCGACGGCCGTGCAGGCGGGCATGCCGGGCGGCGGGGGCACCGGGGCCGTCGGAAAGGGCGTCAGGGCCTCCAGCGCGGCCGCGCAGGCGGCACACGTCCCGAAGCGCAGCGGCACCCGTTCGGCGCCGCAGCCGGCGCAGGCGGCCGGCAGGATCAGGTCGGCGAGGTCGGCGCCCAGAACGGACAACCGCGACGAGACCACGCGCCACGCTCAGCGCAGGAAGAACGGCGCGGTGGGTGCCACACCGGACGGCGGGTTCGCCACCGGCTCGGCGAGATCACCGACGGCGATCCGGACCGGTCCGTAGAGCACGTCGAAGGCGGCGCCGTTGGCCACGTACGCCACGTTGTCCGAGCTGTCCTTGCCCGCGGTGGGACCCACCGGGTACGCCGTCAGGTAGCTGACGTTCGCCGTGCCGATGTCGTCGAGCCGGGCCGACACCTGCGTGCCGTCGATCGTCACCTCGAAGATCGCCACGCGGTTGCGGTCCGCGCGGGCGCCGGCGACGGTGAGCCAGGTCTCGCTGCTCCAGTCGAGCGCGGTCACCTGGCGCAGCGGAGACGTCAGGATGTGCCGCGACTGGCGCACCTGCACCCCGTCCCCGTTGGTCGCCAGCGAGGCGATGAACGCCCTTCCGCCCGCCGCGAGCGCGATACGCCGGCCGTCCGGCGCGACCGCCACGGCGGTGATGCCCGAGGACGCGCCCGGCACGGCCACCGCCGCGACCGGCGAGCCGTCCGAGGCGAAGCTGTAGAGCCGCCCGCCGACCGTGATCAGTCCGATCGCGGGGATGTGCGGGTCCTCCGAGGTGATCGCCCAGACCGGCTGGCCGGTCGTGCCGCCGGGCAGCCTCACCCGGGCCGGCTCGGCCTGCTCCCCCGCCGGCGACGCGGCGACGCGCAGCTCCTGCCGCCCGCCCGCGTCGACCACGAGGGCGGCGAACCGGCGGTCGCCCGCGGCGGCCAGCGCCGCGGCCCGGACGTTGCGGTTGGCCTCCGGGCGCAGCACCGGCACGGCGTCGGTGGGGTTCGCGAAGCGCGACATCCGGCGTACCTGGCCGTTGTAGATCAGGAAGCGCTCCGGCGTCGTCATGAGCCCGTACGCCAGGTTGCTGGTGAGGTACTCGTTGCCGTCGTAGCTGTGCTGGTCCTGGCTGCCGACCCGCAGCTTGAGCGTGCGGGGCAGGTTGGGCCGCAGCGACCACATGAGCTGGCGCCGGAGCCGGTCCAGCGCGTCCGGATCGTCGGGGGGCTGCACCGACTGGCCGCTGAGGTTGATCTGCAGCGTGCCGTCGCTCACCGCGGGCACGTTGCCGTCCAGCGCGGTGCCCTCCGGCAGCGGCTCGACGGTGTCCTCCAGCCACTGCGACGGGCCGTCGATCAGCCACTTGATGATCTCGTTGGGCGCCTGCTCCGACGGCACGTCCTTGGACAGGTACCGCACGTCGGGCACCAGGCCGGTGTGCTCGAGGTTCCAGAAGTAGAGGTTGCGGCGCTCGTAGAAGGCGTTGAGCGCGCTGTCGCTGACCAGCAGCACCGGCGGCGCGTTCGTCACGAACAGCCCGTTCTTGCCGCTGATGTATCCGACGCTGAGCTTGTATTCGATCTTGGAGACGTCCGAGACCGGGTCCAGGATGCCGTTGTGGCCCAGCACGCCGATCGTCTGTGCGCGCAGGGTCACCGCGTCGCTGCCCGGGTTGACCAGCGCGTCCTCGACCAGGTGCACCACCCGGATGTCCGGGGGCAACGGCGCCCGGAACTTGGCGGCGGCCGAGGGCGAGAGGAACTCCTTGACCCGCTCCATCGCGCCGTTCGGATCCCCGGCGGCGGCCTCGAGGTAGTACTGGACGAAGGTCTTCGGATCCAGGGTGTTCTCCCGGCCGTGCCGGGTCGGCGCGATGTCCTCGCCGGCGGCCGTTCCGGTCGACGGGCCCGGGCCGACGCGCCGCACGTCCGTGCCGTCCGGGATGCCGCAGCCGCCGAGCAGGAGCGCGGCCAGCAGCGACGCGGCCAGCACGGCCCGCAGCCGCGGGCTCACCGGGACACCTCGGCGGGCTCGCCGGCGACGTCGTCGTCCGCGACGGGCGCCGCCTCGACGGCCAGGGGCCGCACGTCGATGGCGCGGTCGCGGGGTATCAGCGGCAGCGGCGCCGCGACCAGCCGGTCGCCCGAACGCACCGGAACGGTCAGCCGGAACTGCGCGCCGCCGCCGGGCTCGCCCCACGCCTCCAGCCAGCCGCCGTGCAGCCGGGCGTCCTCGACCGAGATCGACAGGCCCAGCCCGGTGCCGCCGGTCTGCCGGGCCCGGGACGGGTCGGCACGCCAGAACCGGTTGAACACCAGCCGTTCCTCGCCCGGCTTGAGCCCGACGCCGTGATCCCGGACGGTGACCGCGACGGCGGCCTCGTCGGTGGCCAGGGTGACCTCGACCGGCCGGCCCTCGCCGTGCTCGACGGCGTTGCCGACCAGGTTGCGCAGCACCCGCTCGATGCGGCGGGGATCGACCTCCGCGATGACCGGCGCGTCCGGCAGCCGCAGCTCGATGGTGACGCCGACCCGCTCGCCCAGCCCGGCCAGGCGCTCCGCGACGCGCTCGACGATCGGCACCAGGTCGGTGTACTCGGCGTCCAGCGCGGCGAAGCCCGCGTCGAAGCGGCTGATCTCCAGCAGGTCGGTCAGCAGGCTCTCGAAGCGGTCCAGCTCGGCCTGGAGCAGCTCGGCGCTGCGCGCCACGGCCGGGTCGAAGTCCTCGCGCTCGGAGAAGAGCAGGTCGGCCGCCATCCGTACGGTGGTCAGCGGGGTGCGCAGCTCGTGCGACACGTCGGAGGTGAAGCGCCGCTGCAGCCGGGACATCTCCTCCAGGCGCACGATCTGCCGCTGCAGGTTGGCCGCCATCTGGTTGAACGAGGCCGCCAGCAGGGCCAGGTCGTCCTCGCCGTCGACCTTCATGCGCTGGTCGAGCAGGCCGGCCGAGAGCCGCTGTGCCGTGCGCGCGGCGACGCGCACCGGCGTCACCACCATGCGGGTGACCAGGCCGGCGACGACCCCGAGCAGGATGACCAGGGCCATCCCGGTGACCAGCACGGTGGTCCGGATCTGGTTGGCCGCCCGGTCCTCGGTGGTCAGCGGGGCGAGGTAGTAGAGCTCGACGTGGCCGAAGCTGGTCGGCACCGGTGACCCGTACACGAGGTACTTGGTCTGGACGCCGCCGATGGTCGCGGTCCGGATCTGCTGTGCGACCTGGCCGGAGTCGGCGACCGCGTGCACCATCTCCGGGGTGATCAGCGAGGTGGTGTCGACCTTCACCGAGGTGACCGGCTTGAGCTCGGGGAAGTTGTCGGCACGCAGCGAGACGATCGCGCCGCCGCTCTCCGCCGAGTCGCCGTCGGCGAGCCGGTTGACCGTGTCGATGATCGTCGCCGGCAGCGTCCGGTCGAACACCTGCCGGTGCACCGTGAGCTGCTGGTAGGCGTACTCCACCTTGCCCAGCATCTGGGCATGCACCTCGTCCTCGGCGCGGTCGAGCAAGATCTGCGTGCTGCGGTCCGCGATGAACCACCCGAAGCCGCCGACCAGCAGGCTGGACGCCACCAGCGTCAGGGTGACGACCCGCAGGTGCAGCGAGCGGCGCCAGGCCCGGCGCGCCGGCGCGGCCACCTGCCGGCCCCGGCGCACGCCGATGCGCCACTGCCGCCGCACCACTCGGAGGGTGCGGCGGACGGGCATCGGAAGCCATGGGGGAGCATGCATGTCGGGGGCAAGGTTAGCCCGTCGGCGCCGCTATCCGGTCCCCGCCTTGTAGCCGACCCCGCGCACCGTGAGGATGATCTCGGGCCGCTCGGGGTCCGGCTCGATCTTCGCGCGCAGCCGCTGGACGTGCACGTTCACCAGCCGGGTGTCCGCGGCGTGCCGGTAGCCCCAGACCTGCTCGAGCAGCACCTCGCGGGTGAAGACCTGGCGCGGCTTGCGGGCGAGCGCGACCAGCAGGTCGAACTCGAGCGGCGTCAGCTTCACCTCCTCGCCGTCGCGGGCGACGGTGTGCGCGGGCACGTCGATGGTGATCTGGTTGCCGGGCGGCCCGATGGTGAGCAGCTCGGGCGCGGCGTCCTCGCCCCGGCGCAGCCGGGCGCGCATCCGCGCGACCAGCTCCTTCGGCTTGAAGGGCTTGACCACGTAGTCGTCGGCGCCGGACTCCAGCCCGAGCACCACGTCGACCGTGTCGCTCTTGGCCGTCAGCATGACGATCGGGATGCCCGACTCGGTCCGGATGGCCCGGGCCACGTCGATGCCGCTCATGCCGGGCAGCATCAGGTCCAGCAGGACGATGTCGGGCCGGCTCTCCCGGAACGCGGCGAGGGCGCGCTCGCCATCGGCGACGAAGGACGGCAGGAAACCTTCGCTGCGCAGGACGATGCCGAGCATCTCGGCCAGCGCTGGGTCGTCATCGACGACGAGTACCCGGGCTCTCATGCGATCCAATATTGCACTGTCCCCTTTCGGCCCGTGTGACCGCCCGGCGATCATCTGGCGGCGCCGTTGCTGATCATGGACCGGCGGGCGGTAAAAAGCCAGGCTAGGAGAAGAGCGCACGGCCCCAGAAGTCGTCCGGACCGGTTACCCCCGGCGGGCAGGCGAACAGGCCGATGGAGACCGGCTTGAGGTACTCGTTCATGTCGTCCTGGCGCGCCATACTGCGCTGGACCGGCACGAACTGCTTGCGGGGGTCGCGCTGGTACGCCATGAAGAAAAGTCCCGCGTTCAGCCTTCCGAGACCGTCGGAGCCGTCGACGTAGTTGTAGCCTCGGCGCAGCAGCCGGGCGCCGCCGTTGGTCGTGGGGTGCACCAGCCGGACGTGTGAGGTGAGCGCGATCAGCGGCTCGCCGTCGGCGCCCTTGGCGTTCAGGTCCGGCTCCTCGAACTCGCCGGACCTCCCGAGCGGCGCGCCCGAGCCCTTGCTCCGGCCGACGATCATCTCCTGCTCGGCCAGTGACGTGCGGTCCCACGTCTCCACGAGCATCCGGATCTTGCGGGTCACGAGGTACGCCCCGCCCGTCATCCAGTCCGGCCCGTCGCCCTGGCGCACCCAGAGGTGGTCGCGCAGCAGGTCCGTCTCCTCGAGCTTGAGGTTGGCGGTGCCGTCCTTGAAGCCGAACAGGTTGCGCGGCGTCGCCTGCGTGTTCGACGTCGACGAGGTACGCCCGAAGCCCAGCTGCGACCAGCGCACGCTGACCACGCCCATGCCGATCCGGGCCAGGTTGCGGATCGCGTGCACCGCGACCTGCGGGTCGTTGGCGCAGGCCTGCAGGCAGATGTCGCCGCCCGAGATGGCGTCGTCGAGCACGTCGCCCGCGAAGTGCGGCAGGTCGGCGAGCGCCTCCGGGCGCCGGGCGGCGAGGCCGAAGCGGTCCTTGCCGGTCGCGTCGCGGAACAGCGTCGGGCCGAAGCCGACCGTGACGGTCAGCCCCGACGGCGGCAGCCCCAGCGCCTCGCCGGTGTCGTCCGGCGGCGCCTCCGGCACGCCGCCGACCGCGCCGACCTCGCCGGCGTCGCGCCCGGCGGTCATCCGCGCGGCCGCGGCGGTCCAGTCCTTCAGCATGCCGATCAGCCGGTCGCGGTCCTTGGTGATGACGTCGAACGCCACGAAGTGCAGCCGGTCCTGAGCGGGCGTGGCGATGCCCGCCTGGTGCTCGCCGGCGAACGCGACGGCGCCCTCGGCCGGATCCGGCGTGTCGTCGGTGGACGCGCCGTTGACGAGGGCACCGCCGGCGGCGGCCGCGCCGGCGACCCCGGCCACGCCGGCGCCGGCGAGCGCGATGGCCCGCCGGCGCGACATCGTACTGTCGGACATGTGTACTTCCCTACTGCTTCGAGATGACCGCGGCGATTTTGCTGACCGGCTCGGCGAGCGCGTTGATCGCGTCCGAGAGGCCCTTCAGGTCGGCCTCGGTCAGGGTGTTGTGCAGCTTCCAGCCGTCACCGTCGCGGTACTTGGCCAGCGCGGTGTCGACGTTCGCGAACTCGGCGTCGAGGGTCTTGACCAGCTCGGGGTCGCGCTCCTCGAGCACCGGGCGCAGCGCGGCGATCGCGGCCTTGGAGCCCTCGAGGTTGGCGTTGAAGTCCCACAGGTCGGTGTGCGAGTAGCGGTCCTCCTCGCCGGTGATCTTGCCGGTGGCGACCTCGTCGAGCAGTTCCTTGGCGCCGTTGGCGAGCTGCAGCGGGGAGAGCTTCTCGGCGTTGGCCAGCGCCACGATCTCCTTGACGTCGGTCAGCAGCTTGTCGGCGATCGGGCCGTCCTTGGACACGTCCGGCTTCGCGGCCCAGAGGTCCTTCTCGAGGCGGTGGAAGCCGGTGAACTCCATGCCCTCCTCGATGACCTCCTCGCGGCCGTCGATCTTGGGGTCGAGGTCGCCGAAGATCTCCGCGACGGGCTCGATGCGCTCCCAGTAGGTCCGGGCGATCGGGAACAGCGCCCTGGCCTTCTGGACGTCGCCGGCCTTGACCGCGGCCACGAACTCCTCGGTCTTGGGCAGCAGCGCGGCGGTCTGGCTCTTCACGTACCGCGAGTAGCTGGCCGTGGCGTCGGCGAGCTTGGCGTCGTCGGTCAGCGGCGCGGCCGAGCCGGAGACGGTCAGCGCGGCCCGGATGCCCTTACCGATCATGCCGGGCTTGCAGGCGGTCTCGTACGAGCCGGCCGGCAGCTCGACGTGCAGCTCCCGGGAGAGGCCCGGCGCGATGTTCTCGACCTCACCCATCACCCGGTCGCCCGGCGCGTAGACGTAGAACTCGGTGACCTTGCTGCCGCCGTTGGTGATCGAGAAGACGCTGGTGCCGGCGTCGATCGTGTTCCTGGCGACCTCGCAGGCCGTGTCGGAGGCCTTGACCGTGATCGGCCCGCCCGTGGCGCCGGCGGAGCTCTCGTCGGCGCCGTCGCCGTCGCACCTGGCCAGGGCGCCGCCGAGGACGCCGATCGTGGCGAGGGCGAGGATTCTGGTGGTACGCATGGGCAGGCTTCTCCTACTGCTGCGGCGCGGGCGCCGGGGTGGTCTTTTCGGGGGTGACGGCGGCCAGCCGGCGGGCCGGCCAGAGGAAGATGACGAGCACCGGGATGCCGTACGCCAGCCAGGCGACGGTCTCGAGCACGGAGGCGGTCGGGGTGACGTTGAACATCCCGGTCAGCAGCGCGGTGTACCAGGCCGACGGGTCGAGCACGCCGCTGATGTCGTACGCCAGGTTGTTGAGCCCCGGCAGGAAGCCGGCCTCCTGGAAGTCGTGCACGCCGTACTTCCCGATGCCGGCGGCGACCAGGATGAGCAGCGCACCGGTGAAGGTGAAGAAGACCGAGAGGTTGATCCGCACCGCGGTGGCGTACATCAGGTATCCGATGGCGACCGCGGACGCGATGCCGGCCAGCAGCGCGTAGAGCGGGCGGCTGTTGTCGGCGGCGCCCTGCACGGCGGAGTAGAAGATCAGCGAGGTCTCGAGGCCCTCGCGGACGACCGCGAGGAAGGCCATCACGGCGACCGCGACCGAGCCGACCGCCAGCGCCTCCTGGAGCTTGCCGCGCAGCTCACCCGCGATGCCGCGGGCCGCCCGGCGCATCCAGAAGATCATCCAGGTCACGAACGCCACGGCGAGGATCGAGGTGATCGCCTCGAAGAGCTCGCGGTGCTCGTACTTCTGCAGCAGCGTGGTCGAGGTGTAGCTGAGCAGCCAGCCGAAGAAGACGGAGAGCGCGACGGCGAGCGCGACGCCGGCCCAGACCTGTACGAGCCGGTCCTTGCGGTCGGACTTCACCAGGAAGGCGATCAGAATGCTCACCACCAGGGTGGCTTCCAACCCCTCACGCAGGCCGATGAGGTAGGTGGCGAGCATGGTACTCCGTTGCTAAGGCATCCCTAAGTAAGGCTTGGCACACCTTAGTCACCGCAGTGGCCATTCAGTCAAGCCCGGCCGATGTGACGGCCCCCTCCCGTCACACGGGCGGGGGCCGTTCGGCCACGGAGATCAGTAGCGGTAATGGTCTGGTTTGTACGGACCCTCGACCGCGACGCCGAGGTAGGACGCCTGTTCCTTGGTCAGCTCGGTGAGCCTGACGCCGAGCGCGCCGAGGTGCAGCCGGGCGACCTTCTCGTCCAGGTGCTTGGGCAGCACGTGGACGCCGACCGGGTACTCGTCGGTCTTGGTGAAGAGCTCGATCTGGGCGATCGTCTGGTTCGAGAAGCTGTTGCTCATCACGAACGACGGGTGCCCGGTCGCGTTGCCCAGGTTCAGCAGGCGGCCCTCGGAGAGCACGATCACGGCGTGGCCGTCGTCGAACTTCCACTCGTCGACCTGCGGCTTGATGGTGATCCGCTTGACGTCCGGGCGCTTCGCCAGGCCGGCCATGTCGATCTCGTTGTCGAAGTGGCCGATGTTCCCGACGATGGCCTGGTGCTTCATCCGGGCCATGTGCTCGTTGGTGATGACGTCGTAGCAGCCGGTCGCGGTGATGAAGATGTCCGCGGTCTCGACCACGTCGTCCATCGTGGCGACCTGGTAGCCGTCCATCGCGGCCTGCAGCGCGCAGATCGGGTCGACCTCGGTGATGATGACCCGGGCGCCCTGGCCACGCAGCGACTCGGCGCAGCCCTTGCCGACGTCGCCGTAGCCGAAGACCACGGCCACCTTGCCGCCGATGAGGACGTCGGTCGCGCGGTTGATGCCGTCGATCAGCGAGTGCCGGCAGCCGTACTTGTTGTCGAACTTGCTCTTGGTGACCGAGTCGTTGACGTTGATCGCCGGGAAGAGCAGCGTGCCCTCCTGCTGCATCTCGTAGAGGCGGTGCACACCGGTGGTGGTCTCCTCGGTGACGCCCTTGATGCCGGCGGCCACCCGGGTCCAGCGGCGGTCGTCCTCGGCGAGGCTGCGGTGCAGCACGCCGAGGATCACCGCGTACTCCTCGGAGTCGGCGGTGTCCACGGCCGGGACGGCGCCGATCTTCTCGAACTCGGCACCCTTGTGGACGAGCAGGGTGGCGTCGCCGCCGTCGTCCAGAATCATGTTGGGGCCCTCGCCGTCGGGCCAGAGCAGCACCTGCTCGGTGCACCACCAGTACTCCTCGAGCGTCTCGCCCTTCCAGGCGTAGACGGGCACGCCGGCGGGCGCGTCGGGGGTGCCGTCCCGGCCGACGACGATCGCGGCGGCGGCGTGGTCCTGAGTGGAGAAGATGTTGCAGGAGGCCCAGCGGACCTCCGCGCCGAGCGCGGTCAGCGTCTCGATCAGGACCGCGGTCTGAATGGTCATGTGCAGCGAACCGGTCACCCGCGCGCCACGCAGCGGCTGGCTCGGGCCGTACTCCTTGCGCAGCGACATCAGGCCGGGCATCTCGTGCTCGGCCAGCTCGATCTCCTTGCGGCCGAACCCGGCGAGCGAGAGGTCGGCGACCCTGAAGTCGCCCTCGGCAACCGTCCTCGGCCGCTCCGGGCCGGCTCCTGCGGGGAGTGTGCTGGTCATCCATGCTCCTGAGATACGGGGGTCAAAACAGCCGTTAACGATACGCGCCGCGAGCGTCCACCTCGGAGAAACGCAGGCCGTCGGACGGCGGCGGCTTGTCGGACATCGGACCGCCACCTTTGGTACGGGCACGCGGCCGACAGCCGCGAAACCGGGGCCGACCGGCACACCGGGCCGGTGGGCGTGGCGTCGCGCCACGGGGGACCGGCCGCCGGCGAAGATCGTCCAGACAGCGAACGGGGCGGCGGGTCAAAGACCCGTCGCCCCGTTCATCCCCCCGGTTTGGTACCGCGCGCGTCCGTGGGACCCCCCGATCACCAATGACGCTGCGTGTTTATAGATTCACACTCCGCACATGGCGCTGTCAAGCAAATCCGGAAATTTCCTGTTTTGTACCCTTCGGGGTCGCCAGGGTGCGGGTTACGGCCTAGAAACGACGCCCGTCGCCGCGGGCCGGATCAGCAGCCCGGAGCGGCCACCGAGGCCACGAAGACCTCGCCGACCCCGGCCACCGTGGCTGGCCCGGTCTCCGCCGGGACGTAGGCCGCGGTACCCGGCGTGACCTCCACCGGCGTCCCGTCGACCGCCTCCGCCACATACACGTCGCCGCTGGCGCCCAGGACGATGCGGGGACCCGCGCCGGGCAGCCGCAGCGGCGGCGTGGTCGACGTCAGGGCCATCCGGTACAGGGCGAACTCGCGCACCGGAACCGTCCAGGTCTGCACGCCCGGAGCCACCTCCGTCGCCGGCAGGATCGGGTCGGCGAGAACCTCGAAGCGCAGCACCCGCAGCAACTCCTCCACGTCGACGCGCTTCGGGGTCAGGCCCCCGCGCAGGACGTTGTCGCTGGCCGCCATGATCTCGACGCCCGTACCGCCCAGGTACGCGTGCAGGTTCCCCGCCGGCATCCAGATCGCCTCGCCGGGCGCCAGGCGAACGTGGTTGAGCAGAAGCGCCACCAGCACGCCCGGGTCGCCGGGGTAGTGGCCGGCCAGATCGATCGCCAGCTCGTAGCCCCGCTCGAACGAGGTGGCGACCCGGGCCGCCGTGACCACGTCGTCGATCAGCGCCGGGCGGTCGCCCGCCGGCCACGTCAGCAGCTCACGGACCGCGTCACGCAGGCCGGCCGGGCCCGCCCGCAGCGCCGCGACCACCGGCGCCAGGCGCGGGATGTTCAGGCCCTCGATCACCGCCGCCGAGACGTCCGGTGCGCGGAAACCGCAGAGCGCGTCGAACGGCGTCAGCGCCACCAGCATCTCCGGCTTGTGGTGCGCGTCCGTGTAGTTACGCGGCGCGCCCGGATCCGCCTCCTGGGCCGCGTACGCCCGCTTCGCGTACTCCGCGTCCGGGTGGGCCTGCAGCGACAGCGGCGCCGCCGCGGCCAGGACCTTCATCAGGTACGGCAGGCGCGCGCCGAACTCGTCCACGACCTCCGCGCCGAGCTGGCCCTTCGGGTCGTCCTCGATCAGCGTGGCCAGGCTGACCGGGCCGACCGGGCCGGTGACCGTCGACGGGTCGCCCGGGTGGGCGCCCAGCCACAGCTCGGCCTCGGGGGTCTCGCTCGGCGACGGCCGGCCCTGGAGTTCGGCGATCGACGTGCGCGAGCCCCAGGCGTACGGCCGGATGACGCCCCGCAGGGGGAAGACAGCAGCCACAACGGCCCCGTTCCTGAGCAGTTACGCCGTCGCGGGTTCCGCGGCGGTCTCCGACGACGAGGCCGCCGCACCGGGTTGGTAGATGTCCGGCTCCAGGTAGATCACCTGGGCGACCTCCAGGGCCGCCCGGATCCGGGCCTCGCACTCGTTGATGTGCTGGGCCACCTCGGCCGCGCTCTCCGTCGGCGGCACCGCGATCTTCGCGGCCACCAGCAGCTCGTCGGGGCCCAGGTAGAGCGTCTTCATGTGGATGATGCGCTCGATGCCGGCGCCGGCCAGCACCGCCTGCTCGATCTTCGTGACGTCCTCGGGGTTCGCGCCCTCGCCCAGCAGCAGGCTCTTGGTCTCGATCGCGAGCACGATCGCGATGGTCACCAGCAGGAAGCCGATGGCCGCGGTCCCGATGGCGTCCCAGAGGCCGTCGCCGGTGATCAGGGTCAGCACGACACCGAAGAGGGCGAAGACCAGGCCGAGCAGCGCGCCGGCGTCCTCGAGCAGCACGACGGGCAGCTCGGGGGCCTTTGCCCGGCGGACGAAGGAGACCCACGTGGCCTTGCCGCGGACCAGGTTCGACTCGTGGATCGCCGTCCGGAACGAGAAGGTCTCCAGGCCGATGGCGATGACCAGCACCGTCACCGGCACCCACTGAAACGAGTCGATGCCCCCGCGGTGGTCGAGCTTGTGCCACGCCTCGTAGAGCGCGAAGAGGCCACCGACGCTGAACAGCACGATCGAGACGATGAACGCGTAGACGTAGCGCTCACGGCCGTACCCGAAGGGGTGCTGCGGGGTGGCCTCGCGGGTCGACCGCTTGCCGCCGAGCAGCAGCAGCGCCTGGTTGCCGGAGTCGGCGACCGAGTGGATGGCCTCGGCCAGCATCGAGGAGGAGCCGGTCAGCGCCCACGCGATGAACTTGGTGACCGCGATGCCCAGGTTGGCGCCCAGCGCCGCGACGATCGCCTTGGTGCCACCGCCTGCGCTCACTGAAGCCCCTCTGGCATCGGGTTGCTCAGTTCCTTCATCTCGTTTATCGCCGGGACCGCCATCGGGTCAAGGCCGTGTGCGAGTGCCAGGTAGATCGAGGCGAAGTCGGGTACCGCCACGAGCGACGCCAGCCGCTCCAGCGCGGAGCCACCCTCGGCGGTGACCACGTCGCAGCGCACGCCCCGGCGTTCCGCGAGGGTCTGCACCGCGTCCGCGCGGCGCTCCTCGACGGCCACCGGCTCGTCGGCCTCCTCCTCCGGGTTGAGGCCGCCGTCGCGCAGCACCACCAGCCGCAGCCGGGTGGCCACCTCGGCGTCGGCGTCCGGGTCGGCGAAGATGTCGTGCGCCGTCTCGGCCAGGCCGCCGAACGGACCGTCGAGCAGGCCGACGCGGCCGCGGCCGGCCTCGCCAAGCGCGCCGGCCATCACCGGGTAGCGGGCGTTCGCGGCAAGCGTGTCGGCGAAGCGGCGGGCGGCGACCGTCGCGAGCGGGGACGAGCCCCAGACGATCGGGATCGAGCCGGCCAGGCCGAGGGCCAGGGCCTTCGCCGGGTTCACGAAGGACTCGGCGCCCGCGCGGCAGCGCTCGGCGTCCGCGTCGAGGCGCGCCGCGGTCTCCGCGAGGTCGGCCTCGTTGACCTTGACCAGGCCCAGGCTGCGGGCCGCCAGCAGGACCGGCACGGCCAGGCCCCAGAGGCTGGCCCGGGCCGGGGCGCGGCGCGGCACCGGGATGAACGGCGCCCGGGCCCGCTCGGCCATCGCCTGCAGCTCGGAGTCGGGATTGCCGATCGCCACGAGCCGCGCGCCGCGGCGGGCGGCGGCGTCCGCGGCGGCCAGCGCCTCGGGGCTGCGACCGCTGGCGGAGACGGCGATGACCACGTCGGCCGCGCCGACCCAGCCGGGCACGCCCGCGCTGCGGTGCCCGATGACCGGCACCGGACAGCGCGGACCCGCGACGGTGGCGAGGATGCTGCCGGTCAGTCCGGCGGTGCCGATGCCGGCGACGACGACCGCGCGCGGGCGGCCCTCGTCGGCCAGCACGCTCAGGTTGGCCTCGGCGGCCAGCGCCGCCGACTCGCGGACCTGTGCGCCCGCGGACGCCGTGGCCCGCAGCATGCCGCCCGGGTCGTTCTCGGCCATCGACTTCTCGTCCTCGAGCAGCGCCTCGTCGGCCACCCTGCGGCCGGTGAGACCGGCCGCTCCCTCGAATGCGCCCGCCATCAAGAGGCCTTTCCGGGTGTGGTCGCCTCGTCCAGCAGCAGCACCGGGATGTCGTCACGCACCTCGAAGACGCGGCCGCACTGCGTGCACGTCAGGGTCTGCGCCCCGGCGTCGTAGTCGAGTGGCGCGTGGTGTGTGTCCGGGCAGGCCAGAATCTCCAGCAACTGCGGGTCGAGGGCCACCGAACGGCTCCTTAAAGCGTACGCGGGCAGTGTCGTGGATCCAGATGATCCTAGCCGCGAACGATGGAGAGCACCTCGTCACGGAGGGCCGCCATGCGGTCCGGCTTGCCCGCCTCGACGTTCAGGCGCAGCAGGGGCTCGGTGTTCGACGCGCGCAGGTTGAACCAGGAACCGTCGGCGAGGTGCGCGGTCATGCCGTCCAGGTCGTCGAATGTGGCGTCCGGGAACGCGGCCCGCACCTCGGCCACCTTCGCGGCCGCGTCGGCGACCGTGGAGTTGATCTCACCCGACGCGCAGTAGCGCTCGAACTCGGCCGCGAACGCCGACAGCGGCCGCTCCTGCCCGCCGAGCGCCGCCAGCACGTGCAGCGCGGCGAGCATGCCGGTGTCGGCGAACCAGAAGTCGCGGAAGTAGTAGTGCGCCGAGTGCTCGCCGCCGAAGACCGCGTTCGTCCGGGCCATCTCGGCCTTGATGAAGGAGTGGCCGACCCGGCTGCGCACGGGCACGCCGCCGTTCTCCTTGATGATCTCGGGCACGGCGGCGGAGGTGATCAGGTTGTGGATGATCGTGCTGCCGGGGAACTTGGCCAGCTCCCGCTTGGCCACCAGCGCGGTGACCGCCGACGGCGAGACCGGGTCACCGTTCTCGTCCACGACGAAGCAGCGGTCGGCGTCGCCGTCGAACGCGAGGCCCAGGTCGGCACCGTGCTCGCGGACCGCGGCCTGCAGGTCGACCAGGTTGGCCGGGTCGAGCGGGTTGGCCTCGTGGTTCGGGAACGAGCCGTCGAGCTCGAAGTAGAGCGGCACGATCTCCAGCGGCAGCGCCGGCAGCACCTGGTCGCCGAGCACGGCCGGCACGGTGAAGCCGCCCATGCCGTTGCCGGCGTCGACGACGACCTTGAGCGGGCGGATGCCCGAGAGGTCGACAAGCGAGCGCAGGTGCCCGGCGTAGTCGGCCAGCAGGTCGCGGCGCTCGATGGCCGTCGGCACCTCGCCGACCGCGTCGAGGTCGTTCAGCAGCTCCTCGGCGCGCTGGCGGACGATGACCAGGCCGCTGTCCTGGCCGACCGGCCGGGCGCCCGCGCGGCACAGCTTGATGCCGTTGTACTGCGCCGGGTTGTGACTGGCGGTGAACATCGCGCCGGGCAGCCCCAGCACGCCCGAGGCGTAGTAGAGCTGGTCGGTGGAGCCGAGGCCGATGTGCACGACGACCGAGCCGGCCGAGTTGGCGCCCGCGGCGAACGCGGCGGCCAGCGCGGGGCCGGTCTCGCGCATGTCGTGGGCGATCACCATCCGTTCCGCCTCGTCGCCGGACTCCCGAAGCATCTCCACGAACGCCGTGCCCAGCGCGCGGGCCACCGTCTCGTTGAGCTGGTCCGGCACGACGCCACGGACGTCGTACGCCTTGACCAGCTGGGACAGATCAGTCAACGCTCACTCCTCGGCACGGCAATTCAGACTCGCCGAGAGTAACGGAGCAGTGGTAACCAAAAGGTCCCAACGACGTGGCGTCACCGTCTCGGGACTGTTACATCCCGTGCCCGCCGACCAGCCCGTCCCGGCAGGCCCGATCCGCCGCCCGGGTCGTCTCCGGCAGCCGGAACCGCGGCGTCAGCCCGAGCGTCAGCTCACACGCGGTGTCGAGGTCCATCCGGTGCCCCACCGAGACGAAGCGAACAGGCCCGGCACGTACGGGAACGCCGGCCGGCCGCGGACCACCGCGCTGTCGCGGACCGCGTGGGTCCGCGCGTCGAGCACGACGATCGCGGCGGCGAGCCGCTCGCCGTCGGGGTGGTAGGCCACGTCAAGCCCCGCGACGGTCGCCGGATCGGCCGGGCCGGGCCCGCCGATCACCTGTGGACGCAGGGCGTCCTGCACGGCCAGGGCCTCTTCTTCCGTACGCGGGGAACCGGTCACGGGCGCAGACGCTAGCGCAGCGGCGGACCGGCCGCGGTGCGGTTATCCGCCACGCGGCCGGTCCGGGCTCACGACGCGAGCGCGGCCAGCTCCTCGGGTGTGAGCACGCGGCTGCGGATCAGGAAGCGCACCCCCTCGGGCGCCTCCAGGCTGAAGCCGCCGCCCCGGCCCGGCACCACGTCCACCGTGAGGTGGGTGTGCTTCCAGGCCTCGAACTGCGAGGTGCTCATCCAGAAGGAGATCGGCTCGTCCACGCCGTCGATACGCAGCTCCTCGAGCAGCACGTCGCTCGCCCCGGTGCGGAACTCCCCCTCGAGGTAGCACATCGGGGAGCTGCCGTCGCAGCAGCCGCCGGACTGGTGGAACATCAGCGGGCCGTGTCTGCCCCGCAGCGACCGCATCAGGTCGGCCGCGGCGGGGGTCACGTCTACTCGGGCGCCCATGGCCTAGAAGAAGCCCATGGCCTTGGGCGCGTAGCTGACCAGCAGGTTCTTCGTCTGCTGGTAGTGGTCCAGCATCATCTTGTGGTTCTCCCGGCCGATGCCGGACTGCTTGTAACCGCCGAACGCGGCGTGTGCCGGGTACAGGTGGTAGCAGTTCGTCCAGACCCGGCCGGCCTTGATCGCCCGGCCCGCCCGGTACGCCGTGTTCATGTCGCGCGTCCACAGGCCGGCGCCGAGGCCGTACAGGGTGTCGTTGGCGGTCTTGATCGCGTCGTCGTAGTCGGAGAAGGGCGTCACCGAGACCACCGGGCCGAAGATCTCCTCCTGGAAGATCCGCATCGAGTTGGATCCCTCGAAGACGGTCGGCTGCACGTAGTAGCCGCCGGACAGGTCGCCGCCGAGGTCGGCCCGGGATCCACCGATGAGGACCTTGGCGCCCTCCTGCCGGCCGATGTCGAAGTACGACAGGATCTTCTCGAGCTGGTCGTTGGAGGCCTGCGCACCGACCTGGGTGTCGGTGTCCAGCGGGTTGCCCTGCTTCATGTTCTCCACGCGCTTGACGCCCGCGGCCAGGAAGTCGGAGTAGTGGCCCCGCTGGATCAGCGCCCGGGACGGGCAGGTGCAGACCTCGCCCTGGTTGAGGGCGAACATCGCGAAGCCCTCGAGCGCCTTGTCCATGAAGTCGTCGTCGGCGGCGCTGACGTCGTCGAAGAAGATGTTCGGGCTCTTGCCGCCGAGCTCCAGCGTCACCGGGATGATGTTCTCGGAGGCGTACTGCATGATCAGCCGGCCGGTGGTGGTCTCGCCGGTGAACGCCACCTTGGCCACCCGCTTCGACGACGCGAGCGGCTTGCCGGCCTCGACGCCGAAGCCGTTCACGATGTTGAGGACGCCCGGCGGCAGGAGATCGGCGACCAGCGACAGCCAGTAGTGGATCGACGCCGGGGTCTGCTCGGCCGGCTTGAGCACGACGGCGTTGCCGGCGGCGAGCGCGGGCGCGAGCTTCCAGACCGCCATCAGGATCGGGAAGTTCCACGGGATGATCTGGGCGACGACGCCGAGCGGCTCGTGGAAGTGGTACGCGATGGTGTCGTCGTCGATCTCGCCGAGGGTGCCCTCCTGCGCACGCAGCGCGCCGGCGAAGTATCGGAAGTGATCGATCGCCAGCGGGAGGTCGGCGGCCATCGTCTCGCGGACCGGCTTGCCGTTCTCCCAGGTCTCGGCCACGGCGAGCTTCTCGAGGTTCGCCTCCATCCGGTCGGCGATCCGGTTGAGGATGTTGGCGCGCTCGGCCACCGAGGTGCGGCCCCAGGCGCCGGCGGCGGCGTGCGCCGCGTCCAGGGCGCGCTCGACGTCGGCGGCGGTGCCGCGGGCGATCTCGCAGAAGTTCCGGCCGTTGACCGGCGAGGGGTTCTCGAAGTACCCGCCCTCGGCGGGTGGCACGTACTCGCCGCCGATCCAGTGGTCGTACCGGGATTCGTAGCTGACGATCGCGCCGTCTGATCCGGGCGGGGAGTAGATGGTCATGGGGGGTCCTCCATACCTGGGTCGCCGCCCGACGTTGGGCGACGCGGATATGGGCGACGGTAGATACGCGGACGTTGCACAGACGTTGCAGGAGGCTACCGGCGGCGCTGCCGCGGCAGGCCGGGCAGCAGTCCCCGAGCCGGGGACAGTCCGTACTCGGCGGCCAGGTCGGCGACCCTCTTCATCGCCGGCGGGCGCGCCGGCGAGCCGGGCGGAAGCGCGGCCGCGTACGCCTCCCACATCTCCAGGTCGTCGGCGCCCCAGGGCGCGCCGAGGAAGGTCAGGATCAGCCGCGGGTCGCCGCCGGCCAGCACCGCGGCCCGCAGCCGGGAATCGATCAGCCGGCGCAGCCGGACGATGCCCGGCGCGTCCGAGGAGGGCAGCAGCGGACCCGCGTACGCGGCGAGCGCCTCGGCGACCCGGCCGCGCTCGAGCAGCCGCGTCACGGTCAGGAAGTCCGCCTCGATGTCGGCGCGCAGCCGGTAGGGCCGCGAGTCCAGCAGGTCGGGCCCGAGGATCCGGCGCAGCCGGGAGAGCTCCGCGCGGACGGTCACCGGATTGAGGTCGTCGGCGTACAGGTCGAAGCCGAGCTGGTCGCCGGTCCGGCCCTCGGGGTGCACCAGAAGCAGGACCAGGAGCTCCGAGTGGCGGCGCCCGAGCCGGATCCGTCTCCCGCCGACGGACAGCACGGCGTCCTCGCGCCCGGACACCGACACCGTGGCGGTGTCCGCCGCCGGCTGGTGCAGGTGTGCGCTCAGGTAGGCCTCGGCCGCGAGCGCGGTGGCCCGGACCAGCGCGAGGCTGTGCGGGTTGGCCAGGTGGTCGCCGCCGGTGACGTCGATGGCGCCGAGCAGCCGGCCGGTCGCGGGATCGTGGATCGGCGCGGCCGCGCAGGTCCAGCGCTGCACGCCGCGGGTGAAGTGCTCGGTGGCGAAGATCTGCAACGGGTGGTCGACGGCCAGCGCCGTGCCGGGTGCGTTGGTGCCGGCGTGCGCCTCGTCCCAGCGGGCGCCCGGCACGAAGTTCATCGACTCGGCGCCGCGCAGGACCGAGGCGGTGCCCTCGACCCAGAGCAGCCGGCCGTGCGCGTCGCAGACCGCCATCAGGTGCCCGCCGTCGTCGGCGAGCCCGCCGAGCAGGTCCCGGAAGATCGGCAGCACCCGGGCCAGCGGATGCGCCGCGCGGTACGCCTCGAGCTCGCCGTCGCTGAGCTCGATGGGTGCGGTGCCGTCCGGGCTGACCAGCGCGCCCGCGGAGCGCCGCCAGGAGTCGGCCACCACGGGCCGCACCTGCGTCACGGTCTGCTCACCCGTCACGAAACGTTCGTGGGCCCGGCCCACCTGGCTGATGTGTTCGGTGGGGTCGGCGCCGAGGGCGAGTGCGAGCCACGGGTTCGACATGCGCACCTCCAGTCCCGTCCATCGTGTCCCGCATCACGCCCGGCGACAACCGTCCGTTCGCCGGTGGCGCCGGACCACATCGGCCCGCCGGCGGCATAGGCTGCGGTGGTGGAGGACACGACAGCGTTCTATGTCGCCGGCGTCGCGGCGCGCGGCGACGAAGAGGTGACGGTCACGCACCCGTACGACGGCCGCGTGGTCGGGCGTACCACGTGGGCCGGCGAGGAGCAGGTCGAGGCCGCCGTCGCCGCGGCGGCCGAGGTCGCGGACCGGGCCGCGGCCCTGCCCGCGCACGTCCGCGCGGCGGCACTCGACCACGTGTCGGCCCGCCTCGCCGAGCGCCGCGAGGAGATCGCCGCGCTGATCACCGCCGAGAACGGCAAGCCGCTGAAGTGGGCGCGGATCGAGGCCGACCGGGCCCGGTCGGTGTTCCGCTGGGCGGCCGAGGAGGCCCGCCGGTTCGCCGGCGCCCTGCAGCGGCTCGACACCGACCCGGGCGGCACCGGGCGGATCGCGGTCATCAAGCGCGTGCCGCGCGGCCCGGTGCTGGGCATCTCGCCGTTCAACTTCCCGCTGAACCTGGTCGCGCACAAGATCGCCCCGGCGATCGCGGTCGGCGCGCCGATCGTGCTCAAGCCCGCGCCCGCGACCCCGCTGACCGCCCTGCTGCTCGGCGAGCTCCTGGCCGAGACCGACCTGCCGGCCGGCATGTTCTCGGTACTGCCGGTCCCGAACGATCGGGCGGCGGCCCTGGTCGCGGACCCGCGGCTGCCGATCGTGTCGTTCACCGGATCCGGGCCGGTCGGCGCGCAGATCCGCCGGGCGGCGCCGGAGAAGCACGTGACGCTCGAACTCGGCGGCAACGCGGCGGTGCTGCTCTGCGCGGACTACGGCGGCGACGCCGACCTGGACTGGGCGGCGCAGCGGGTGGCGAGCTTCGGCACGTACCAGGCCGGGCAGAGTTGCATCGCGGTCCAACGGGTCTACGTGCACGCCGGGCTGACCGGCTTCCTGCCCCGCCTGATCGACGCGGTCTCGGCGCTGCACACCGGCGACCCGACCGACCCCGAGGTCGAGGTCGGCCCGATGATCAGCGAGGACGCGGCCCGGCGGGTCGAGGATTGGGTGCAGGAGGCCGTGGCGGCCGGCGCCACCGTGGTCGTCGGCGGCAAGCGCGAGGGCGCGACCTACCCGCCGACGGTCCTCACGGACGTGCCGACCGGCTCCAAGGTGGTCGCCGAGGAGGTCTTCGGCCCGGTGCTCGTGGTCTCGGAGGTCGCCGACGACGCGGCGGGCTTCGCGGCGATCAACGATTCCGCGTACGGGCTGCAGGCCGGGGTCTTCACCCACAACATCCAGACGGCGTTCTCGGCGCACCGGGAGCTGAAGGTCGGCGGCGTGATCGTGGGCGACGTGCCGTCGTACCGGGCGGATCAGATGCCGTACGGCGGGGTGAAGGGCAGCGGCGTCGGCCGCGAGGGCCTGGCGAGCGCGATGGACGACTACACGGAGCCTCGCGTCATGGTGCTGACCAGCGTGGATCTATAGAAGCGAGACAGGCGCGGCGGTTCCCGACCGGGGGACCGCCGCTTTTCATCTCCCCGATCAGTGCCATGCCTACGGGTGATCGATCTTTCCGGGGGTCCGCGGGACCATATTTCTCCCGTCCTCGTTTGTGCCCCTCGGACGGAGTTCGTCTGATATGCGTACCCCCAAGGTGTTGATGATCGGGCTCGCGCTGGCCGCCCTGGCCGGTTGCGGCGGGGCCGTGGCCGACCAGAGCGCCCCGAGCTGGGTCGGCTCCGCGACGGCCACCTCACCCACGGCGTCCGCCTCGCCGACGGCTTCCGATTCGCCGGCCGCGTCCGCCTCGCCGACGGCGTCCGCCTCGACCACCGCCTCGACCACCGCCTCGCCCTCCGCCTCGCCCTCCGCCTCGCCCTCGGACTCCCCCGCCGCGACCCCCCGCCGGCACCAGCCCACCGTTGATCCCCGGCGGGCCGATGCGGCGCAGGACAAGCCGACCGGGAAGCCCAGGCCCGCGAGCGCCGTCCGCGGGCCGGCCGACAGCCTGATGCGCACCGGCGACGCCGGGGTCGCGCTGACCTTCGACGACGGCCCCGACCCCGTGCAGACGCCCCGGATGCTCGACCTGCTGCGCCGCCAGCAGGTCAAGGCGACCTTCTGCCTGGTGGGGCGGAACGCCGCGGCGCACCCCGACCTGGTCCGGCGGATCGCCGCCGAGGGACACACCCTCTGCAACCACACGTGGCGGCACAGCCTGACGCTCGGTAAGCGCAAGCCGGCCGCGATCGAGGCGGACCTGCGGCGCACCAACGACGCCATCCGCGCGGCCGTGCCCGGCGCGGAGATCAGGTACGTGCGGGCGCCCGGCGGGAACTTCACCGGCGCCTTCGTGGCGGCCGGCGCGAGCCTCGGCATGAAGTCGATCTACTGGCAGGTCGATCCGCGGGACTGGGAGCACTCGGGCGGCGAGTCGGGCGCGGCGCACCGGGCGAAGGTCGTCCGCGCGGTGAAGAAGCACGTGCACGAGGGCGCGATCGTGCTCTCACACGACTACGGGCAGCCGGAGACGATCGCCGCCTACGAGCAGCTGCTCCCCTGGCTCAAGGACCGCTACACCCTCGTCGCCCTGCCCTGAGGCTCAGTGTGAGGGCGGGATGACGCGCAGGTGTCCGCGGCGGCCGGTCTGGTGGCCCGGCAGGTTGTCGTGCCCCTCCGGGCGCGGCGGCGGCGCCGGGCGGGCCGCCTCGCGGACCGCGTCGGCCAGGGCGACCAGGTCGTCCGTGGTGGGCGGGGGCGGCGCGAAGTCGCCGTCGTGGCGCACCAGCTCCCAGCCGCGGGGCGCGGTCAGGCTGCGGGCGTGCGGCTCGCAGAGGTCGTACGTGTGCGGCTCCGCGAAGGCGGCCAGCGGGCCGACCACGGCGGTCGAATCGCTGTAGACGTAGGTCAGCGTGGCGACCGCCTGTCGTGGACAGCCGTTCCGGGAGCAACGCCGTGGTGACCTCACGGCGGCACGTTATCTCTCCGCGGGGGCGCGCAGCCACGACACGCCGATCCACCATGCATCACGATTTTGACATGGCGCACCGACACGCCGTCCCAATGGGACGAATTCCCTGGAGGAAACGCGCCCGGCACGGCCTGACCACCTACGACGCCCCGCGCGGGCTAGGCTGACGGTCGTGACTACCAGCCCCGACCGCCGCCGGTCCGGCTCGGATCCCGGCCGATCCGCCCGCGCCGCCGGACCCGGGCGGCCCGCTCGCCGGGACCGGCACGGACGTGGGCTCCGCGGCCGGCTCGTGCCGGCGACCGTCCCCCTCGCACGCACCAAGGCCGAGATCTTCGACGACCTGGTCCTGGACACCGTCGAGAGCCTCGAGCGGCGCTACGCCAAGGAGCTGGCGGGCGTCGAGTTCGCCGTGGAGGACGTGCCGCCGGACCTGAACGTCTACGACTCGGATGTGCTCGAGGACGGCGAGGTGCCCCTGGCCCGGCTGCTGCCGGGTCGCCCGGGTCGCCAGGAGCTGCCGCCGCGGATCGTGCTCTACCGGCGGCCGCTGGAGTTCCGGGCGATGGACCGCGAGGACCTCGCCGACCTCGTTCACGATGTGATCATCGAGCAGGTAGCCAACCTGCTCGGCGTGGATCCTGACGAGCTTTCCTGAGACGGCCCCCCGGCGTCGACAGGAAGTCTCCGATCAGGCGACCCGCCGCTTTAGCTTGCGTCGCTCGCGTTCGCTGAGCCCGCCCCAGATACCGAAGCGCTCGTCGTGCCCCAGCGCGTATTCCAGACACTCGGCCTTGACGTCGCAGCGGCCACAGATCCGCTTCGCCTCGCGCGTCGAACCGCCCTTCTCCGGGAAGAAAGCCTCTGGATCGGTCTGCGAGCACAGTGCCCGTTCCTGCCACTCGGGCGCATCCCCGAGCAGGTCTACCCCTTCAACCTGCGCTTCCATCGGCGTGCCTCCTTTTCCGCGCCGGCAGCGATGCCTGCGCTGACCCCCCACGCACGCGGCGTGTTTCTTGCGGAAATGACGGTTCGCGACCCGTCTTTCCCACAACCCCACCGAAATTACACGCGTGTAAGACGTGCGTCGTCAAGCCGAACCTGATAAATAGGCCCGTTTCCCCGAGGCTCCGTCGCCGCCTCGTGGTCCCGTTCCAGCCCTATCTCTCAGGGCCACCGGAAGGTAACGCGAGGTCGGCGCGTCGAGTCCAAATTACCCCATTTTGTGACCTTGTGACTACCGGCGGCCATACACGGTCGTGCGCTCGGCGGCGGGACGGCCCGCGGCGGCGGCCAACTCCTTCAACTGCGCGACCGTACGGGCGGAGCCGTGCTCGGACCCGGCCATCCGCGAGATCGTCTCCTCCATCAGCGTGCCGCCGAGGTCGTTGCAGCCGCCGTTGAGCATCGCGGTCGTGCCCGCGTCGCCGAGCTTCACCCAGGAGCACTGGATGTTGCCGATCCGGCCGTGCAACAGGATCCGCGCCATCGCGTGCACGACCCGGTTCTCCCGCCAGGTCGGACCCGGCCGGGCGATCCCGGCCAGATAGATCGGCGCGTTGGTGTGGATGAACGGCAGCGCGACGAACTCGGTGAAGCCGCCGGTCACGTCCTGGATCCCGGCCAGCACCCGGAAGTGGCCCAGCCACTGGCGCGGGTGGTCCACGTGGCCGTACATCATCGTCGAGCTGGAACGGATGCCCACCTGATGCGCCGTGGTCACCACGTCGATCCACGCCGACGCGGGCAGCTTGCCCTTGGTGAGCACCCAGCGCACGTCGTCGTCGAGGATCTCGGCGGCGGTGCCGGGGATCGTGTCGAGGCCGGCCTCGCGCAGCTCGGTGAGCCAGTCGCGCACGGAGACGCCCGCCTTGGCCGAGCCGGTGACGATCTCCATCGGCGAGAAGGCGTGCACGTGCATGCCGGGCACCCGGCGCTTCACGGCGCGTACCAGGTCCGCGTAGGCGGTGACCGGCAGCTTCGGGTCGATGCCGCCCTGCATGCAGACCTCGGTGGCGCCGTCCCGCCACGCCTCCTCGGCCCGGTCGGCCACCTGCTCGACCGACAGCCGGTACGCGTCGGCGTCCTTCTCGCGCTGGGCGAACGCGCAGAACCGGCAGCCCACGTAGCAGACGTTCGAGAAGTTGATGTTGCGGTTCACCACGTAGGTGACGTCGTCGCCGTTGACCTCCCGGCGCAGGTCGTCGGCGAGGCGGGCGAGCTCGTCCAGCGCGGAGCCGTCGGCGTTGAACAGGGCCATGGCCTTGTCCTCGTGCGCCGGATCGAGCAGCGCGCCCGGATCCTCGGCGGCCAGCTTCAGGCCCGCCAGCACGTCGGACTCGATGCGCGGCACCACCTTGCCGGCCCCGGCGGCGACCGCCTCCGCGGAGACGTGCGACGCCACCTCGTCCCAGTCGCCGTAGACGCTGTCGAAGTCGCCGCGGCGGTCACCGGTGCGGCCCTCGGTGTCGATGGAGGCGAACAGGTCGGTCCGGCCGCCGGCCGCGTACGCGTCGTCCGGCTCCTGCCACGGCTGCCCCGCGGGCATGGCCTCCTCGCGGGCGAGGCCGGTCGCCGGGTCGGCGAGGGCGGCCACGTGCGCGGCCAGCCGCGGGTCGAGCCAGTTCTCGCCGCGGCGGACGTACTCGGGGTAGATGGTCAGGCGCTCGCGGAGCTCGAATCCGGCCTCCCGCGAGTGCTGCCGCAGCGCCTCGATCAGCGGCCACGGGCGCTCGGGGTTGACGTGGTCGGGCGTCACCGGAGAGACGCCACCCCAGTCGTCGATGCCCGCGCGCAGCAGCAGGGAGTATTCCCCCGCGATCAGGTTCGGCGGGGCCTGGATCCGGGCCCGCGGTCCCAGGATGACCCGGGCGACCGCGACCGTGGCGGCGAGCTCGCGGAGCTCGGCGTCCGGCATGCCGCGCATCGCCGTGTCCGGCTTGGCGCGGAAGTTCTGGATGATGACTTCCTGGATGTGGCCGAACTCGCGGGCCGTGTGGCGCATCGCGAAGATCGCCTCGACCCGCTCGGCGGGCGTCTCGCCGATGCCGATCAGGATGCCGGTGGTGAACGGGACGCCGACGCGGCCGGCGTCGTCCAGCACCCGCAGCCGGACCGCGGGCTCCTTGTCGGGCGAGCCGTAGTGCGGTCCGCCGGGCTCCGACCAGAGCCGGGTCGCCGTCGTCTCGAGCATCATGCCCATGCTCGGCGCCACCGGCTTGAGCCGCTGCAGCTCGGCCCAGCTGAGCACTCCCGGGTTCAGGTGCGGCAGCAGGCCCGTCTCCTCGAGGACGGCGATCGCGCAGGCCCGCACGTAGTCCAGGGTCGAGTCGTAGCCGCGCTCGTCCAGCCACTGCCGGGCGGCCGGCCAGCGCTCCTCGGGCCGGTCCCCGAGCGTGAACAGGGCCTCCTTGCAGCCCTGTGCGGCGCCCTCCCGGGCGATCGCCAGCACCTCGTCGCGCTCCAGGAAGGCCGCCGGCAGGCGGTGCGGCACGGTCGCGAACGTGCAGTAGTGGCAACGGTCCCGGCAGAGCCGGGTCAGCGGGATGAAGACCTTCTTCGAGTACGTGACGACGCCGGGCCGGCCGGCCTCCCGCAGGCCCGCGTCCCGCACCCCGCCGGCGATCGCGAGCAGGTCGTCGAGGAGCGGCCCCTCGGCCGCCAGCAGGGCGGTCGCCTCGTCGGCATCGACCGCCTTGCCGTCGGAGGCGCGCTTGAGCGCGCGTCGGATGCTGGCCTCAGTCACGTCTGCCACCCGTGCAGCCTAGGCCGGAATGAGTTCGGCCGCGCTCGAGGCGACCTCGTAGCCGCAGTGGCGTGAGACACGGTCGGCGGGAACCCGGGCCGGCGGCGCGCCCTGATCGGGAGCGCCGCCGCCGGTCGGTCACTGGCGGGGCGGGTACTCCTCGCCCACGATCTGGGTGCGGTCGTCGTCCGGGTCGCGGTGCGGCATCGCCTGCGTCGGGTCGGCGGGGCCGGCCGGCGGGTAGGACGGCGGGCCGTAGGCGCCGGGCGCCTGCGGGTGGCCCGGCTGCGGGGCGAACGGTCCGGGCGGGGCACCGCCGGAGGCCGGCTGCCCCGAGACGGGCTGGGTCGGCGGGGCCGAGGACGGCGTGGGTACGGCGTTCGGGGCTCCCCAGGCCGGCTGGCCGTAGGGCTGGCCGGGCGGCTGCGCCGGCTGGGTCTGCGCGTGACCCCACTGACCGGGCTGCGGCTGACCCGGGTGCGGCTGACCGTAGCCGGGCTGCACCGGCTGGGTCTGCACGGGCTGGGTCGGTGCGGCCTGGTGCTGACCGCCCTGGTGCTGACCGGGCTGGGGGTAGCCGGGCTGGCCGTACGGCTGGTGCTGCGGCTGCCAGTTCTGCGGTGGCTGGCCGTAGACGCCGGGCGGCGCCTTGGGCTTGGGCGTGTAGTAGAGGCTGCGCCAGATCAGGAACACCGCGTACGCCGCCGCGGCGAAGACCGCCAGCCAGGCCGCGCGGACCAGGAACTCCTCGAACGCCACCCGGACGCTCCAGTCCACGAGCCGCACCAGGGCGATCAGGAAGCCGAAGAGGATCCCGAAGAAGCCGGCCACCGCGTACTCGACAAGCGCGACGATCGTGATCAGCCTGGCGTGCTTGTGCGCCGGCAGAACCATTGTCGCCAGCAGCACCGCCACGAGCGGCAGCACGATCTGTTCGACGTTGACGAAGCGGTAGAAGCTGTCCTGCGTCCGGGTGAGGAAGTCCTGGCCGACCCCGGACGGGATGAGGCGGATCACCGCCACGAAGAGCCAGACGGCGGGGGCGCCCACCAGGGCGAACGCGGCGAGGTCACGCAGCGGCCGGATCGCCTCGAGGACCGGTCGCCCCGGCGGCTGCGGCGACGGTGTGCTGGTCACAGCTGAACTCCTGACAGATCGGATGTGGGGCGGGTCGGCTCAGCCTAGACCCGATACCCACGTCACACCCGGCACCCGCAGGCCACGAATCGGGGCGCGGTGCGCAAGGATGGCCGAATGCGGATCGTGGTCCTGACCGGGGGGATCGGCGGCGCCCGGTTCCTGGTGGGCGTGCGCGCACATGCGCGGCGCATCGGCGCCGAGGTGACGGCGGTGGTGAATGTCGGCGACGACGTGCGGATGCACGGCCTGCGGATCTGCCCCGACCTCGACAGCGTCATGTACACGCTGGGCGGCGCGGCCGACCCGGAACGCGGCTGGGGCCGCGTCGGCGAGACCTGGGTGGTCAAGGAGGAGCTGGCGAAATACGGTGCCGAACCGTCCTGGTTCGGCCTGGGCGACAAGGACACGGCCACCCATCTCGTACGCACGACGATGCTGAACGCGGGCTACCCGCTCTCGGCGGTCACCGCCGCGCTGTGCGACCGGTGGCAGCCGGGCATCACCATGCTCCCGGCCACCGACGACCGCCTGGAGACCCACGTGGTGGCGGACGTCGAGGGCGAGCGCAAGGCGATCCACTTCCAGGAGTGGTGGGTGCGCTACCGCGGCGAGGTGCCCACGCACCGGTTCGTCTTCGTGGGCGCCGAGACCGCCAAGCCGGCCGCGGGCGTCCTCGAGGCGATCGCCGCCGCCGATGTGGTGCTGGTGGCCCCGAGCAACCCCGTGGTGAGCATCGCGCCGATCCTGGCCGTACAGCAGCTCAAGGAGGCCGTCGTGAGCGGCCCGGCGCCGGTCGTCGGGGTCTCGCCGATCATCGGTGGCGCCGCGGTGCGCGGGATGGCCGACCGCTGCCTGGCGACGCTCGGCGCCGAGGTGAGCGCGGCAGGGGTGGCCGAGCTTTACGGGGCCCGCGGCGACGGCGGCCTGCTGGACGGCTGGCTGGTCGACACCGCGGACGGTGCGACCGACGTGCCCGGGGTGACGACCAGGGCCGTGCCGCTCTGGATGACCGACGAGGACACGACGGCGGAGATGGTCGCCCGCGCGCTGGACCTCGCGGAGGTGGCGCGTTGATCGACGGCCTCGAGATCCTGCCGGTGCGCGGCATCGGCGACGTGACCGCTGGCGACGACCTGGCCGCTCTGATCACCACGAACGCGCCCTGGCTGCGCGACGGCGACGTACTGGTCGTCACCAGCAAGATCGTGTCGAAGGCCGAGGGCCGGCTCGTCGAGGTCCCCGCGGACGGCCCGGAACGCGAGGCGGCCCGCGAGGCGGCCCTGGCATCGCAGACCCGGCGCGTGGTGGCCCGCCGCGGGCCGACGGCGATCGTACAGACCCACCAGGGCTTCGTGATGGCGGCGGCGGGAATCGACGCGTCGAACGTCGACAAGACCCACCTGGTGCTGCTCCCGGCCGACCCGGACGCCTCGGCCCGGGCGCTGCACGCGGCCCTCGCGGCCCGGGGCCTGCGGGTCGGCGTGATCGTGTCGGACACGATGGGCCGGGCGTGGCGCAACGGCCTGACGGACGTCGCGCTGGGCGCGGCGGGCATCGAGCCGTTCCGCGACCACCGCGGCGAGATCGACCCGTACGGCAACGAGCTCGAGCTCACCCAGATGGCCGTGATCGACGAACTGGCGGCGGCGGGCGAGCTGGTCAAGGGCAAGTGCGACCAGGTGCCGGTTGCGGTGGTCCGCGGCTACCCGGGCGCGGGGACGGCCGAGACCCCCGGCGCCGTCGCCCTGCTGCGGGACGCGGCCAGTGACATGTTCTCCCTGGGCACCGCCGAAGCGCGGGCCGACGGGCTGCGCGCGGCGGCGACGCTGCCCGCCGCACCGGGCGCCGGCGCGACCGGCGGCCTCCCGGCCGCGGTGGCCCGGGCGCGTGCCCTGGTGGCGGACGTGATCGCCGAGGGGACCCTGATCGACGCCGGCACGCCGGGCGTGCTGAGGTGCGCTCCCCCGGAGGTGACGGCGGCGGCGCTCATGCGCTTCGGCGCCGACCTGCACCGGCTGCGCGCGGCCATGGCCGCCGAGGGCCTGTCGTCGGCCGTCGCCTATTCGGACGCCGGTGCCACCGTCACCGTCGCCGAGGGCCCGGCGCCGGGGACGCCGAGGTGATCCTGCTCCGGGACGCCGTGGAGACGCTGGGCCGGTGGCAGGCCACTTCGGAGGCGGCCGACCTGGCGCGGAAGCGGACCCTCGAACTGCTGGGTGCCGGGCCGGTCGCACTGACCCGCGCGCATCGGGCCGGGCACGTCACCGCCAGCGCCCTCATCGTCGACGAGCGGCGCCGGGTGCTGCTGTGCCTGCACGGGCGGCTCGGGATGTGGATGCAGGTGGGCGGGCACTGCGAGCCCGCCGACGGCACCCTCGCGCGCGCCGCGCTGCGCGAGGCCACCGAGGAGTCCGGCATCGCCGGCCTGCGGCTCGATCCGGATCCGATCGACGTCGACATCCACGCCGTGCGCTGCGCACCGGCGCAGGGCGCGCCGGCCGGGCCGTCGCACCACTTCGACGTGCGTTTCCTCGCCGTCTGCCCGGCCGGCGCGGTCGAGCAGATCAGCGACGAATCGGCGGACCTGGCGTGGTTCACGGCGGACGCGCTGCCCACGCCGCTGGCCGGCGGCGTGGTGCAGCAGCTGGCGCCCGCCTTCGCCCGGCTGTGACCGGGCCCCGTCAAATGTAGTGCAGGTCGCCCTTGTCCTTGAGCTCGTCCACCAGGGACTTGACCTCCTGGGCACGGTCGCGCGGGCAGACCAGGACCGCGTCCGGGGTGTCCACGATGATCAGGTCGCGGACGCCCAGCGCCGCCACCAGGCGGCCGGAGTTCGGGACCACGACCAGGTTCTCCGTCTCGCGGAGCAGCACGTCCGGGCTGGCCGACACGTCGTGGCCGACCACCACGTTGCCCGCGTGGTCCGCGGCCAGCACCTCGCCGAGGGTGTGGAAGTCGCCGACGTCGTTCCAGCCGAAGTCGCCCGGAACCGTGCCGACCCGGCCGACCGCGGCCGCGCCCTCCATCACCGCGTAGTCCACCGAGATGCGGGGCAGGGTCTGCCAGACCTCGCCGAGCACCTCCTCGCAGGACGGGGAGTCCCAGGCCTGTGCGATCCGGGCGATGCCCGCGTGCAGCTGCGGCTGCTGACGGGCCAGCTCCGCCAGGAAGACGTCGACCCGCCAGACGAACATCCCCGCGTTCCACAGGTAGTTGCCGGACTTCACGTAGCTTTCCGCCACGTCGTACGACGGCTTCTCCTTGAACTCCTCGACCGCGATCACCCCGTCCGCGTCGACGACCGGGCCGCCGCACTGCAGGTAGCCGTAGCCGGTCTCCGGGCGGGTCGGGGTGATGCCCAGCGTCATCAGCAGGCCCTGCCGGGCTCCGGCCATGGCCTGCTGGATCACGCCGAGGAAGCGGTTGCCGTCGGCGATGAGGTGGTCGGCCGCGAACGCGCCCATGACCGCCTCGGGCTCGCGTCGGGCGATCACCGCGGCGGCAAGGGCGATCGCCGCGCAGGAGTCGCGCGGCGACGGCTCGACGAGGATGTTCTCCTCGGGGAGCTCGGTCAGCTGACGGGCCACCGCGGCCGCGTGCGCGACCCCGGTGACGATCAGGACGCGGCTCGGCTCGGTCAGCGGGGCGAGCCGGGCCACGGTCGCCTGCAGCAGCGACGCGTCGGTGCCGGTCAGCGGATGCAGGAACTTCGGGTGACCGGCCCGGGACAGCGGCCATAGACGGGTACCACTGCCACCTGCGGGAATGACGGCGTACAGGGCTCCCGGGTTCTCACTCATGCGCACGCAGTGTAACGATCAATTACGGGTTCGGAAGCCGAACCCCTCACGGTGCCACCCTGTTCCAGGTCGCGACGTGCATCTCGGCGCTGGTGGACCAGCTGAATTCCTTGGCGCGGTCGAAGCCCGCCTTCGCCAGCGTGAGCCGGCGGGGCTCGTCGTGCAGCAGGTCGGCGAGGTCCTCGGCGATGCGGTCCGGGTCCTCGGTGGTGTACGCCACCGCGTCGCCACCCACCTCCGGCAGCGACAGCCGCGGCGTGGTCAGCACCGGCGTGGCGCACGCCATCGCCTCGAGGATGGGCAGGCCGAAGCCCTCGCCGAAGGACGGATAGCAGGCCACCAGCGCGCCGCCGAGGAAGCCGGGCAGGTCCGCGTAGCGCAGGTAGCCGGGCCGCAGCAGGCGCAGGTGCGACGGCACCTCGGCCACCGCCCGGTCGATGTCGTCGTCGTGGCCCTGGCCGCCGGCGATGACGAGCGCCGGCGGGTGCGGCCAGTCGGCCACCGCGCGGGCCCAGCCGCGGATCAGGTTGGGGACGTTCTTGCGGGGTTCCTTCGCGCCGAGGAAGGCGACGTAGCCGGCGTCGGTGAGGCCGAGCCGGGCCCGCACCCTCGCCTTCTCCTCCTCGGTCGGCGCGTGGAACGCCGTGTGGTCGACGCCGTGGTAGGCCACGTCGATGTGCGTGGGGTCGGCGTCGAGCAGCCGGATCAGCTCGTCGCGGGTCGCCTTGCTCGGCACGATGACCCGGGCGGCCCGGCGCAGCGAGGTCTTGATCGCGCTGCGGAAGAAGGTGCGCTTCGTGTTGTCGTAATGCTCCGGCTCGGTGAAGAAGGTCGCATCGTGCACCGTCACCGTGACCGGGCATCCCGCCCGCAGCGGGCACGTGTAGAACGGCGAATGCAGCACCTTGGCGCCGACCTGCTGGGCCAGCAGCGGCAGGCCGGTCTGCTCCCAGGCCAGCCGCGCCGGCCGGTGCGCGACGGCCGACGGGCCGGCGATCACCTCGGCGTCGGTCAGCATCCGGGAGTAACGCTCCGCATCCGAACGCTGGGTCACCACCGCGAGGTCCAGGCGGTCGGGCCCGATGGCGCCGAGGGCGCCGAGGAGCCCGTCGACGTATCTGCCGACACCACCCCGGTCGGCGGGGACGCTAGTGGCGTCGACGAGGACTCGGGGCGGACGACCGGCGGTCACGTAGCAACTCCTCGGGGGCAGTGGGCCAGACCACTGGCAAGGGTACGCCGCTCGATGGGACCCGTGTGAACCGCGACACCGCAAGACATCGCGCCGTTACCAGCTCTTCGCGCGGCCACGCCGACCCGAGATCATCTCGTTACGGACAGTCAACGGACTATCGTCGGCAGCGATGATTGAGACGATTCCGGTGGCCCTCGCGGCAGCCGTGCGCCGCGACCCGACCACCCCCCTGCTGACCTGGTACGACGATGCGAGCGGCGACCGCACCGAGCTGTCCGGCGCGACCATGGACAACTGGGTCGCCAAGACCGCCAACCTGCTCGTCGACGGAGTCGGCCTTGGCTCCGGCGATTCGGTGGCGGTCCTGCTGCCGCCGCACTGGCAGACCGCGGCCGTGCTGCTCGGCGCCTGGGCGGCCGGCCTCGCCGCGGACCTCGGCCCGGACCCGCAGCCGGTCGAGGTGCTCTTCACCAGCCCGGAACTGGCCGGGACGGCGGCCGCCTGGACCACCGGCGACCGGTACGCGACCGGGCTGCTGCCGCTCGCCGCGCCGCTGCGCGAGGTGCCGCCCGGCTTCCTCGACTACACGGTCGAGGTGCGCGGCTTCGGCGACCGGTTCGTCTCCTCCGGTCCCGTCGACCCCAACGACCGGGCGCTGGCCGGCCCGGTCGAGGAGAGCCACCTCTCGGTGTGCCGGACCGCGGCCGAGCGCGCCACCGAGCTGGGCATCAAGCCCGGCGACCGGGTGCTCGTGGACGCACGCGCCTACCCGGACCCGGCGGACTGGCTGCTGGCGCCGCTGGTCGCCGGCGCGAGCATCGTGCTCTGCGGCAACCTCGATCCGGCCAAGGTGGAGGGTCGCACCGAATCAGAGCGGGTCACGCTCCGCCTGACGTGACGCCGCGAGCTCCTCGAACGCGGTCAGCGACTCCGGATTGGCCAGGGCGCCCCGGGCGGCGGCCCGGTCCGCGGGGGTGCCGGTGAGGATCCGCTTCACCGGTACCTCCAGCTTCTTGGCCGAGAGGGTGCGCGGCACCGCGCGTACCTGGTGGATCTCGTCGGGGACGTGCCGCGGGGAGAGCGCGGCACGCAGCTCTCCGCGGATCCGGCCGCGCAGCTCGTCGTCGAGCTCGACGCCCTCGGCCAGGACCACGAAGAGCAGCAGCTCGTCCTGGCCGTCTGCGTCGAGGTGCACCACGACGGAGTCGGCGACACCGGCGACGCCCTCGACCACCGAGTAGAACTCGGCGGTGCCCAGCCGCACGCCACCCCGGTTCAGGGTGGCGTCGGAGCGGCCGGTGATGACGCAACTGCCGTCCTCGCCGATGGTGATCCAGTCGCCGTGCCGCCACACGCCCGGGTACACGTCGAAGTAGGCCTCGAAGTAGCGCCGGCCGTCCGGGTCGTTCCAGAAGCCGACCGGCATGCTCGGCATCGGCGCGGTGATGACCAGCTCGCCGAGCTCGCCGATGACGGGCTTGCCCTCGGGGTCGTACGCCTCGACCCGCGAGCCCAGCGCCCGGCACGAGATGACGCCCTCGACCACCGGCAGCAGCGGGGTACCGCCGACGAAGCCGGTGCAGACATCGGTGCCGCCGGACAGCGACTGCAGCTGCGGGGTGTCGCCGAGAACCTCGTAGACCCAGCGGAAGCCCTCGGGCGGCAGCGGCGCGCCGGTCGAGCCGACCGCGCGGATCGCCGACGCCGGCGGGACCACCCCGGCCTTGCGGCAGGCCATCAGGAACGGCGCCGACGTGCCGAAGTAGGTGACCCCCGCGTCCGCGGCGAGCCGCCACGTCGCGTCCAGGCCTGGGTGACCGGGGTGGCCGTCGAAGAGCACGATCGCCGCGCCGACCGCCGGGCCGGAGGCCAGGAAGTTCCACATCATCCACCCGGTGGTGGTGAACCAGAAGAACCGGTCGCCCGGGCCGAGGTCGTGGTGCAGCGCCAGCATCTTCAGGTGCTCGAGCAGGATGCCGCCGTGCCCGTGCACGATCGGCTTCGGCAGCCCGGTCGTGCCGGACGAGTAGAGCACGTAGAGCGGGTGGTCGAACGGGACCGGCGCGAAGGACAGCGGCTCGTCGCCGTCGAGGCCGTCCCAGTCACCGCCGCCGTTCAGGTAGCCGATCGTGATCAGGTGCTCGACGCTGGGCAGGGCCGCCCGGATCGCGGCGACCTCCTCGCGGCGGTCGACCGCCTTGTCGCCGTAGCGGTAGCCATCGACCGCGACCAGGACCTTGGGCTCGATCTGGGTCCAGCGGTCGATGACACTGCGCGAGCCGAACTCCGGCGCACACGACGAGAACACCGCGCCGAGGCTCGCCGTCGCCAGCATGAGCACGTACGTCTCGGGGATGTTGGGCGCGTAGGCCGCGACCCGGTCGCCCGGCCCGACGCCGAGCCGGCGCAGGCCGGCGGCGACCCGCCGGACCTGCTCACGAAGCTGCCGCGCGGTGAGCGTGACCTGCTCGCGGGTCTGCGAGTACGCGATGACGACCGGATCGTCGTCGCCCAGCCCCGGCATCCGCAGCACGTGCTCGGCGTAGTTGAGCGTGGCACCGGGGAACCACCGGGCGCCCGGCATCGTGGCGTCGGGCAGCGTCGCCGTCGGCTCGGCGTGCGCGATGACGTCGAAGTAGTCCCAGACCGCCCGCCAGAAGCCCTCGAGGTCGGTCACGGACCACTGCCACAGCTCGGCGTAGTCCGCCGCGTCCACGCCGCGCTCGGCCCGTAACCAGGTCAGGAACCGCCCCATCCGGGACGTCTCGAGAACGTCCGCCGGCGGGGTCCACAGCACCGTGCCCGTCGTCATGCCGACACCCTAACGTCTATTCAGACGGGGTTGCCCTCGCCTCCTGGATCGCCTTGCGGCGGGCCAGCCGGTGCTCCCGGCGGATGATCGCCTCGCGGAAGCGGCGCTCGTCGTCCGGCGACTCGGGCAGCACGGGCGGGATCGGCCGCGGGTGCCCGGAGACGTCCACCCCGACGAAGACCAGGTACGCCGTGGCCACCTTGAGCGGTTCGCCGCCGGCGGTGTCCCAGCGCTCGGCGGTCAGCTTCACGCCGGCCTCCATCGAGGTGCTCCCGGTCCAGTTCACCTGCGCGTACGCGTGCACGAGGTCGCCGACCCGCACCGGCTCCATGAACAGGATCTCGTCGATCGCGGCGGTGACCGCGGTGCCGCCGCTGTGCCGCGCCGCGGCGGCACCGGCGACGTCGTCGACGAACTTCATCAGGACTCCGCCGTGCACCGTGCCGTAGAGGTTGACGTCGGTCGCGGTCATGATCCGGCTGAGCGTGACCCGCGAATGCGAGGTCTGCCGTCCCACGAGATGGTCACTCATGGCCGCTACGTTACGGCGGCCCTTTCTGAGCATTGCCGCAGGCGGGTACGGTGCCGGGCGTGCGCCATCTACGGTCGATCATGTACGCCCTCGTGCTTGCCCCGGCGGTCTGGATCTTGTGCGGTGTCGGCTTCGACCAGGACCTCACGGGCCGGGCGCGCGACAACGGCGGCATCGAGTCGCTCTCCGGCGTGCTGCTGCTCCTGCTCGCGGGTGCGGCGTACGCGATCCTGCTCTTCGCCCCGATCTCCCCGGCCGGCCCGGCGCTGGCGGGCCTGGTCTTCGCGGTCGTCGGCGCCTGGGCCCGGATAGCGCCGGAGTCCTACGCGGGAGTCTGGCCGGCGAACATCGCCAAGGAGGGCTTCGACGTCAGCACCCCCGGTTACGGGCTCGCGGTCCTGCTGGCCGTGCCGCTGCTGTGCACGGCGCTGAGCGCACGGCGCTGGCGGGCGTTCGAGCCGCCGCAGATCCTGCTGATCGGCACGATCGGCGGGGCGCGCGGCGCGGCCCGGGTGGCGGGCACGCCGATGGCCGCGGAACCGACGTCGGTGATCCCCCAGCAGCGCCAGGCGCCGCGCATGCCGCCACCGCTGCCCCAGCCGCCGTATCCCCAGCCGCCGCTCGCCCAGCCGCCGCTCGCCCGCCCGCCGCTCGCCCAGCCGCCGCTCGCCCAGCCGCCGCTCGCCCAGCCGCCGCTTCCCCAGCCGCCGTTGGCGCCGGTGGCGGACACCACCCAGATCGTGGTGCACGCGGAGCCGACGGTGACGATCCCTGCGGGTGGCGGCCCACAGACGACGGTGCTGCCGGTGGACGACGACGGCGACGAGAAGACGACGGTCATGCGCCTCGGCGCCCCGCCGGAGCTGCCGACCACCGTCATCACGACGGGTGCCGCACCCGCGCCGGCCGAGGAGGCGACCACGATCCTCGGAGCCGGGGACGGGCCGACCGAGGACGTCGCGGAGGCCGAGGGGCCGACCGAAGCCGTCACCGGGACCGAGGAACCGACCGAGACCGTCGCTGAGGCCGAGGAACCGACCGAAGCCGTCACCGGGACCGAGGAACCGACCGAAGCCGTCACTGGGGACCTCACCGGGGCCGACGATCCGACCGAGGTCGTGTCGGAGGTCGAGGTGCCGACGGCCGGCGAGGCGCACCCGGCGGAAGAGACCACCAGCGACTCCGCCGGGTCGGATGGCGAGGCGACCACCCGGCTGGTGCCGCCGGATCCGGACGGCAGCGATTCCGGCGAGAAGACGCAGGTGCTGCGCCTGCCCGCCGAGCCGGCGCCGCCGACCGACGCCACCGACTCGGGCGAGCAGACACAGGTACTGCGCGTGCCCACGGCGGACGGCTTGCCGACGCCGGCCCTCGACGCCGCCGACTCCGGCGAGAAGACGCAGGTCATCCGGGTCGGCACCGTCGAGCCGCCCGCGGACCGCACAGAGGTGCTGACGCTACCGGCACCCGGTGAGGCCACCGTCGCGAACCCGGCCGGGGAGAAGACGGAGGAGACCACCCGGGCGATGTCGATCGCCGGCTCGGAGCGTCCCGATCCCGGCGCGGATCCGACGACCCCGCTGGGCGTGCCGGCAGCGGCCGCGACCGGCCCCAGCCAGGACCGGCGTGCGATGACCGTGACCAACCTCGAACGTCCCGCCGACGAGGCCGCCGACGACACCCTCCCGACGGTCCTGGACACCCCGGACCGACCCACACCCGACGACACCACCGCGCCGCCTCGGCAGGCTTCGTGAGCGACGCCGGCCAGGACTGCCGCTAGCGGACGACGCCGAGATGGTGATCGGCCGCCATCCTAGCTACCGACCGAGCCTCAGCCGCACATCCGGAAAGCCGACCTCCGGACAGAACCGAACCGGGGTCGACCACATTGAGTCAACCCCGGTGTCGGCCATGAACCGTCAGTCCTTGAGCAGGTTGCGGGCCATGACGATGCGCTGGACCTGGTTGGTGCCCTCGTAGATCTGGGTGATCTTGGCGTCGCGCATCATCCGCTCGACCGGGTAGTCGCGGGTGTAGCCGTAGCCGCCGAGCAGCTGGACCGCGTCAGTGGTGATCTCCATCGCGGCGTCCGACGCGAAGCACTTCGCGGCCGCGCCGAAGTAGGTCAGGTCCGCGTCGCCGCGCTCGCTCTTGCCCGCCGCCACGTAGGTCAGCTGCCGGGCGGCCTCGAGCTTCATGCCCATGTCGGCGAGCATGAACTGCACGCCCTGGAAGTCCGCGATCGGCTTGCCGAACTGCTTGCGCTCCTTGACGTAGCCCTTGGCGAAGTCGAGCGCGCCCTGCGCGATGCCGACCGCCTGCGCCGCGATCGTTACCCGGGTGTGGTCCAGGGTCTTCATCGCGGTGGCGAAGCCGGTGCCCTCGGCGCCGATCATCCGGTCCAGCGGGATCCGGACGTTGTCGAAGTAGACCTCGCAGGTCGGGCTGCCCTTGATGCCCAGCTTCTTCTCCGGCGCGCCGAAGCTGACGCCGCCGTCGGACTTCTCCACCACGAACGCCGAGATGCCCCGTGAACGGGAGCTCGGGTCGGTGGTCGCGAAGACCGTGTAGTACTCCGAGACGCCGGCGTTGGTGATCCAGCGCTTGACGCCGTTGAGCACCCAGTAGTCGCCCTCGCGGACCGCGCGGGTGGTCATCGAGGCCGCGTCGCTGCCGGCCTCCGGCTCCGACAGGCAGTACGAGAACATCGCGTCGCCCGCCGCGACCGGCGTGAGGTAGCGCTCCTTGAGCTCCGGCGAGCCCGCCAGGATCAGGGGCAGCGTGCCGAGCTTGTTGACCGCCGGGATCAGCGACGAGCTGGCGCAGGCGCGGGCGACCTCCTCGATCACGATGGCGGTGGCCAGCGCGTCCGCACCGGCGCCGCCGTACTCGGCGGGGATGTGCGGTGCGTGGAAGTCGGAGGAGCGCAGGGCGTCGTAGGACGCCTTGGGGAACTCGGCGCTCTCGTCCGCCTCGGCCGCGTTCGGCGCCACGCGCGCGTCGCAGACCTCGCGTACGGCCGCGCGGATGGTTTCGTGGTCCTCCGGCAGCTGGTAAACGTCGAAATCAGACATGGCTGTGGCCCTTCCTCTACGGCTCCCGCCCTATGTTACCGACGCGTAGGGTACGCGCACTATCCTTCGCCGCGGATGGTGCGCGGATCGAGCGTGCACCGCCATGAGAAGGTGAATGCCACGTTTCGGCGCAGGCCCCCCTCCGGCGCCCCATGTGAGTGGAGTTTCTCCTCGTGACCATCCCGTACCCGACCCATCAGAGCGTGCCGGCCTTCCCCGAGGTCGAGCCGCCGTCCGGGGCCGCCCGGCCGCGCCTGGCCTTCCTCGGCACGGGCTACCTGGGCGCCACGTACGCCATCTGCTTCGCCGAGCTCGGCTACGAGGTGCTCGGGTTCGACGTCGACGAGGCCAAGATCGCCAAGCTGTCCGCCGGGCAGGTGCCGTTCCACGAGGCCGGGCTCGACGATCTGCTGCGGTCCAACCTCGCCGCGGGCCGGCTGCGCTTCACCACCTCGTACGAGGAGGTCGCCGAGTTCGCCGACGTGCACTTCATCTGCGTCGGCACGCCACAGCGCGCGGACGGGCTGGGCGCCGATCTCTCGTACGTTGAGACATCCGTCACCCGGCTCGCCCGGCACCTCACCCGCCGCGCCCTGATCGTCGGCAAGTCGACCGTTCCCGTCGGCACCGCCGAGTGGATCGAGCAGCTCGTCGCCAAGCACACCGACCCCGAGCTGGGCATCGAGGTGGCCTGGTCGCCGGAGTTCCTGCAGGAGGGCTTCGCCGTCGAGGACGTGCTGCGGCCCAACCGGATCGTGGTCGGCGTGAAGTCCGACTGGGCCAACGGCATGCTGTACGCCGCGCACAAGGGCGTCTTCGACCTGGCCGCGACCGAGGACCGCGAGGTGCCGCTGGTGGTCACCGACTTCGCCACGGCGGAGCTCGTCAAGGTCGCCGCGAACGCGTTCCTCGCCACCAAGATCAGCTTCATCAACGCCATGGCCGAGGTGTGCGAGGTGGCCGGCGGCGACGTCACCCAGCTGGCCAGGGCGATCGGCTACGACCCGCGCATCGGCAACCGCTTCCTGCAGGCGGGCGTCGGCTTCGGCGGCGGCTGCCTGCCCAAGGACATCCGCGCGTTCCAGGCCCGCGCGCAGGAGCTCGGCGCCGGCGAGGCGCTCCGGTTCCTGCACGAGGTCGACCTGATCAACCTGCGCCGCCGCAGCAAGGTCCTGCAGCTCGCCGCGGAGCTGCTCGGCCGCCGCTCGGGCCCGGCCGGCCCGGACCTCTCCGGCACCCGGATCGCCGTGCTCGGCGCGGCCTTCAAACCCAACTCCGACGACGTACGCGACGCGCCCTCGCTGGCCGTCGCGGCCGGGCTCGCCAAGGCCGGTGCGGACGTCCGGGTGTACGACCCGCAGGGCATGGAGAACGCCCGCGCGGCCCAGCCGGGCCTGCACTACGAGAGCTCGATGGCCGACGCCGTCACCGGCGCCGAGCTGGTCTGCGTGCTCACCGAGTGGGCCGAGTTCCGCAACGCCGACCCGCAGGTGCTCGGCGAACTCGTCGCCGACCGCCGCGTCATCGACGGCCGGAACTGCCTCGACGCCGTGCTCTGGGCGCGCGCGGGCTGGCAGTACCGGGGCATGGGCCGGCCGGCACCGACACTCTGACGGCGTATTGACAACGGCCGCGGCCGCGAACCTGCCGGGTTCGCGGCCGTTTCCATTGATCTCGCCCCGCCTGAGACTGTTCTAATGAGGTGTCGGTTGCTTCGGTGGTGACGGGTCGAGGAGGTGCCGTGGCGCAGGACGGCTACGACGAGGAGCTCGCCCGCATCGACGCGTCGATCGCGGACCTGAAGATCCGCGACATGGCCGCGGCCAAAGAGCGCACCCAGATCGCCGGCAAGATCCAGGCGGCGCAGTTCCAGCGCGACATCCTGGCGCACGCCAACCAGCAGAAGAAGCGGGCCGCCAAGACCGCCCGCAAGGCGCGGCGGCGGCCCGGCGACGCCGCCGGAGCGCCGGCCTGGTCCGAGCCGGGCACCCCGCACACCGGCCCGCCCGGTGAGGCCACCGACGGCGTCACCACCCTGGTCGACGATCCGCCGCCGACCGAGCGGCCGGCACCGCCGCCGCCTCCGCCCCGCCGCCCCCGGGTCGCCCCGCCGCCCGAGCCGGAGGTCCATCTGGCGCACGGGCCCGAGACCTCCTCGCAGTCGGTGCAGAACATCCTGCTCGGCCTCAGCGCCCTCGTGCTGGGCGTCGCCGCCATCGTCTTCGCCGGCGCCACGAGCAACGCGTTCGGCCGCGTGTTCATCCTCGCCATCGCGACCGGCATCGCGCTCGGAGTCGCGCCCGCGATCTCGCGCCGCGGGCTGACCTCGACCGCGGAGACCCTGGCGGGTGTCGGCCTCGTGCTGCTGCCGCTGACCATGTTCGCGCTGCACGGCAGCAGCCTGTTCGGCGGCGCCGCGGTACCGGCGACCGTCTTCCTCGGCGCGACGCTGCTGATCACCGCGGTCGTGTCGTTCCTCTACGCGGGCGTCACCCGGCTCGCCGCACCCCGCTACGCCACCGTCGTCGCCGTGCAGCCCGTGCCGCCGCTGCTGGCGTACCCGGCGATCGAGAGCGCGGCCGGCTGGGCGCTGGCCCTGACCGTGGTCGCGCTTATCGACCTGCTGCTGCTCACCACGGTCATCCGCCACGGCCGGCTGGTGCCGCGCTGGCCGTTCGGCCGGCCCGTCGCGGCCGACCGCGAGACCCTCACCGCGGCCGACGCTTGGCGGTTCGGCGCGGCCGACTACGCCGCCCGGGGCGCCGACCCGGCCGATCCGGCCGCCTACGAGGACGCGCCGGCCCGGCCCGAGTCCCTGCCGGAAGAGCCCGACCTGATCATCGACGGGCTGACCGGCCGCCGCCGCTGGCGGTGGCTGCCGACCAGGATCTTCCCCGGCCCGCGCCCCACCGGCGCCCCGGCCGCCGGCACCGTGCCGCTCGCCCCGCCCGCCACGCCGCCGTCGGCGGGCCTGCTGCGCGGCCTGACGTTCGCCCTGCTCTGCATCGCCGCCGCCGGCGCCCTCGTCTACGCGGGTGCCGCCCTGCTCACCGCGGACGCCGTGCCGGACGCGGTGCGCTCCGGCCTGATCCTGGTGCTGGCCGCGCTGACCATCTCGGCGGCCGCCCGCCTGGTGCAGCGGACCATGGCCCGCAACATCGCCGGCGGCGTGCTGGCCCTGGCCGTCATCGCCGCCGTCGCCCGGATCGCCACCGTCGCGTCGCCGGCCTGGACCCTGGCCGCGGCCGCCGCCGCGGTCGCGGTCACCGGCGCCGTCGTCCGGACGGTGCCCGACGAGGTCCGCCGCGGCCCGCAGTACGCCTCGGCGGGCGCGCTCACGCTGATCGGCCTATTCGTCGCCGTGGATGCCCTGCGCGCCGCGATCGCCCCCGTCGAGGCCGCCCGGCCGGTCTGGAACGCCGACACGGCCGCCTACGCCGGGCGCATCGCGGAGGCCGCGGGCCAGTCCGGCTGGCTGCTCGCCCTCAGCGCCCTGCTGCTGACCGTCGCCGCCGCGCTCGCCCTGCCCGCCGAGTACCGGCACGAGGGCGCCGTCGCCGGCGTCGCGATGACCGCCCTCGCCGTGCCGGCCTCGCTGGGCCTGCCGTGGTCGGAGGCGCCCTGGCCGCTGGTGCTCGCCGCGATCGGCCTCGGCGGCACGGGCCTGCTCGCGCCGACCCGGCGGACCGCCATCGCCCACATCGCGGCCGCCGGGGTGGTCGGCCTCTTCGGCGCGGGCGCCGCGCTGAGCGCGTCGTGGCTCACCGCCGCGGTGCTGACCGCGCTGGCCGGCGCGGGCGTGATGGTCGCGGTCGCGGCCGGTCAGATTCCGGTACGCCTGTACGCCTGGCTGGTCGGTGACTGGGCCTCCGGCGCCGCCGCGATGGCGATACCGGGTGCCGTGGTGACCGCCGTGCTGGCGACCAAGGACCCCGGCGGCGGCCCGCCGCCCACCGAGGCCGTCACCGTGCCCGCGCTGGCGCTCGGCTTCCTCGCCGTTGCCGGCACGCTCACCTACGCCGCGGTGTTCCAGGTGGCCCGCCGCGTGGTCAGCCTGCCGATGACCTGCGGCGCCGGGGCGGGTGCCGTCGCGATGGCGCTCGCCGCGCTGTTCGCACCCGGCGCCACCGCACCCGACATCTGGGTCGGCGCGCTGCTGCTGGCCGCCGCGGGCCTGCTGTTCTTCGCCAAGTCGCTCGACTCCGGCCGGCGCGCCGACCGGATGGTCGACGGCCCCGACATCGCCGCCGCCGCGGCCACCGTGGCCGTCTGCGGTGCGCTCGCCCGGGTCGCCGCGCTGGCCTTCCCCGACGCGCCGCTCGCGGTCGCCGCGATCGTGGTGCTGATCGTGGCCTTCGGCGTCCGCGCGCTGCCCGAGGAGTGGAGCCGCGGGCCGGTGCGCGGCCTGGGCGCCGCGGGCCTCGTCGTCGTGGTCATCGCCGGCTGGCAGGCGATCGCCGGCGGCCTGCGCATCATCGCGGCGCCGGGCCCGATCTGGGCCTCCGACGTCAACGCGTACTCCACGACCCCGCCAGCCGGCGCCTGGCAGGCGCCGGTCGCGCTGGTGATCATCGCGCTGGCCGCCGCCGTGGCGCTGCCGCGCCCGACCCGGTACGACGTCGAGGCGGTCTGCGCCGCCCTGGCCGCGATCGGCGCGCCCGCCGCCTTCGGCCTGCCCTGGTGGTCGCCGCTGCTGATCGGCGGCGCCGTCACCCTCGGGTACGGAATCGCCGCCGTCGCCGCGACCGCCCCCCGCGCCGCGCTCACCCGGGCCGGGGTCGCCGCGGTCGTGTCGCTGCACGCCGTCGGCGCGGGCCTGGTCCGCCCCTGGTCGACGGCGATCGCGCTCGGCCTGATCACGTTCGCCGGGATCCTGGTGGCCTGGATGTCGCGGGCCGACCTGACGCCCGGGGCGAACAGCGCCTGGGCCGAGACCGCGACCAGGGCCGAGGTGGCCGACCTCGCCCTCGACGACACCGGCATGCCCCGGCACCGGGCCCAGATCGGCGGCGCCGCCACCGCGGGCGCCCTGCTCGCGGCTCCCGGCCTGCTCGCGGCCGTCGCGGCCGACCAGGGCAACTCGGCGCAGGTGGTCCTCACCGCGGCGCTCGCCGGATCCAGCCTCGCGCTGGCCCTGCTGGCCCTCGTGGCCCGCTGGGTGCCGCAGTACCTGCCCTGGGCGACGATCGGGCTCGTCGGCGGCGCCACCATCACGGCGCTGGCCTCGGTGCCGAGCGACTACCCCACGGCCCTGTACGCCGCAACGGCAGCCCTGCTCGGCGTCGTGGCGGAGCTGCTCCGCGGCGCCGTACCGGCGCCCGGGCTCACCGTCGCGCCGAACCGCTACCGGAGCGAGAGCGGCTACGTGCGCCCCCGCTGGACCGAGATGCGGCCGAGCGGGCTCCGCGGCCGCTGGCTGGTCGACCCGGCCACCGGCGCGGTGCTAGTCGCCGCGCTGCCGACCGTCCTGGCGCTGCTCTCCATCGCGCCGGCGCTCCGCGCGGCCCTCCTCGACCCGATGGCGCAGCTCGGCGCGATCTGGGAGGGTCCGGTCGACGCGCTGGCCAACCCCTCGTCCGGCAGCGTCGACGGCACCAGCGTGCTCGCCGCGGTGCTGCTGACCATCGCCGCGGCGCTCGCCGCCCTGGGCTTCGGCGCCAAGCCGGCCGAGGCCGTACCGGTGATCCTGCCCGGCCTCGCGATCACCCTGCTGATCGCGCCGATCGCCATGAACGCGCAGTGGCCGGCCTCGACGTCCACGGCGCTGGTGGTCTTCACCATCTCCATGCTGGGGCTGGCGCTGACCCCGCCACCGGTCGCCACCCGCGCCACGCTGCTGCGCACGACCCGCAACATCGTCTTCGTGATCGGCCTGCTCGCCGGCGGCGCCGGGCTGGCCGGCAGCCTCGCCACCGAGCAGCTCACCCTGTTCACGCTGGGCGCGGCGATCGGCGTCGGCCTGGTGGGTGCCCTGGTCGGCCGCAGCCGGCACGCCCGCATCCTCGGCTGGCTCTTCGCCGCGATAATGGGCCAGTTCTTCGTGCTGACGGTCGCGCTGGTGGCCGGTCTGGCCCCGGAATGGGCCGCGTTCGGGGTGCTCGCCGTCGGCGCGGTGCTGCTGGCGCTGGAGGCCGCGCTGCCGGCGCTGGGCCTGCCCGAATACCGCCGCGAGGCCACCACCGTCGAGTGGAGCGGCTACGCGTCGGCCCTGCTCGCCGGCGCCCTCGCCTACAACTCCCCGGCCCACCTCGCGGCGCTGCTGGCCGCGTGGGGCGCGGTGCTCGGCCTGGCGGCCATCCGCCCGGGCCGCGCACCGAACCAGCGACGCAACCTGTTCTGGCTCTCCGTCGGCTTCGAGATCATCGGCATCTGGCTGTTCATCGCGATCGCCGAGGTGGCGCTGCCGGAGGCGTACACGCTGCCCTTCGCGGCCCTTGCCCTGCTGGTCGGCATCCTGGAGTCCCGCCAGCGGCCGGACCTGAGCAGCTGGGCGGCGTACGGGCCCGCCCTGCTGGCGGCGTTCGTCCCGACGATCGGAATCGTGATCGCCACCGACGCCGGCGACCTGCGCGAGCTGCTGCTGCTCCTCGGCGCGGTGGCCACCCTGATCGTGGGCTCCCGGCAGCGGCAGCAGGCGCCGGTGGTGGTCGGCGCGGTGGCCACGGCGATCGCGACGATCCACTTCGCGGCGACCCTTGTCGGTCCGTGGCTGGTCCTGGTGCCGGTGGGCGTGATCCTGCTCTTCCTGGGCGCGACCAACGAGAACCGCCGCCGTACCCAGGAACGCCTCCGCGGCGCCCTGGTCAGAATGCGCTAGCCGCAGCCCTCCCCGAGATCCACCGACATGACCCGTTCGCGCTGGCCACGTTCCGGGCCGAGGCCACCGGCTACGTGGCGGCGGCGGTCTCCAAACAGGTCAGGGTCTGATCGGGGCAAGTAGGAGGACCAAATTCCGGCCAGGTAGCCGGCGTCGCGTAGCCGGATCCGTTGCCGCTCCCCCCACTCCGCCGCCGTCCCCACAACAACCACCATCGCCTGGACATTGAAGGTCAAGGGTGCGGAGACCTTGGCTCGACCGGTGGTTGCAACGAACGGATCGGGTTGGTCGGGCGCAGGGTCACTAGATCGGGCAGATCGCCTGGTGTCTGGGCCGGGCACCGTCCACGGTCAGCCAGGAGGACGCCCGGTTCGAGCAGTACTTCCCGAAGGGCAGGTTGGACTTCACCACCATCGACCAACCCCGCCTGGACCCCGTCGCCCACGAACTCAACGGCCGACCCCGGCAAACCTGCACTGGGCCAAACCAGCTGAGGAAAGATGCCGGCATCCGCCGGCGGCGGTCACCCCAGGCGTTGAGCGGACTCAGACACAGATCTTGACTACGAAGGATGTCTATTGCGTGTCCGGGAGGAGGCGGGCCCGCAGGGCTTCGTCCTTTTCCGCGACCACCTGCTCGAGACTGGACTGGAAGGCCTGCATCCGCTTGAGCAGGACCGGATCCGAGGCGGCCAGAATTCGGACTGCCAGCAGGCCCGCGTTGCGCGCGCCACCGATCGAGACCGTCGCCACCGGCACGCCGGCGGGCATCTGCACGATGGACAGCAGCGAGTCCATGCCGTCCAGGTACTTCAACGGAACCGGCACGCCGATGACCGGCAGCGGCGTCATCGAGGCGACCATGCCCGGCAGGTGGGCCGCGCCGCCCGCGCCGGTGATGATGACCTTGAGTCCGCGGTCGGCCGCGGACGTCGCGTAGTCGACCATCTTCTTGACCGTGCGATGGGCCGAGACCACGCCGACCTCGAACGGCACGTCGAACTCGGCGAGGGCGACCGCCGCCGCCTCCATCGTGGACCAGTCCGAATCGCTGCCCATGATCACGCCGACTACCGGTGTCATTGCCTGCCTTCCTGCAGCCAGCGGGCGGCGCGCACGGCCCGTGCGCGCACCTGCGCCATATCGTCACCGAGCACGGTGACGTGCCCGATCTTGCGGCCGGGCCGGACCTGCTTGCCGTAGAGATGCACGCGGGCGCCCGGGTCCGCGGCGAAGAGGTGATGCAGCCGCTCGTCGACCGACATGCCGCCGGGCTCCCCGCCGAGCACGTTGGCCATCACCACGGCAGGCGCGGTCAGCGACGTCTCGCCCATCGGATAGTCGAGCACGGCGCGCAGATGCTGCTCGAACTGCGACGTGCGGGCGCCCTCGATCGTCCAGTGCCCGGAGTTGTGCGGGCGCATGGCCAGCTCGTTGACGAGGACACCGGTGCCGGTGTCGAAGAGTTCGACGGCCAGCAGCCCGACGACGCCGAGCGCGTTGGCCAGGTCGATGGCGAGCTGCTGCGCCCCGACGGCCAGGGCCTCAGGCAGGTCCGGCGCCGGCGCCAGCACCTCGACGCAGATGCCGTCGCGCTGCACGGTCTCGACGACGGGATAGGCGGCAACCTGCCCGAACGGCGACCGGGCGACCAGCACGGCCAGCTCACGCCGCAGCGGCACCCGCTCCTCGACGATCAGGTCGGTGCCGGTGGCGACGAGCGCCTCCGCGGCGGCGAGATCATCGAGCACCCACACGCCACGACCGTCGTATCCGCCGCGCACCGCCTTGGCGACGACCGGCCAGCCGGCCGTTCCGGCCGGGGCGTCCGCGGTGCCGTCGGCGCCGGCGAGGTCGGCGGCGAAGTCCGCGATGTCCTGTGCCGAGGTCACCGGCCGCCAGCGCGGCACCGGGGCGCCGAGCCCGCTCAGGCGTTCGCGCATCTGGCGCTTGTCCTGTGCGTAAAGGATCGCGGTGGCGCCGGGGTAGATCTTGACGCCCTCGGCGGCGAGCGCTGCGATGTGCCCGGTGGGCACGTGCTCATGGTCGAACGTGACCGCGTCACACCCCTTGGCGAACTCGCGCAGCGCGGCCAGGTCGGTGTGGGTGCCGATGCGCACATCGGCGGCCACGAGCGAGGCGCTGTCGTCGGGCGACTCGGAGAGCACGCGCAGTGACTGGCCAAGGGCGATCGCGGCCTGGTGGGTCATCCGGGCCAGTTGGCCACCGCCCACCATGCCGACTACGGGCAGACCGGTTCGGGTATCCATCTCGCCGCCAGCCTAACGAGCCCCCGGACCACCGAACGAAGCGGCCTGAGCTGCCCCCGCCGCTCAGCGGACCGGTCGGCCGGCAAGCGCACAGCCGACAGGCCGGCGGGCAGAGGGCCGGCGTCAGGCAAGCGGACAGACAAGCAGGCGGGCCGGCAGACAGGCGGGCCGGCAGGCCGGCAGACAGGCGGGCCGGCAGGCAGGCGGGCCGGCGGGCCGACCAGCGGGCGGGCAGGCGGGCGGGCAGGCGGGCGGGCAGGCGGGCGGGCAGGGGCGGCAGATAGGCAGACAGGCGGGCAGGCCAGCAGGCAACAGGCGGCAGGTCGACAAGCGGGTCAGCCGGCAGGCGGGAAGGCGGCCGCGACCGGCGGACCGACGCCGGCCGGGTGATCAGGCGGACAGGCGGGCCACCAGCTCCGCCACCGAGGTCACCGGGCGGTCGCACACGAAACCCCGGCAGACGTAGGCCGCCGCGGCGCCGTCGATCAGTGGCCGGTCCGCCAGCAGGGGGACGCCGGGGCGGCCGGGCTCCCCCGCCACCACGACCGTCCCCGGTGGCGCGTGCCGGTGCGCGGCCGCGACCAGCGGGTCCCCCGCCGGGTCCGGCGTGGCGACGGCGATCTCGTACGGGCCCGCGAGCATCGCCTCCGCCACCGTCGCCGAGTAGCCCGCGAACCGCGGATGGCCCGCGATCAGCGGCCCCGCGGTCTCGAGCGCCGCGTCCGCGGCCTCCCGGTACCGGGTCTCACCGCTGAGCGCGGCGTAGCCGACCAGCCCGGCGCACAGCGCGGCTACCCCGGAGGGTGTCGCGTTGTCGGTCGGGTCGGCGGGCCGGGCCACGAGCCGTTCCGCATCGTCGGCCGTGTCGTAGAAGCCGCCCGACCCCGTCGCGAAGTGCGTGAGTGCCACGTCGAGCAGCTCACCCGCCCGGGTCAGCCACCGCCCGTCGCCGGTCAGCTGGTGCACCGCGCAGAACGCCTCGGCCACGCAGCCGTAGTCCTCCAGCACCCCCACCGGCGCGCCGACCAGGCCGTCGCGGGAGACCCGGCGCAGGCGGCCGTCCACGATGTGCCGTTCGGCCAGCACCGTTGCCAGCTCGACGGCCTCGGCGCCTGAGCCGCCGGTGAGCTGGGCGTACTCCGCCAGCGCGGTGACCGCCATGCCGTTCCAGGAGGCTACGACCTTGTCGTCGCGGGCCGGCTGGGGCCGGGCGGCCCGGGCCGCCAGCAGCCGGGCCCGGACGTCCCGCCAGCGGGCGACCAGCTCCGGATCGGCGGCGTCGATGTCGCGGGCCAGCACCAGGACGCTGCTGCCGTGCTCGAACGTGCCCTTGGTGGTCACCCGGAACAGGTCGGCCGCCCAGGTGCCGTCCGGATCGCCCAGCGCCTCGTTCAGCTGTGCCGGCGTCCACGCGTAGGTCAGGCCTTCGGCGCCCTCGGTGTCGGCGTCCAGGGCCGACGCGAGGCCGCCCGCCGGGGTTGCCAGGTCGCGGAGCAGGAACGCCGCCGTCTCGTCGGCGATGCGGCGGGCGAGTTCGTCGCCGGTGAGCCGCCACAGCTGGGTGTAGACGCGCAGCAGCAGGGCGTTGTCGTAGAGCATCTTCTCGAAGTGCGGCACGGTCCAGGTGTTGTCGACCGCGTAGCGCGCGAAGCCGCCGGCCAGCTGGTCGTAGATGCCGCCGCGGGCCATCTGCTCCGCGGTGTGCCGGACGATCTCCAGGTCGTTCTCCGCGCCGGTGCGCTGGTGGTGGCGCAGGAGGAACAGCAGGTCCATGTGGGGTGGGAATTTGGGGGCGCCGCCGAAGCCGCCGTACGCCGGGTCGTGCTCCTCGGCGAGCCGGGCCGCCGCGGCGTCGAGCAGCTGCGCCGAGATCGGGGCGGTCGGGCCGTCGACGAGTTGGGCGCCGCCGATCGCCTGTACCACCGCGGAGCCCTGGGTGATCACCGCTTCCCGCTGGTCACGCCACGCGGTCGTGACGGACCCGAGCAGCGCCGTGAAGCCGGCCTTCGGGAAGTAGGTGCCGCAGAAGAACGGTTCGCCCTCGGGGGTGGCGAAGACGGTCATCGGCCAGCCGCCCTGGCCGGTCATGGCCTGGGTGGCGGTCATGTAGACGGCGTCGACGTCGGGCCGTTCCTCGCGGTCGACCTTGACGGCGACGAAGCCGTCGTTGACCAGCCGGGCGACGGCCTCATCCTCGAAGGACTCGTGCGCCATCACGTGGCACCAGTGGCAGGCGGCGTAGCCGACCGAGATCAGCACGGGCACGTCGCGCTTGCGCGCCTCGGCGAAGGCCTCGTCGGACCAGGGCCACCAGTCGACGGGGTTGTCCTTGTGCTGGAGCAGGTAGGGCGAGGTCGCGCCGGCAAGACGGTTGGCCATGACCCAACCTAACCCCGGGGCAGGTCAGGAAGCTCCGTCGGCGCGCAGCGGGACGATCTTCGGCGGGGCGGCCTGCGCCAGCTGGTGCAGCGCGGCGACGATCTTGTCCGCCGGGAGTGGCCGGCTGAAGTGGTAGCCCTGCGCCGAGGTGCAACCGAGCGCCAGGAGCGCCGCACGCTGGTCCGTCGTCTCCACGCCCTCGGCCACGACCCGCGCGCCCAGCCGGGCGCCCAGCTCGACCGCGCCGCGGACCACGGCGGCGGCCGCCGCCGAGTCGATCATGGAGGTCACGAAGGAGCGGTCGACCTTCAGCTCGTCGACGGTCACCCGGGTCACGAAGGACAGCGACGAGAAGCCGGTGCCGAAGTCGTCGACCGAGATCTGTACGCCCAGGTCGCGTAGCGCGGCGATCACCTCGTCGACGACCTCCTGGTCGCTGACCGCCACCGACTCGGTGATCTCCAGAACCAGCTGGCCCGCGCCCAGCCGGTGCCGGCGCAGCGCGTCCGCGACCTGGGCCGGGAACGTCGCGTCGAGCAGGCTGCGCGCCGAGATGTTGACCGAGACCGGGAGGTCCAGGCCCTGTCCGGTCCAGTCGGCGGCCGCGGCCAGCGCGCGGTCGAGCACGTAGCGGGTGAACGGGCCGAGCAGCTCGCCGTGCTCGGCCGTGTCGATGAAGTCGTTCGGGCTCAGCGCACCCCGCCGCGGATGCCGCCAGCGGATCAGCGCCTCGACGCCGGTCGGCGCGCCGGTCGCCAGGTCGACCTCGGGCTGGAGTACGAGCACGAGCTGGTCGTCCGCGGTCAGGGCGTCGTGCAGCTCGGCGGTCAGCGCCAGGTGGTCGGTGCTGCTGGCGTCGCGGGCGCTGTCGTAGGCGGCCACGCCGACCTGCAGCTCCTTGGCCTGGTCGAGGGCGATGCCGGCGCGCCGGATCAGCTCGGCCAGGTCCGTGGAGCCCGCCTGGGACACGGCGACGCCGACCGCGACCTCGGTGACCAGCCGGACGCCGCCGACCTCCATCGGCAGGCCGAGCCGGTCGACCACCTCGCTCGCCCGGCGTACGGCGCGGGGCAGCGGGTTGGGCACCTCGTGCAGCGGCGTCGCCGAGTCGGCGAGCGTGGCGACGGTGGGCAGCAGGATCGCGAACTCGTCGTCGCCCAGGCGCGCCACCACCTCGTGCTCGCGGGCCAGGTCCACGAGACGTTCGGCGACGGTGCACAGCATGGCGTCGCCGGCCTGGTGGCCGAGGGTGCCGTTGACCTCGCGGAACTCGTTGAGGTCCAGCAGCAGCAGCGCCACCTGCCTCTCGCGGTGGAACGACTGCAGCATCGCATCGCCGTCCGCGATCAGCGCGGACCTGTTCGCGAGGCCGGTCAGCGGGTCGTGCACGCCGTCGTGCGCCACCTTGGCCTCCAGCCGGGCCAGCCGCTCGTGCGCGGCGGCGTCGTGCAGCGCCCCGGCGAGCGCGTCACCGTACGCGGAAACGGCGAGCTCGTCGCGGGCCGCGGGCAGGGTCGGCTCGGCGAGCCACACGGTCAGCTCGCCCACCGGGGCGCCACCGACGGTCATCGTGCGGGTGATCACGGCTCCCGGCAGCGCGCCCGGCGCCTGTTCCTGCGGCGCGCCGTCGGCCGCGTACCGGCGGGGGCTCGCGCCGCGCGGCTGGAGCACCTCGATCTCGACGCGGTGGGCGCCGAAGACGTCGAGGGCGCCCCGCAGGCCCGCCGCGGCGACCGCGCGCTCGGAGGAGCCGCCGAGGGTCGAGGTGGCGCGGGCGAACGCCTCCCAGATCCGGCGCTCCTCCTCGGCGCGCAGGTGGTAGCGGTAGGTGCGCTGGAGCAGCCACAGCGCGGGCGGCAGGGCGAGCAGCCAGATCGGCGCGTTGACCAGTGCGAAAAGCGTCAGGAGGCCGACCAGCACGTTGCCGACGAACATGGGCAGCTTCGCGTGCAGGGCACGGACGGCGATCTGCGTGGGTGGGGCGTCGCGGTGCAGCGAGAGGCTCAGCACGGCCAGGCCGAGCGTGATCACGAGGTAGACGGCCGCGCCGGCGATGAGCCCGACCTGCGTCCGGGCGCTCTCGACCGGTGCCGTGGGCCCGGCGATCGCATAGGTGACCGCGGTGGCCCCGGCGGCGCCGAGGCTCACGGACGCCGCCAGGTGCGCGAGGTCGGCGACGACCCGCTGGTCGTTGAGCCAGGTGATGAGCAACCAGGCACCGGCCGCCCCGAGCAGGGTCGCGGCCGGCAGCCAGCCGGGTGGCGCGAGGGCGAAACCGATGATGAACGCGGTCTCGCCCCAGGAGATGCTGACGGTGCCCCGGCCGATCCGGACGCGGAGCCGCGCGAGTTGGGCGGCGGCGACCAGCAGGACGGCGACGCCGACCCCGCCGGCGGGCGAGAGCGACACGATCGCGGGTCGCGGCAGGGGGATGATCATCCCTAGCACCGCGGCGACGACGGCCGCGGCGACGATGATCTGGGTAAGGACCCGACCGGCCTTGGGTCGAGACACCGGGCCGGGCTTGGCGGGGGGTCGCTCGCGCCGCTGTTCGACGCCGGGGGCGGGCTGGTTTGTCATGCCGGCCCCCCGCTGACCAGCGGCACAGGCGAATGCACGTGCATCTGCAGTGGAGGAAGTTGGGGGCGGAGAATGGTCACCGTCAGCCCCCTTTCCGCGCAGGGTGGAGGGACGTGAAAGCCCCCCCGGCGGAAGGCTAAGCCAATCCGGCAGAACGCAACAGGGGTTGACGGATGAGCACAGTCAATGCTCCATCCGGGACGGCCCGGCCACCCCGGCCGGACCCGGCTCTTGACAAAGTGGAATCCAGCCCGATGCGATCAGGCGCGCTCGCCGCGGCCGCCGTTCACACTCGGTGAATCGCCCGATTCCGCGCCCTTGACCTCGGCATCCGTCGGGTCATTCTCCACATCGGAGGCATCCCGATCCGGAGCGGCGTCGCGCGGAGCGGCGTCGGGGCCTTCAAGATCGGCGTCGAGCCGGGCGATCTCGGCCGCACGCCGGTCGGCCTCCGGATCCGGAAAACTGTCGGGAAGCCGACGCAGGCGTTTGTTCATGTTGCGGATCAACAGAACTGTGCCGATGGCCATCAGCAGGATGATGAACAGCCCCATCGGGCCGGCCAGGCCGCCCGATCGGGTGTCACCGAAGTTGTTGACCGCCACCACGAAGTTCACATCACTCACGGTACGCCCTACCTCGTCTCGGCCGGCTCCCGGATGCCCGCGAACAGGTCGGACTCCGGGATCGGGCTGTCGACCAGCGAGCGGGCCAGCTCGAAGTCCTCCGTCGGCCACACCTTCTGCTGGAGATCCATCGGCACGTGGAACCAGAAGCCGTCGGGGTCGACCTGGGTGGCGTGTGCGCGCAGCGCGTCGTCGCGCACCTCGAAATACTCACCGCACTCGACCCTGGTAGTGATCTTGTCGCCGCGGTCCTGGCGGTCCTCCCACTTGTCCAGCCACTCCGTGTAGGGCGACTCGAGACCGGCCGCGAGCATGGCCTCGTGCAGCGCCAACATCCGCGCCCGGGTCCAGCCCGAGTTGTAGTAGAGCTTCAACGGCTGCCACGGCTCGCCCAGCTCGGGGTGCCGCTCGGGGTCACCGGCCGCGTCGAAGGCCACCACGGAGATGTTGTGGCACATGATGTGGTCGGGGTGCGGATAGCCGCCGTTCTCGTCGTAGGTCGTCATGACGTGCGGCCTGAACTCGCGGATGAGCTTGATCAGCGGGATCGCGCCCTCGGCCGGGTCGACCAGGCCGAAGCAGCCCTCCGGCAGCGGCGGCAACGGGTCGCCCTCGGGCAGGCCCGAGTCGACGAAGCCCAGCCAGGCCTGCTCGACACCGAGGATCTCCCGCGCCCGTTCCATCTCGGCGCGGCGGATGTTGGTGATGTCGGCGAGCACCTCGGGCCGGTCCATCTTCGGGTTGAGCACGCTGCCGCGCTCCCCACCCGTACACGTCGCGACCAGCACCTCGACGCCCTCGGCGACATAGCGGGCCATGGTGGCCGCGCCCTTGCTGGACTCGTCATCGGGGTGCGCGTGCACCGCCATGAGACGCAACTGCTCAGCCACTGCTGTCTCCCTCGACCGGGCCTCGTGGTGGGCCCCGGTGCCGGCTGCGAAGATGGACCACGCCATTCTGGCCGATCGCACCGACAACTTTCGCAGGAGAGGGGCCCCTGGTGAGCGAGGCGCGCGCCACACACCCGGTATTCCCGCCGGGCCGCTACGGGTGGCGCCGCGACGGGCGCCGCCGGTTGTTCGCGCCCATCGCCCTCGCCGTGGTCGTCGCGGTGGCGGTCGGATTCCTCGCCGTCCGCCTGTACGGGCGGTACGGCGACCCGGACTACAACGCCCAGATCGTCGGCTGGTCCGACGTGACCGAGTCGCGGATCACAGTCGAGTTCACCGTCCGGGTCCCGCCCGGCGGCTCGGCGACGTGCGGCCTGCGGGCGCGCAATTTCGACGGCGCCGAGGTGGGCCGCGCCACTGTGACGGTCACCGCCGAGGGCTCGGCACGGAACATCGAGGCGCGGGAGACCGTGCCGACCACCGCCAGAGCCGCCGTCGGCGAGGTACTGCGCTGCGCGGCCGCCCGCTGAGCAACCCACCCGAACATGGGCGATATTCGCCTCTCCAGGCGCCGTGCGCACCGCTGGTAAGCTAAGTGATTCGCTCCGTACGCCTGTTCGCCCCAAGGAGAAGAGTCTGTGAGCAGTTCAGAGGCGTCGAAGACCTGGCTCTCCCAGGACGCTTACGACCGGCTGCAGGCCGAGCTCGACGAGTTGATCGCAGCCCGGCCGGCCGTCGCCGCCGAGATCAACGCCCGCCGTGAGGAGGGCGACCTCCGTGAGAACGGCGGATACCACGCCGCCCGCGAGGAGCAGGGCAAGCAGGAGGGCCGGATCCTCTACTTGAAGGAGTTCCTGCGCAAGGCCGAGGTCGGCGACGCGCCCAGCGCCGACGCCGTCGCTCCGGGGACCGTCGTCACGATCTACTTCGACGACGACAAGTCCGACACCGAGACGTTCCTGCTCGGCTCCCGCGAGATCGCCGCCACCACCGACTACACGGTGTACAGCCCCGAGTCGGCGCTCGGCAAGGCGATCCTCGGTGCCGGCCCCGGCCAGACCGTCACCTACACCGCGCCCAGCGGTGCGGACATCAAGGTCACCGTGGTCGAATTCGCCCCGTTCGGAGCCTGACCAGCGCAAATCCGATCCCCGGGCCGCGTCGCGGTCCGGGGATCGCGCTTGTGGGTCAGAGCGTGCCGGACAGCAGCGTGACCGTGTAACCCGAGCCGTGCAGGGCGCCGATCAGCGCCGCCGAGTGGTCCGGCCCCCGGGTCTCCACCGACAGCTGCACCTCGACCTCGCCGAAGCTCAGCCGCGGGTTCTGCCGCGAGTGCGCCACGTCGACGATGTTGGCCCGCTGCTCCGCGATCTCCGCGAGCAGCCGGGCCAGCTCGCCGGGCTGGTCGCCGGTGCGTACCGAGAGCCGCAGGAAGCGGCCCGCCGAGACCAGGCCGTGCTCGATCACCCGCAGCAGCAGCATCGGGTCGATGTTGCCACCGGAGAGGATCGCCACGACCGGCGGCTTCAGGTCGACCTTGCCGGTGAGCAGGGCGGCAACCGCCGCGCCGCCGGCCGGCTCGACCACCATCTTGTGCCGCTCCAGCAGCACCAGCAGGGCCGCCGACAGGTCCTCGTCGGTGACCGTGACCACGTCGTCGACGAGCTTGCTGACGTGGGCGAAGTTCAGCACACCCGGGCGCATGACGGCGATGCCGTCGGCGATCGTCGCGGACCGTTCGAGCGTCCGCGGCTCCCCCGCCGCCAGCGAGGGCGGATAGGCGGCGGCGCCGACGGCCTGCACGCCGATGATGCGGATGTCCGGCCGGAGCGCCCGGGCCGCGACCGCGACCCCGGAGATCAGCCCGCCGCCGCCGACGGCGGTCACGATCGTGCCCACCTCGGGGCACTGCTCGAGGATCTCCAGCCCGACGGTGCCCTGCCCGGCGATGACGTCCGGGTGGTCGAACGGGTGGATCAGGATCGCGCCGGTCGCCGCGGCGAACTCCCGGGCCGCGGTGAGCGCGTCGTCGACGGTGTTGCCCGCGTACTCGATCGAGGCGCCGTAGCCCTTGGTGGCCGAGACCTTCGGCAGCGGCGCGCCCTCCGGCATGAAGACCGTGGACTTCGCGCCCAGGATGCCCGCCGCCAGGGCCACGCCCTGCGCGTGGTTGCCCGCGCTCGCGGCGACGACGCCGCGGGCGCGCTCGGCGTCGGTGAGCCGGGAGATCCGCGTGTATGCGCCGCGCACCTTGTAGGAACCGGCGCGCTGCTGGTTCTCGCACTTGAGCCAGATCGGCACGCCCAGGGTCCGGGTGAGCGGCAGGGAGTACTCCAGCGGGGTGGTCTTCACGATCCCGGTGAGCAGTTCCCTGGCGGCCTCGATGTCGGCAAGCTCCAACAACTCGTTCATGCCGACCCACCCGGCCCTTGCTTCGCTGCGGTGCGGTCGCTCATGCCTCTGATCGTGCCACCCCCGTCAGACGAAGGCGTGGCGAGGCCACGGGTTCGCCACCTCGAACTGCCCGGCGATCGCGAGCAGCAGCAACTCGGAGTCGGGCGGGCCGACCAGTTGCACGCCGACCGGCAGCCCGTCCGGGCGCAGGCCGACCGGGACCACGATCGCGGGCAGGCCGGCGATGTTCCAGGGCGCGGCGTACGGGGCGTACCGCATGTTGACCCGCATGTTGCGCTGCCAGCTTCCGGTTGAGTGCCCCTCGGCGGGCGGCGGCGTGGCCGCAAGCGCGGGGGTGAGCAGCACGTCGATGTTGTGGTCGGCGAAGAACCGGATGCTCTTCTCGCGCCAGTCGTCGCGCGCCGCCTGCCTCGCCCAGCCCCGCTTCCACATGAGCCGGCCCAGCCGGACGTGCCGCCGGGTGCGCGGCTGCAGCGTCCGCACGTCCAGCCCCGCCGACTGCGCCTCGAGGAAGGCGCAGGCGAACCACGTGGCCAGCCCGGCCAGCCCGGTGCCGGTCGAGTAGGCGGGATCGGCGGTCACCGTGTCGTGCCCGGCGCCGACGAGCAGCTTCGCCGCGGTGGCGACGGCCTCGCGGTTGGGCTCGTCCGGGCGTACGCCGGCCACCGGTGAGCGCAACGAGACGCCGACCCGCAGCCGTTGCGGCTGCACGAGCTTCGCCGGGGCCCGCCCGGCCATCACGCTGAAGCCGAGCGTGGCATCGGCCACCGTGGTGGCCAGGATGCCGTTCTCCACCAGGCCGAGCCAGCCGTCGACGCCGAGGTCGCACGGGACCACCCCGCGGCCGGGCTTGAGCCCGACCAGGCCGCAGCACGCCGCCGGGATGCGCACCGACCCGAGGCCGTCGTTGCCGTGCGCGATGGGCACCAGGCCGGCGGCGACCGCCGCGGCCGAGCCGCCCGACGAGCCGCCGGGCGTCCGGTCGAGCGACCAGGGGTTGCGGGTGGGCCCGTCCGCGCCGTCGGTGGTCGCCCAGAGGCCCATCTCGGGCATCCGGGTGACCCCGACGACCACCGCTCCGGCGCCGCGCAGCCGGCGCACCACCTCGTGGTCGTCCTCGGCGACGGCCGAGCGGGCCGCCGCCGAGCCGTGCCAGGTCGGCAGGCCCGCGACCGGCGTGTTCTCCTTCACCGCGACCGGCACGCCGGCGAGGGGCAGATTGGCCAGGTCCTCCTGGTCGTCCACCTTCTCGGCCTCGGCGATCGCCTCGCCGCCGCGCACCACCCGGAACGCCGCGAGCGCGGGGTCGGAGATCGCGATCTGCTCGAGGTGATCGGCGACGACCTGAGTCGCGGTCGTGTCACCGCGCCGGACCGCGCGCGAGATCTGCTTCGCCGTGGCACCCACCCAAGTGGTCGCCAGGTTGTCCATGGCCCGCTCCGTCTGTAGGACCTAGCCGAGCGCCTGCTCCAGATCCGCGAGCAGATCGTCAACGGTTTCGATGCCGACAGACAGTCGCACGAGATCGGCGGGGACTTCAAGCGGTGAACCCGCCGTGGACAGGTGTGTCATCTGTCCCGGGTGCTCGATGAGCGACTCGACACCGCCCAGCGACTCGGCGAGCACGAAGAGCTTTGTCCGGTTGCAGATGTTGATCGCCTGCTCAGGGCCGCCGGCCGCGCGGAACGAGATCATGCCGCCGAAGCGCGACATCTGCTTCGCGGCGGTCTCATGTCCGGGATGCGACTCGAGCCCCGGGTAGAGCACCTGGCCGACCGCCCGGTGGTCCTGCAGGTACGCGACGATGCGCTCGGCGTTGTCGCAGTGCCGGTCCATGCGTACGCCGAGGGTCTTGATGCCGCGCAGCGTCAGCCAGGCGTCGAACGGGCCGTTGACCGCGCCCATCGCGTTCTGGTGGAAGGCCAGTTCATCGCCGAGGCCGTCGTCGGCCGCGATCAGCGCGCCGCCGACCACGTCAGAGTGCCCGCCGAGGTACTTGGTCGTCGAGTGGATGACGACGTCGGCGCCGAGGCCGATCGGCTGCTGCAGGTACGGCGAGGCGAACGTGTTGTCGACGGCCAGCAGCGCGTCGTACTCGTGTGCGAGCCCGGCGAGGGCGGGTACGTCGGCGATGTTCAGCAGCGGGTTGGTGGGGGTCTCGGCCCAGATCAGCCGGGTGTGCCCGGGGCGGAACGCGGCCCGGACCTTGTCCAGGTCGCCCAGCGGCACCGCGGTCCAGTCCAGACCCCAGTTCTCGGCGACCTTCGCGAAGAGCCGGTAGGTGCCGCCGTACGCGTCGTCCGGGATCACCACGTGGTCCCCGGGCCGGCACACGGTACGCAGCAGCGTGTCCTCGGCCGCGAGGCCGCTGGCGAAGGCCAGGCCGCGACGGCCGCCCTCGATCGCGGCGAGGCACTCCTGCAGGGCGTCGCGGGTCGGGTTGCCCGAGCGGCTGTACTCGTAGCCGAGCCGGGGCGAGCCGACGGCGTCCTGCGCGTAGGTGCTGGTCTGGTAGATCGGGGGCACGACAGCCCCGGTCCGTGGGTCGGGATCCTGCCCGGCGTGGATGGCAAGGGTGTCGAAGCCGTACGTGTTACCCGTCATGAATCGCAAGGCTAGTCTGCCCTGATGCCCGGCTGCCTCTTCTGCCCGATCGTGGCGGACACGGTTCCCGCGTTCAAGGTCGTCGACTCCCCGGACGGCATCGGCTTCCTCGACATCCGCCCGGTCTTCAAGGGCCACGTGCTGGTGGTTCCGCGCCCGCACGTCGCGCAACTGACCGACCTGCCCGCCGAGCTGCTGCCGGGGTTCTTCGCTCTGGTGCAGCGGGTGGCGGCGGCGGTGCCCGCGGCGCTCGGTTCGCAGGGCACCTTCGTGGCGATGAACAACGTCGTGTCGCAGTCGGTGCCGCACCTGCACGCGCACGTCGTGCCCCGGACCAAGGGCGACGGCCTGCGCGGCTTCTTCTGGCCCCGGCACACCTACGCCTCCGACGACGAGGCCCGGTCGTACGCCGGCCGGATCGCCGCCGCTCTCGGGTGAGGCGCCCGTCCTTCTTGCGGGTGTAAAAGATCGACAGGCGCCGACGTTGATCACACACTGAACAAGAGGACAAATCAGGAGGGCCGGCAGGGGAGGTACACCATGCCCGACTTCAACAACGAGGAGGAGCGGGCCGCCTGGGCCCTTGCCGAGGCCCTCATCGAGACCGCCCGGGCGATGATGAAGCAGGCCGAGAGCGCGCTCGAGACCTGGCGGCTCGGCAAGGAGCTCTACCGCCAGCGCTGCGCCCGGCGGGGGATCAGCGCCTCGGACGCGGAGATCCGCTGGTCGGAGACCGCCAACGCGAAGAACGCCCTGACCGACAACAGCTTCCACGTCACGCTCGCGACGATGTACTACGGCGCCGCCGCCGCGCACTACTCGCGGGCGCAGTATCTCCGCAACTGCGACGAGGCGGCGGCCTGACGCTCCGGCCTGCGGGAATCCCCCGGGTGCCGGTAAGGAAAGAGCGCCACCCCGACCGGGGCGGCGGTCGGAGCGGCGCTCTCGTCAGGCCTGGGGGACCCGGCGCCCGCACGGGGGACGAGCGCCGGATCCCGCAGGGGCCTCGGTTTAGTGTGCGTTCGCTTTCTGGGAAATCGCTGAACCAAAGCACCGAATGAGCTGGGAATCCCGGGCTGGGGGCGGAAGGACCGCGCTTTCCCGTTTCGCTGAGAGATGGCTGAGTCACCACCCCACCGGGCATATTGAAGGGTATGCAGACGGCGACCGAAACCGAACGCAAGTACGACGTCCCCGCCGGTTTCTCGTTGCCGCCGCTCGCCGGCGCCGCCGGGGTCAGCCGGCACGGCGAGGCCGATACCCACGATCTCGACGCGACCTACTTCGACACCGAGGACCTGCGGCTGGCCCGCAACCGGCGCACCCTGCGACGACGCACCGGCGGCGAGGACGCCGGCTGGCATCTCAAGACCCCGGGCGACGGCTCGAGCCGCACCGAGCACCGGATGCCGCTGACCGACGGCGACGACGTACCGGCCGAACTGGTCGCGGAGGTCCGCACGATCGTGCGGACCCGGCGGCTGCTGCCCGTCGCGCGGCTGCGGACGCACCGGGTGGAGACGCCGCTGCGCGACGCCGACGACCGCACCCTCGCGCTCGTCGCGCAGGACCAGGTCTGCGCGGAGACCGGCGGCGAGGAGCAGCGCTGGCAGGAGATCGAGGTCGAGCTCGTCGACGGCGGCCCGGAGGTGCTCGACGCCGTCGAGGGTCTGCTCCGCGCCGCCGGCGCCACCCCGGCGGCCGGTCCGTCGAAGCTGGCCCGCGCGCTCGGCGACCGCCTCGCGCCGCCGGAGCGCAGCGGCAAGAAGATCAACCCCGTGCTCCGGTACGCCCGGGAGCAGCGCGAGGCCGTCGAGGCCGAGGACCCGGGGGTACGCGCGGGCGCCGCCGAGGCCGTGCACAAGATGCGGGTGGCGACCCGCCGCCTGCGCAGCACCCTCAAGACGTTCAAGGGCTCGTTCGACCCCGATCGCGCGACGGCGCTCAAGGTCGAGCTGAAGTGGCTGGCGGACCGCCTCGGCGCCGTCCGCGACGGCCAGGTGCTCGGCCACAAGCTGCTGACCGTCGCGGGCGAGTTCCCGGAGGTGGCCGCCGGCATCCGCGAGCGACTCGACGCGGACGTCGCACGCGGCAAGGAAGAACTGGTCGCGGCCCTGGACAGCGAGCGCTACCTGGCCCTGCTCGACGCGATGGACGAACTGGTCGACGACGCGGAGCCGGACGACGCGGACGCGCCACGCCGGGCCCGCAAGGCGCTGCGCAAGGCCGACCGGCTGCTCGACGAGGCCACCGCCGACGGGGTGGACGCCGAGCTGCACGAGGCCCGCAAGGCCTACAAACAGGCCCGATATGGCGTCGAGGTCTTCGCACCGGGCGTCGGCAAGCCCGGCAAACGCCTGGTCAAGGCATTGACCGGGCTGCAGGACGTGCTGGGCGGGCATCAGGACTCGGTGGTCGCCCGGGAGGTTCTGCGCGACGTGGCCCGGACCGCGCCGGACGCCTTCGGCTACGGCGTCCTCTACGGCCGGCAGGAGCAGGTCGGCGAGGCGACCCTGCGTGAGCTGCCGGCCGCGATCAAGGCTTCGCGCCGCAAGAAGCTACGGGCCTGGCTAGGCTGACGTTGCGCCACTCGGTACAACCGCGCTGTGAGTGGGTAAGCAGGGGCTCATGCAGGCCGACCAGGAGCACGACCAGAACGGGCACCAGTGGGACGCGGAGCAGATCACGCGCCCCTACCACGGCCCGATCGCCGAGCTGGCCGGTTACCGGGTCGCGGACGACGATGACGACGACCCGGTGCTGCTCAACGCCGACGGCAGCCCGATCGACACGTGGCGCGAGGACTATCCGTACGACTTCCGGATGCCCCGCGGAGAGTACGACCGTCACAAGCGCCTGCTGCAGATCGAGCTGCTCAAGCTGCAGAAGTGGTGCAAGCGCACCGGCGAGCGGATGGTGTTCCTCTTCGAGGGCCGCGACGCCGCCGGCAAGGGCGGCACGATCAAGCGGTTCATGGAGCACCTGAACCCGCGCGGCGCGTCCGTCGTGGCGCTGGAGAAGCCCAGCGAGCGCGAGAGCAGCCAGTGGTACTTCCAGCGCTACATCAAGCACCTGCCGGCGGCCGGCGAGATCGTGCTCTTCGACCGCTCCTGGTACAACCGGGCCGGCGTCGAGCGGGTCATGGGCTTCTGCACCCGGGTCGAGTACCTGGAGTTCATGCGCCAGGCTCCGGACCTCGAGCGGATGCTGGTGCGCTCGGGCATCAACCTGATCAAGTTCTGGTTCTCGGTGTCGCAGGGCGAGCAGCGCACCCGTTTCGCGATCCGCCAGGTCGACCCGGTCCGGCAGTGGAAGCTCTCGAAGATGGATCTCGAGTCGCTGGACAAGTGGGGCGACTACACGGAGGCCAAGGAGGCGATGTTCTTCTACACGGACACCGCCGACGCCCCGTGGACCGTGGTGAAGAGCAACGACAAGAAGCGTGCCCGGCTGGAGGCGATCCGGTTCGTGCTCAACCGCTTCGACTACGACGACAAGGACACGGAGAACGTCGGCACCCCGGACCCGCAGGTCGTGGGGCCCGCCTCGCTGGCGGTGGAGGGTACCGAGATGTCCCCGCGGGTATTCCCCCGCCTCTAGTGACCATTAAATCGTTGTCGCGCCGCCTCCCGAGTGGTTAACGTGGCCGTACACGTGAAGGGAGGTGGTCCGAAGTTGTATAGCAACGGGACTCGTGAGGTGGCTGTCCGCTAGCCGCTGTCCTTGACAGCTTCGTAAGAGCGTCGAGACCGTGTGGCAGCGGTGCGGCGAAATTCAGGTAGCCACCCGACCCCCGGGGATCCGGCCCAGTCCGACCGGACCGCGCTGTGCGCGGAATTCCCCGGGGGTCGCTTCACGTTCAAAGGTGATCATGCGAGAGCTCACCGTCCTCGGCACCGCGAGCCAGGTGCCGACCCGGCACCGGAACCACAACGGCTACCTGCTGCGCTGGGACGACGAGGTCATCCTCTTCGACCCGGGCGAGGGCACCCAGCGCCAGATGCTGCTGGCCGGGCTGGCCGTCACCCCGCTGCGCCGGGTGTGCATCACCCACTTCCACGGCGACCACTCGCTCGGCCTGCCCGGGATCATCCAGCGGATCTCGCTCGACAAGGTCTGGCACCCGGTCTTCATGCACTTCCCGGCCGGCGGACGGGAGTACTTCGACCGGCTGCGGCACGCCACCAGCTTCTACGACGTCGCCGACATCCAGCCGGCCCCGGTGTCCGACGGCTTCCTGGCGGAGACCTCCGCGGGCCGGCTCACGGCCCTGCCGCTGCGCCACTCGATCGAGACCTACGGCTACCGCCTGGCCGAGCCGGACGGCCGCCGCATGGTCCCGTCCCTGCTCGCCGCGCACGGCATCACCGGCCCGATGATCAGCGAGCTGCAGCGCACCGGCGTCGTCGGCCGGGTCACCCTCGACCAGGTCAGCGCGCCGCGGCCGGGCCAGCGGTTCGCCTTCGTCATGGACACCGGCATGTGCGACAACGTGTTCCGGCTGGCCGAGGGCGCGGACCTGCTGGTCATCGAGTCGACCTTCCTGGCGGAAGACACCGCGATGGCCGCGCAGGTCGGCCACCTGACCGCCGGCCAGGCCGCGTCGGTGGCCCGGCAATCGGGCGTACGCACGCTGCTGCTCACCCACTTCTCCCAGCGGTACGCGGACAGCACGCGCTTCCTCGACGAGGCCCGGGCGGAGTTCGACGGGGACATCGTGCTGGCCGAGGACCTGCTGCGGGTGCCGGTGCCACCCAGGCTAGGTTCGTCGGATGACCGTGCGTCTTCGTCCCGCCGCTGACGGCGACCTGTACGCCGTCGGTGCCCTGCACTTCCACTCGCGCGCGACCGCGTACGCCGGCATCCTCTCCCCCGCGGCGCTGGCCTACGGCTCGCCCGAGGCGATGGGCGAATGGTGGGCGGAGCGGTGGAAGTGGGAGCGGGAGACGCACCGGCTGACGGTCGCGGTCGACGGGGAGATCCTGGCGGGCTTCACCTACCTGGGCCCGAGCGAGCAGGACGGCGTCGCCGAGCTGTCGGCGATCCACGCCGACCCGGCCTACGTCGGCACCGGCGTCGGGCGGCTGCTGATGCGTGACGCGCTGCCCGCGCTCGCCCTGATCGGTGACCGGGCGGTGCTCTGGGTGCTCGCCGCCAACGCCCGCGCCCGGCGCTTCTACGAGCGCGGCGGCTGGGTCGCCGACGGCGTCACGCGTACCGAGGTGTTCAGCGGCGAGCCGGTCCTGCAGCTTCGCTACGGACGGCGGGTCGCCGGGGTGGTGGGCGGGAGTGCATGACCGAGTGAATGCGGGGGAACCTGTGGTCACGCACTCCCGCCAACCGCGCCCGCCCGAACCGGATTAGCGCCTGGCCGGAGGCGCCGACCGGCGGAGGCGTGCCGGTCGAAACGGTTCTTGGGCGGGTCCGGGCGCGGGACGCCGGTGTGCTGGCGGGGCACAGCGACATCACCGCAGTCAGACGTCGGCCGATCCGATGGTTCGGTTCTTGCCGGGGGACGGTCAAGCTACCGGCCGACGTCCGTGGTCTTGTTGGCTCAGTCGAAATAGCCTCGGTTCAGTTCGTCGGTCTTCGGGGTCGCCCGCCGGATCCGGTTGTCGTCAAGTCCGAGGCGGACGCCCGGCATCCCGCGGAGGCTGTTCAGGTCGTGGCGCAGCGTCCAGGCTTCCCGCCACGGCCGGCGGGCGGCGAGGTCGGCGCGCTCGGCGAGGCGCCGGGGCGCACAGGGCCACCGCCATCCACACCAGACACAGTTGCCGTCGTGGCCGGCCTCGGCGTGCCGGCCGAGCATCCGCTGCGCGTCGTCCCAGAGCAAGCGGTCCACGATGTCGGCCGGTGTGGCCTGGTCGGCGATGACCATTCACCCCACCCTCCCGTCCGGCTGGTTGACTCTGTCGTTACACATACAACCCCTGGCCGCCCACCAGCGGTCGGACTATCTGTGCGACCTTCGCAACTATCCGTGACGGTCACTGTTCGCCGTGGGCGGACGCAGCACGGGCATCGATGGCGGCGGCCCGGCGTTCTGGAGGTCATGGATACCGAACACACGGATGTCGAAGCCAGGGCACTCGATGCCTACAGCCGTGTCGTGACCGGCGTCGCCGCCAACCTGCTGCCGTCCGTCGCGGCGCTGGCGGTCCGCACCCCGCGCGGTGAGGGAGCCGGCTCGGCGGTCACCTTCACCGACGACGGGTTCCTGCTCACCAACGCCCATGTCGTCGCCGGCGCGAGCGGCGGCACCGCCGACTTCGCCGACGGCACCGAGACCAGGTTCGACGTTGTCGGCGTCGATCCGCTCTCCGACCTCGCCGTCGTCCGCGTGCACAACCCGGGCGCGCCCTCCGCGCCGCTCGGCGACGCCGACGGCCTGCGCATCGGCCAGCTCGTCGTGGCGGTGGGCAATCCGATGGGCCTGGCCGGGTCCGTCACCGCCGGCGTCGTCTCGGGGCTCGGCCGCTCCCTCCCGGCCCGGGACGGCCGCCGGATCCGCATCATCGACAACGTCATCCAGACGGACGCGGCGCTCAACCCGGGCAACTCGGGCGGTGCGCTGGCCGACTCGACCGGCACCGTTGTCGGCATCAACACCGCGGTCGCGGGCTACGGCCTCGGCCTGGCCGTGCCGGTCAACAGGACCACCCGGCACATCATCGGCGAGCTTGTGACCTCGGGCCGGGTCCGCCGGGCGTGGCTGGGCGTCGCGGGAGTGCCCGTGCCGCTGCCGCCGCCGATCGCCGGGCGGCTGGGCCAGAGGCTGGGCTTGCGGGTCGTCGAGGTGGTACCGGGCAGCCCGGCCGGCATTGCGGGCATCTACCTGGGCGACATCCTGGTCACCGCGGGCGGCGAACCGGTGCAGTCCGTGCAGGCCCTGCAACGGCTGATGCTGGGCCCGGCGATCGGCACCGACCTGCCCATCACCGTGCTGCGGAAGAACGCCTTCGTCGACGTGGTGACGGTCCCCGCCGAGCTGTCATAGCGCCGGCCCGCTCGCGTCGCGAGCGGGCCGGTCCGCCTTGATTTTCAGGACAGGTGCGCCAGGAGGTCCTGCCGGGTGAGGACGCCGGCCGGCTTGCCGTCGACGAGCACCATCGCCGCGTCCGCGTTCTCCAGCAGCGCGACGGCGGCGCTCACCGGCTGGCCGCCGCCGATCATCGGCAGCGGGTCGCCCATGTGGCGCTCGATCGTGTCGTGCAGGTGGGCCGCGCCGGTGAACAGCGCGTCCAGCAGCGCCTTCTCCGCGATCGAGCCGGCCACCTCGCCCGTGACGACGGGCGGCTCGGCCTTGAGCACGGGCAGCTGGCTGACGCCGTACTCGCGCATGTAGTCGATCGCGTCGCGGACCGTCTCGGTCGGGTGCACGTGGATCAGCGGCGGCATCGCGCCGCTCTTGGCGCCGAGCGCGTCCGCCACCGTGGCCTCGCCGTCGCCGGTGGTCAGGAAGCCGTAGCGGGCCATCCAGGTGTCGTTGAAGATCTTCGACAGGTAGCCGCGGCCGCCGTCGGGCAGCAGCACGACGATCACGTCGTCCGGGCCGGCCTTGCGGGCCACCTCCAGGGCCGCGACCACGGCCATGCCGCAGCTGCCGCCGACCAGCAGGCCCTCCTCGCGGGCCAGCCTGCGGGTCATGTCGAAGGAGTCCGAGTCGGACACCTCGATGACCTCGTCGCAGATGCTCCGGTCGTAGGTCGTGGGCCAGAAGTCCTCACCGACGCCCTCGACCAGGTACGGCCGGCCGGTCCCGCCGGAGTAGACGGAGCCCTCGGGGTCGGCGCCGACGACACGCACGTCGCCCTGCTCCTTGAGGTACCTGCCGACGCCGGTGATCGTGCCGCCGGTGCCGACACCGGCGACGAAGTGGGTGATCCGTCCCTCGGTCTGCTTCCAGAGCTCGGGTCCAGTCTCCTCGTAGTGCGAGCGCGGGTTCGCCGGGTTGCTGTACTGGTCGGGCTTCCAGGCGCCGGGAATGTCCCGGGCCAGCCGGTCCGAGACGTTGTAGTACGAGCGCGGGTCCTCGGGCGCCACCGCGGTCGGACAGACCACGACCTCGGCGCCGTACGCCCGCAGCACGTTCTGCTTGTCCTCGCTGACCTTGTCGGGGCAGACGAAGACGCACCTGTACCCGCGCAGCTGCGCGACCAGCGCCAGCCCGACACCGGTGTTGCCACTGGTCGGCTCGACGATCGTGCCGCCCTCTCGGAGCAGACCCGCCTTCTCGGCGTCCTCGATCATGCGCAGCGCGATGCGGTCCTTCACGGAGCCGCCCGGGTTCAGGTATTCGACCTTGGCAAGCACTGTCGCCGCTATGCCCTCGGTGACGTTGCGCAGCCGGACGAGGGGGGTGTCCCCGATGATCTCGACTACATTGTCGTAGTACCGCACGTCGCTGTGCCCTTCTGGGTGCTGACCTGTACCGCGTCAGCCTACGGCTCAGCCGACCACGGATCCGGGCAGGACCGCATCACGCTGTTTCTCCCACTCGATGAAGCGCGCGGTCTCGGCGAGCACCGCGCCCGCCAGCCACGTGATCATCACGGCGTCGTCGGCCAGCCCGAAGACGAAAAGCGCCATCTCGGGCAGCAGGTCGACCGGCGACACCACGTACGCGGTGGCGGCGGCCATCATCGCCACCCGCATGCCGCCGTCGTACTGGCCCTTGGCGGTGGCCATCAACATCCGGGGCAGCGCGGCGAGCCGCTTGCCGATCGAGGGGCCGCCGCGGGCCCCCGACATCAGGGCCTTCGCCAGCGCCGTGAAGGCGGCGGTGCGGTGCAGTGTCCTGGGCATGTCGTCCCCTTTCGCTACCACCAGCATGACGACTACGCGCCAGACATACCCGCTCGGCGCGGGGTTAAGACGGTTGTCGCATGTGCGCGTTAGCCTCGAAGACCCCACCATCGCCGGCGGCCGGGCCTCCACCCACGGCTGACGGGCAGTTCCCACCGAGCGAGAGCGAGGGAGAGCGTGGCTCAGGTGCGCAGTTGGACGGAGGCGGACCGCCGGCGACTCCGGCAGGCCGGCCGGATCGCGGGCGCCGTCACCGGCGCCGCCGCGGGTCTGACGGTCCTTTCGGCCGGGGTGCTGCTGCGGCAGGCGGCGGGCGTTCGCAAGGTCATTCCGATGGCCGAGGCTCCCCCGCCGCGCGGCGACGGGCTCTACGGCCCCAAGTTCCCCGGCCGCCCGCTGAGCATGGTCATCCTCGGCGACTCCTCCGCGGCCGGCTACGGCGTGCACCGCCCGCGGGAGACTCCCGGCGCGCTGCTGGCCACCGGCGTCTCCCGGCGGCTGCGCCGGCCGGTCCGGCTGCACCGGCTCGCCGTGGTCGGCTCGGTCTCCGCGGGCCTGCCCTACCAGGTGGACGCCGCCCTGGAGTACGAGCCGGAGCTCGCCGTCATCCTGGTCGGCGGCAACGACGTCACCCACTTCTCGGCGCGCACCGCGGCCGTCCGCCACCTCAGCGACACCGTCCGCCGGCTGCGCGCCGTCGGCTGCCGGGTGGTCGTCGGCACCTGCCCCGACATCGGCGCGATCCAGCCGATCAAGCCGCCGCTGCGCTGGCTGGCCCGCAGATGGAGCCGGCAGCTGGCGGCCGCGCAGACCGTCGCGGTGGTCGAGGCCGGCGGCCGGACGGTGTCCATCGGCGACCTGCTCGGCCCGGCATTCGAGGCCGACCCGGTCCGGATGTTCGGCTCCGACCGCTTCCACCCCTCGGTCGAGGGGTACGCCCGGGCCGCCGCGGTCATGATGCCGACCCTGATGGCGACCCTCGGCGAGGACGACCGCGCACCGGCGACGGGCCCCGACGGCGTGCGCAGCCTGCCCCAGGCGGCACACGAGGCGGTCCGCGCGGCGGGCACCGAGGTCAGCCCGGTCAAGGTCGACGGCCACGAACGAGGTCCCGCCGGTCGCTGGGCGCAGCTGCGCCGGCACCCCTGGTTCGGCGAGCCCCGCCTGCGGTTCGGCCACCGCGCGGCCCGGCCGGCCCCGGAGAAGGGGCGTGTTGCGAGCGCGTCCGGCCGGTCGGCCGCGAGCGCCGTAGGGTGGACACCTGAGGATCATCAAGCAGCCGTCGACTGACGGGTTCTACTGCGGCAGGGAGGCGACATGACGGGCCTGGCGGGACGGATCGGCAGAGCGACGGCGGCCACACTGTTCGCCGGGGCCGTCGGGGGTGTCGCGCTGCTGGCGGGCGAGGCGATCGCGGCCCGCACCCGGCGGTACGCCAAGCCGACCATGGGCCTGGCCCTGCGCACGTCGATGGGCCCGTCCTCGGCACCCCCGCTGCGGCTCGTCCTGCTCGGCGACTCCGCCGCGATCGGTGTCGGCGTGGAGTGGCTGTCCGAGACGGTCGGCGGTCAGCTCGCCCGGCTGCTCGCCGAGGGCACCCCCGAGGCCGGCCAGCGGCACGTGCTGCTCTCCAGCGTCGGCGTGGCCGGCTCCCGGTCGGCCGACCTGGCGACCCAGGTGGCCCGGGCCCTGCTGGGCGAGCGGCCCGACGTGGCCGTGGTGTTGATCGGCGCGAACGACGCGACCGGCCTGCACAGCCCCGAAGAGTCCGGTTCGCACCTCGGCGACGCCGTGCGCCGCCTGCGCGACGCGGGCGTCCAGGTCGTCGTCGGCACCTGCCCCGACCTGGGCGCCGTCCGCTCGATCGCGCCGCCGCTGCGTCAGATCACGGGCTGGGTGGGCCGCCGCGTGGCCCGAGCGCAGGGTGCCGCGGTGACCGCCGCGGGCGGCGTCGTGGTCGATCTCGCCGGCGAGACCGGCGCGGTGTTCCGGGCGGACGCGGGGACCCTCTGCTACGACGGCTTCCACCCCTCCGCGGACGGCTACCGGGTGTGGGCACACGCCCTCTTCCCGGCGGTGCTGGACGCGGCCGAGGCCGCAGGCCGCCGCACCTCACTCGAATAAGTCGGACATTTCGGTGTGACGAAGTGGCGCTTCCCCGTTAAGTTACCGGCGCGTTAACGTTGGTCACATGCCGGAAGCTGTCATCGTCGCCACTGCCCGCTCCCCCATCGGTCGCGCCTTCAAGGGCTCACTGAAGGACCTGCGCCCCGACGACCTCGCCGCCACGATCGTCGACGCCGCGCTGAGCAAGGTGCCCCAGCTGGACCGCACCCTGGTCGAGGACCTCTACCTGGGCTGCGGCCTGCCGGGCGGCGAGCAGGGCTTCAACATGGCCCGCGTGGTCGCCACCCTGCTGGGCCTCGACGGCCTGCCGGGCGCGACCGTGACGCGCTACTGCTCCTCGTCGCTGCAGACCACCCGGATGGCCTTCCACGCGATCAAGGCCGGTGAGGGCGACGTCTTCATCTCGGCCGGCGTCGAGACGGTCTCCCGCTTCGCCCGGGGCAACTCCGACAGCCTCCCGCCGGAGGCGCAGGCCCTGGTCGGCGGCGGCTGGGAGAACCCGAAGTTCGCCGAGGCCCGCATCCGCAACACGGAGGCGGCGAAGAACGGCGGCGTGTGGCACGACCCCCGCGAGGACGGCCTGCTCCCGGACATCTACCTGGGCATGGGCTACACGGCGGAGAACCTCGCCCAGGCCTACGACGTGAGCCGCGAGGACATGGACGAGTTCGGCGTCCGCAGCCAGAACCTGGCGGAGAAGGCGATCGCGGACGGCTTCTGGGAGCGCGAGATCACCCCCGTGACCACCCCGGACGGCCGCGTCGTCTCGGCCGACGACGGGCCCCGCCCGGGCGTGACCATGGACGCGGTGACGGGCCTGAAGCCGGTCTTCCGCCCGGACGGCCGCATCACCGCCGGCAACTGCTGCCCCCTGAACGACGGCGCGGCCGCCGTGGTCATCATGAGCGACACGAAGGCCCGCGAGCTGGGCATCACGCCGCTGGCCCGCGTCGTCTCCACGGGCGTGACCGCCCTGTCGCCGGAGATCATGGGCCTCGGCCCGGTGGAGGCGTCGAAGCAGGCCCTCAAGCGCGCGGGCATGACCATCGACGACATCGACCTGGTCGAGATCAACGAGGCCTTCGCGGCCCAGGTCATCCCCTCCTACCGGGAGCTGGGCATCCCGCTGGACAAGCTGAACGTGAACGGCGGCGCGATCGCGGTCGGCCACCCGTTCGGCATGACCGGCGCCCGGATCACCGGAACGCTGCTGAACTCGCTCGAGTGGCACGACAAGAGCATCGGCCTCGAGACGATGTGCGTCGGCGGCGGCCAGGGCATGGCGATGGTGCTCGAGCGCCTGAGCTGACGCTCTCTCATTCCTCCGCCGGGTTCGACTGCCGTAGACGGCGTCGGATCCGGCGGATCTCATTTCCGGCTGTTACGGCCGGCCGCCCCGCTCAGAGGCCCGCGCGGGTCGCGGAGATCGCCTCGGCGGCGGCGGCCAACGTCTCGTCCGTCGGGTGGGCCGCCATAAGATCGTCGGCCGTGACCCGGACCTGGTCCGCGAGGATCGTGTCCGCCAGCCGAGGCACGGGCCGCCGGTGCCGGTTCTCCGCGTCCGCGCCGAGGTCGGCGAGGCGCTGCACCAGGCCGTGAACCAGGTCTCCGCGGGTGCCCTCGGCGGAGCCGGCGGCCCCGCTCCACCGGCCGGCCTCCCAGTGGCTCACCTGGGCCAGCAGCCGCTGCACGGCCGCCTGGAAGTCATCCACGCACGGGACCCTACCGGGGCGCGAAAAGGGGCAGCGCCCGGGCCGCGGGGAGGCGGCCGGGCGCTGCCGGGTCAGACGCTGTGCGCGACGGTCAATCGTCGCCTTGCAGGAAGCTCAGCAGACGCAGCATCTCGATGTAGAGCCAGATCAGGCTGACGAGGATGCCGAACGCCGCCGTCCAGGAGTAGCGCTGCGGCAGGCCCAGGCGGACGCCCTCTTCGACCTCGTTGAAGCTGAGGATGAAGCTGAGCGACGCCACCACGATGCAGACCAGGCTGAAGATGATGCCGACCGTGCCGTTGCTGCGCAGGCCCGTGGTCACGCCGAAGAGGGCGAGGACGAAGTTGATCAGCATGACGGCGAAGAGGCCGCCCATCACCGCGATCATGCCGCGCCGGAACTTCGGGGTGGCCCGGATGGCCTTGACGCGGTAGAGCATGGCCATCACGAAGAAGACGCCGAAGGTGGCGATCACCGCCTGCAGGACGATGCCCTCGAAGCCCATGATCTCCTGGTAGGTCTTGCTAACCAGGCCGACGAAGGCGCCCTCCACCACGGCGTACGCGACGACCAGCGCCGGGTTCGCCATCCTGGAGAACGAGATGATGAAGCCCAGGACCAGGCCGACCACGGCCGCGCCGATCCAGGCGACGCCGAGCAGCGAGTCCGGTACCAGGTTCCAGGCGGCGACGGCCGAGAGGCCGGTGATGCCCAGCAGGGCCACCGTCTTCACGACGACGTCGTCGATCGTCATCGGCTGTACCGCCGGCGGCGCCGCCGGATATCCCTCGGCCGTCGGGTACGGCTGACCGTAACCCGGCTGACCGGCGGCCGGTCCGTACGGCCCGGCCGGGCTGTACCCAGCCGACCGCTCCCGCTCGGCCGCTTGACCGAGGCGCGAGAGCACCGGGTTTGAAGTCTTCACTGTGTCCAGCCTCCCTTTGAGGTTGAGGCACGTAGGGGCGTGCAGTTCCAGGGTAAGCGCATTGGCGGCCCGATGGCGCCCGCGATCGCTGTGAGCAGCCTGAAAACGTGAATTGACCGCGAACAACGAGCGTGCCCGGGGCGGGTCTCGAACCCGCACGCCTTTTGGGCAGCCGCTTTTAAGGCGGCCGTGTCTGCCGTTCCACCACCCGGGCGGGATGCTCTGCTGCTCACCGTAGCCGGTGCGGTCCGCCCGGCAGAACGCCGGACGATGCCGACACGCTCAGCGCGAGCCGGCCCCCACCGGCTCGGCCGCGCGGTCGTCGCCCAGCGGCGGCGTCACGTGGGTGAACTCCTCGCGGGGCGCGTGCAGCTGGCCCAGCGAGATGACCTCGCGCTTGAGCACGAACGCCAGCGTCCAGTCGGCCAGCACGCGCACCTTGCGGTTGAACGACGGGATGCGGCTCATGTGGTAGGTGCGGTGCATGAGCCAGGCGGGGAAGCCCTTGAGCTTGACGCCGTAGATCTTCGCCACGCCCTTGTATAGGCCGAGGCTGGCGACGCTGCCCGCGTACTTGTGGCGGTAGTTCTTCGGGGTGGCGCCGATGATCACGGCGCGGATGTTGTCGGCCAGCTGCGACGCCTGGCGGACCGCGTGCTGAGCGCTCGGCGAGCACCAGGCGCCCGGGTTGGCCAGGTCGGGGACCTGCGCGCAGTCGCCCGCACTCCACGCGCCCTCGAGGACCGTGTCGCCGTCGACGATCTGCAGGGTGGGGATGCAGGTCAGGTGCCCGCGGGGGCCGCGCGGCAGGTCGGTGTGGTCGAGCATCGGCGACGGCTTGACGCCGGCCGTCCAGACCAGGGTCTCGGCGCGGAAGGTCTCGCCGTCGGAAAGCTTGATCACACCGTCGGTGCACGACTCCAGCCGGGTCTCGAGGCGCAGGTCGATGCCGCGCTTGTCGAGCTGCCGGGCCGCGTAGGCGCCCATGTCGGGTCCGACCTCGGGCAGGATCCGGTTGGTCGCCTCGACCAGGACGAATCGGACCTCGTCCTTGCGCAGCTCGGGGTAGTACTTCAGGGCGTCGCGGACGACGTCCTCCATCTCGGCCAGCGCCTCGATGCCCGCGTAGCCGCCGCCGACGAAGACGAAGGTCAGCGACGCCTTGCGCACCTCGGGGTCCGGGGTGACCGCGGCGATGTCGAGCCGGTCGAGGATGTGGTTGCGCAGGTAGATGGCCTCGCCGATGGTCTTGAAGCCGATGCCGTTCTCGCGCAGGCCGGGGATCGGCAGGGTGCGCGACACGGAGCCCGGCGCGACGACGACGTGGTCGTAGGCGATCTCCTTGACCGGCCCCTCGATCGGCTGGACGGTGACCGTCTTGCGGGCGTGCTCGATCTTGGTGACCTCGCCGGACACGATCCGGCAGCGCTTGAGCTCGCGGCGCAGCGGCACCACGGAGTGGCGCGGGGAGATGTTTCCCGCGGCGGCCTCCGGCAGGAAGGGCTGGTAGGTCATGTGCGGCTGGGGGTCGATGACGATCACTTCGGCCTGGCGCGCGTTCAGCTTCCTCGACAGGCGCAGTGCGGCGTAGAGCCCCACGTGACCTGCCCCGACGACGACGATCCGCTGCGGTTTCACGGATCTATTCTCCCGCGAACGGCGCTCCGATGCCTCGCCCTGTGACCAATGACAAACCCGTTGGTCAAGCACCGTAACAAGCAAGTTTCGGTTTCATTTCGCTGGGAACTTAGGGTGGCCTAACGACTACGCTCGGCGCAGCATCCGGGCCAGCAGCAGGGTCATGCCGACGGCCGCGCCGAGCCCGACCAGGGTGGCGATCACGAACGCACCCCCGGCCAGCTCGGCGGTCAGGCCGAGCGCGACCACGGTCAGCACCGCGGAGATCAGGACCACCAGCAGGGCGCGCCCCAGCCAGGTGGCGACCACGTCGAGGTTGACGATCGCGTCGTACGGCAGCACGGCCGCGAGCGCGGCCAGGGTGTGCCCGACATACAGCAGGGTCGCGATGCTCAGCACCCGCCAGAGCGCGACCCGGGCGTCGCCCCACGTGGTGTCGAGGATCCAGCCGCACACCACCACCAGGACCGCGAAGGTGACCCCGCGGCCGCGCGGCGCGACGGCCGGATAGACGGCGACGACGCCGAGCAGCACCAGGTAACGGCTCACCACCAGGCCGGCGGGCCAGGCGACGGTCATCGCCGCGAAGAAGACCAGGCCGATGCCGCACCGGACCAACAGGGGCAGCAGCGTGGCGCGGACCACCGCCCTGCGCGCCCGCTCGATCCGCCGGTTGACGCCGTCCAGCATGTCAGCGCCCCCGGGGTGCGGAGGCGAGCCGGGACACGTCGCGCAGCACCAGGTCGAGGCTTCCCGTCCCGGCCCAGGTCACCACGGGCACGCCGTGCTCGCGCAGCCGGCCGAGGACGTTCTCCCGCTCCATCCGCCACAGCCGCGTGGCCAGCGGCGTCCACGGTCCGCGGCTGGGCGGCGCGGCACCGGCCGGGAGCGTGTCGACGGCCACCGTGTACCGCCCCGACTGGGTCAGCCCGGCCAGCATGTCGGCCGAGCGCGGGTCGACAAGAGGCGTCAGCACCACGACGAGGGCGTCCGGCGACACGTGGTGCGCGCCGAAGACGTGCTCGTGCGGGCCCTGCCCGCCGTTGGTGTCGGCCCGCACGTCGAGCAGCCACTCGAGCACCGTCAGATATTGCCGGCGGCCGGTCGCCGGTCGCAGCCGGCGGGCGGAGGAGCCGTACTCCAGCAGCGACACCCGGTCGCCGCGCTGCAGATAATGCTCCGCGATCGCGGCGGCCGCGCGCACGGTCGTGTCGAGCACCGACGCCCGGCCCCTGACCCCCTCGGACGCGCCGGCCTCGCCAAGCACGTCGAGCAGGAGCAGCACCTCGGCGTCGCGGTCCGAGAGCGTCGAGGCCACGTGCAGGTCCCGCGTGCGCAGGGACACCCGCCAGTCGATGCGGCGCAGCCGGTCGCCGGGCGCGAACGGGCGTACCCCCGCGAGCTCCCCGCCCTCGCCGGGGCGCCGCGACCGGTGGTTGCCGACCAGGCCGGCCGCCGCGGGCATCGCCTCGGTGGCCGCGAACGGCTCGGTCTCGGGGAAGATGCGCACGGCCCGCGCGGGAGTGACGACCGGCCGGCAGGCGAGCAGCCCGCCGCAGGCCGCGACCCGGGCGGCGGCGGGACCGACGTCGTGCCGGCCCCAGCGCAGCGCCGGGCCGGGCAGCTCGACGCCGGTCCAGCCGTCGGGCGCGACGGTGATCGCGAACGGCCGGTCGGCGTTCTCCAGCTCCAGCCACGGCGACGTGCGCGCACGGACCACGACCAGGTCGTAGGTGATCACGTCCGGGTTCGCGACGGTAAGCCCGGCCTCGACCCGGCCGCCCTCGACGATGTGCTCCTCGGCCGCCTCGATGGTCAGCTCGGGCGCGGAGCGCGGCATCCGGCGCAGGCCGATGGCCGCACCGACGGCGAACGGCGCCGCGAGCAGCACCAGGTCGACCCGGCCCAGCGCCACCCCGAGCACCAGCAGCAGGCCGGTCAGCAGGACCGTGCGGCCCAGCGCCCGGGTGGGCACCCAGGCCGGCGCCGCCCACGCCTCCTCCGCCGCAACCCCGGTGGGTACGGCGGCACGCAGCGGCGGCGGCTCCATGACGGTCACTGTTCGGCGTACCCGCCCGCATACGTGGGCAGGGCACCGCTGGCCGGCGCCGGCACCGCCTGCAGCACCTCCTGGACCACGAACGACGGATCGACGCGGCGCAGCCACATCTCCGGCCGCAGCGTGATCCGGTGCGCGAGCGCGGGCACGGCCACGTCCTTGACGTCCTCGGGCACCACGTAGTCGCGGCCGGCCATGACCGCCCGGGCCCGGGCGAGCAGCAGCAGCGCCAGCGAGCCACGCGGCGAGGAACCGACAAGCGCCGACGCGTGCTCGCGGGTCGCGGAGGTCAGCGCCACGATGTAGCGGCCGATCGAGTCCTCGACGGCGACGTGCTCGAGCGCGGCCTGCATGGCCATCAGCCGCCGGGCGTCGACGACGGGCGCGAGCTGCGCATCCTCCTGACGCCGGGACATCCGGCGGCGCAGCACCTCCCACTCCTCGTCCCGGGTCGGGTAGCCGAACGAGACGCGCAGCATGAAGCGGTCCAGCTGTGCCTCCGGCAGCGGGTAGGTGCCCTCGTACTCGATCGGGTTGGCGGTGGCCAGGACGTGGAACGGCGGGTCGAGGCGGTAGGTGACACCCTCGACCGAGACCTGCTTCTCCTGCATGGCCTCGAGCAGGGCGGCCTGTGTCTTCGGCGGCGTCCGGTTGATCTCGTCGGCGAGCAGCATGTTCGTGAAGACCGGCCCGGCGCGGAAGGCGAAGTCGCCCTTGCGCTGGTCGTAGAGGAAGGAGCCGGTGACGTCGGCCGGCAGCAGGTCGGGGGTGAACTGCAGCCGCCGGAAGTCGAGCCCGAGCGCCTGGGCGAAGCACCGGGCGGTCAGCGTCTTGCCGAGGCCGGGCAGGTCCTCGAGCAGCACATGACCGCCGGCCAGGATTCCGGCAAGCACCAGTTCGAGGGAGTCCCGCTTGCCGACGACGACGCTGCCGACGGAGTCCAGGACAGCGCCGGCCAGCCTGCCCACCTCGTACGGCGGCAGGGCCTCCACGCTCGTGTCCGTCACCGAACCACCCTCTCAGATTCTCTCTAGTGCATCGACGTAGGCGGCGAGCTCGCGGGCCTTCGGCCGGCGCCGGTTCGGCTCGTCCAGGAACCCGCACAGCTGCTCGCCCAGCAGCTCCCGGGCGCGCCGCGGATCCGACGACCGGGTGATGCCGTGCTTGAGCCGCAGCCGCTCGTCCACGAGCTCGGCGAGCACGGGCAGGACGTTACGCGAGAACTTCTCCGCGTCGTTCTGCGACCAGTCCAGGAGCTGCTCCCAGCGGCGTACCGCGACGCGCAGCGTATCGGTGCCGGCCCAGCCGTTGCCGGCGTTCCGCTCGGCGCGCGCCGCCACGCGGCGCGGCAGCGCCGGCGGGGCCACTTCGGACACCGCGAGCATCAGCAGGCGCAACGACACGAACGCGGCCACGATCAACAGGACCGAGACGCTGATACCCCGGGAGCGCAGCCCGGCGACCGTGACGACGGTGGCCACCGCGATCAGCGCCGCGTTGCGGAAGATCCAGCCGGCCCGCGAGCGCGGCTTCTCGACGATCTCCCCGGGCTCCTCGGCGACAACCTCGTCGGCACGACTCCCAAAAAGCTCCTCAAGCCCCCCGTCGCTCATGCCATCCCCTCCGCTGGCGCTCCGGCGACGACATGAGTCAGACACTGAGCCGATGATTCGCTCGCAAGCTCACTCATGCCATCCCCTCCGCTGGCGCTCCGGCGACGACATGAGTCTGGTACTGAGTTGATGATTCGCTCGCAAGCTCGCTCATGCCATCCCCTCCGCTGGCGCTCCGGCGACGACATGAGCAAGACACTGAGCCGATGATTCGCTCGCAAGCTCGCTCATGCCCTTGCTCCCGCGCCGAGGTCGGAGCGCAGGCGTTCCAGGGCCGAGCGGGCCTGGCGGCGCATCTGGTCGTCGACGGTGTGCGTCGCGTACCGGGCCTGCCGGTAGACGGCCGCGAACGGGGTGAGCACCCCCGCGTCGACCCGCTGCTCGGCGAGCAGGCGGGCGACCAGGTCGGTGGGGCTGTCACCCGCGTGCCGCGGTGTGCCGGCCGCGGCCGCGGCGTCCTCGAGCCGGACCCAGCAGGCGATCACGGCCCGGCGCGGGTCCCGGTCGGTGTCGGAGAGCTCCTGCAGGCCCGCGTCCAGGGCGGCGACCAGGTCCTCCGCGGTGCGCGGCTCCGGGCGGCGGGGATCGCGCCGGCCCTTACGGGCGCCGCGGCGGCCCAGCTGCTGGCGCAGCACCGCCCAGACGACCAGCGCGAGGACCAGCAGGGCGAGAACCCCGAGCACGATGAGGGCGACCCGGCCGATCCAGTCGGGCAGCTCGCTGCCGGCCACCGGCTCCGCGGACGGCCGGCTGACCGCCTCGGGCGAGGGCGGCAGCAGCGGCGGCGCCTCGGTGACCGGCGCGGCGTCCGGGTTGAAGCGCTCGAGCTGCGGCGCCGAGTGGGTGGCCGCCAGCGAGGCGAGAAAAAGCAGCCCGAGGACGGCGGCCAGCGGCCACCAGCGACGGAGTGCGGCGAGGTCCAATTCGAGGCCCTAGGTGTCGATGCTCCGAAAATTTCGGCAGACCACGCATCATGCCAGGCCCGCCCGGCGTTTCGCATCGGCGAAGACATCGTCGAGCATCGCCGGAGTGAGCCGGCCGGTGAAGGTGTTCTGCTGCGAGACGTGGTAGCAGCCCAGCAGGTCAGGCGCGCCGGCGACGCTGACCTGCGCGCCGTGCCCGAAGGCCGGCCGCGGTACGGGCGGCCTGCCGCCGTAGACCGCGGTCATCGCCGGCCACCAGGCCGCCCACGCGAAGGCGCCGAGCGCCACCACGACCCGCAGCGTCGGCCGGATGAGATCAAGCTCACGGTGCAGCCAGGGCGCACAGGTGTCCCGCTCGACGGGCAGCGGCTTGTTGTCCGGTGGTGCGCAGCGGACCGCCGCGAAGATCCGGGTGTGGTGCAGGGTCAGGCCGTCGTCGGCCGCGACGCTGGTCGGCTGGTTGGCCAGGCCGGCCCGGTGCAGCGCAGCGAAGAGCACGTCGCCGGAGCGGTCGCCGGTGAAGATGCGGCCGGTGCGGTTGCCGCCGTGCGCGGCCGGCGCGAGGCCGAGGATCGCGATGGTGGCGTCGGCCGGCCCGAAGCCCGGCACCGGGCGGCCCCAGTAGTCCTGGTCGCGGAACGAGGCCCGCTTGACGAGCGCGACCTCCTCACGCCAGGCGACGAGGCGCGGGCACGCGAAACAGTCGGCGACGCCCGCGTCGACGGCGGGTAGATCGGCCGCCGCGGCCGCGTGGGCGGCGACCTCCTGCGGGGTTCGGCTGGGCACGGGGTCCAGCACAGCACCGCACGCAACGGCGGGAGCACCCGGGGTGGATGCTCCCGCCGTACGGATGAAACTCAGGCCTTGGGCCGCAGGCAGAGCAGGTAGCCGCCGTCGGCGGTGCTGCTGTAGACGTAGTACTCCTCGTTCTCCTTGAAGTACTTCTCGCACGACTTGCTCTTGGTGTCGGACTCGCCGTTGACCCGGCCGACCACGACGTACGCGGCGTCCTTCGAGGCGCAGTCGACGACCTCGGCACGGGCCTCGGTCTCCTCGTCGACCTTGACCTTCTCCGAGGACGCGACGCAGTCGCCGGCGGCCGCGTCCTTCGCCTTGTCGCCGAAGACGTAGTACTTGCCGACCACGATGATCACGAAGACGACGATGCCGCCCACGATGCGCAGTGCGAGGTTGGCGGCGGCGCTCTTCTTCTTCGCCGGCTCGACCGGGAAGGTGGCCGGGGTGCCGAAACCCTGCTGCGGCACGGAGCCGAAGCCCTGCTGCGCCGGGTCGCCGAGGGGCTGGCCCCCGGCCGGCGGGGCGCCGTACGGCTGGCTCGGTGCGGGAGCGCTGCCGACCTCGTTGACGGGCGGCGGGAAGCCGTCGCCGGCTGGGGGCGGAGACGCAACCGGGTTGCTCACTATGGTTCCTTTCGGGTCCGGCCGAGGGGGTCGGCCGGTCGGAGCACAACCTAGCGATTGCCCGGCCGCCCCGCGACCCCGTCACCCCAGGTTCATCTGGGCGCGGCCGAAGTAGCCGCGACGCCGGCCGAAGGGCCCGGTGCGGGGGTGGCCGAAGGGCTGATCCGGGAGCTGCCGGGCGGCGCCGGAACCGGCCCCGGCCCGGTGCGACCCGGCGCCTCGTCGGCGGGATCGGCACTCTCGGCGGGAGCGGCGCTCCTGCTGGGATCGGCCTGCGACGGCAGCCGGTACGGCGCCCGGCTCGGACAGTACGGATAGGTGAGCGTCTGCACCTCGTTGTAGTTGCCCGCGTCGTCGTAGCAGTACGGGTTGCCGAGGCGCAGCGGCTCGCCGTTCTGGTCGAAGATCCGCGCGTTGGTGATCAGGCGCCCCTGCTCGTCGTACACGAAGAGGTCTTCGATGTTGCTGTACGGGTTGTCGTAGTTGACGTCGGTGTAGTTCGCGTCGCGGGTGCTGCTGTCGGCGGAGGTGAATCCGCCGAGCGCGACGAGCACGAGAATCACCGACGCGGCGTAGAGCGACATGCGCGGCCACCTGGAGAGCCGCAGCGAGCGCCGGCCGAGCCAGATCGAGCCGAGGACGCCGATGCCGAGCAGCAGCAGGGCGACGACCTCGCTGCCGCCGATGCGCGGCAGCAGGCCGATCGGCTGGCCGCTGTCGTCGAGCATCCAGGCCAGCACCATCGCCGCGAGGTAGCCCCGCAGGACCCACCAGGCCGGACGGAGCAGGACCAGGAACTCGCTGACCCTTGAGTAGCCGAGCAGCGGCCCGAGCCGCGCGTCGACGGAGTTCAGCCGGACCAGCGCCTGGTCACGCAGCTCGAGGAGCTGGTGGGTGCGGCCCGGCGGATCGGGGAAGCCGCCGACGAAACCGGCGGTGCCGCGCAGGTCGGCGGCGTAGGCCTCCGGGCTGCCGAGCCGCTCGGTCAGCGTGCCGCCGCCGTCGGCGAGCACCTCGGCCAGGTGCTCGGGCAGGTCCTCGAGCAGCTCGTCCCGCAGGGACTCCGGCAGGTCGCCGAGCGCCGCGCGGACGGCGAACACGTACAGATTGATCTCGTCCTGAGCTGTGGTGGTCACGCCGTCTCCCGCTCGCGAAGCAGATCGTTCATCGTGGATGCGAAGCCCAGCCAGATCTTGCCGGACCGCTGCAACTCGGCGCGGCCGGCGGCGTTGAGCGCGTAGTACTTGCGATGCGGGCCCTCGTCGCTGGGCACCACGTACGTGGTGAGGAGGCCGGCGTTGAAGAGCCGGCGCAGGGTCCCGTAGACGGAGGCGTCGCCGACGTCGGTCAGGCCGGCGATCCGCAGGCGGCGCAGGATGTCGTAGCCGTAGCCGTCGTCCTCGCGAAGGGCGGCGAGGCAGGCGAGATCCAGCACTCCCTTGAGGAGCTGTGTGGTATCCACGCGGTGCACACTACTTCGCGGTGCGAAGTAGTGTCAAAGGCCGGGACCCCGAGGATGACGATCGATACCCCGGCCAGCCCTAGTAGCTGACTGCATTCACCACCGGCGATTACCCGGAAGCGTCGGAGGCGGCGGCTCCGCCAGGGAGAAGGCGATGCCGTCGAGGATGTCGTGCTCGCTCGCCACCACCGACTTCATGCCCGCGCGTTCCATGATGATGCGCAGGATCAGGGCGCCACCGCCGATCACATCGGCCCGGCCCCGGTGCATCACCGGCAGTTCGAGGCGGTCCGCGACCGTCGATCCGAGGAGGTCGAACGTCACGTTCGCCACGTCGTCGTAGCTGATCCGGGAGTGGTGGATGCGCCCCGCGTCGTACCCGGGCAGGTGCATCGCCAGGGCCGCCACCGTCGTGACCGAACCGGCGAGGCCGACCAACGTCGCCGGCCCGTGGCCCGGAACGGCTCGCAGCGCGGTCTCGACCGCCCCGGTGATGTCCGCCTCCGCCGCCGCGATCTCTGCCGGCGTCGGCGGGTCGCTGTGCAGGTGCCGCTCGGTCATCCGGACGCAGCCGATGTCCACCGAGATCGCGTGCTCGACCTCGGCGCCGCCGACCACGAACTCGGTCGAGCCCCCGCCGATGTCCACGACCAGGTACGGCGCCTCCGCCGTCAGGCCGTGCACCGCGCCCGCGAAGGAGAGCCGGGCCTCCTCGTCGCCGGTGATCACCTCCGGGTCGACGCCCAGGGTGTTGCGGACCATCGCCGTGAAGTCCGCCGCGTTCGCCGCGTCCCGGGAGGCCGACGTCGCGCACATGCGAACCCGGTCGACGCCCAGTTCGGCGATCTCCGCCGCGTAGCCGAGCAGGGCCTGGCGGGTGCGCTCGATCGCCTCGGCGGAGAGCTCGCCGGTGCGGTCCACGCCCTCGCCCAACCGGACGATCTCCATCCGGCGCGCGACGTCGGTGAGCCTCCCGTCGCTGACATCGGCTATGAGCAGGCGTATCGAGTTGGTTCCACAATCGATCGCGGCGACTCTCACGTTGATTCCCCTAGATGGAGGAGCATTCTCGTGTTGCCGAGGGTATTCGGCTTCACCCGCTCAAGATCGAGGAACTCGGCGACGCCCTCGTCGTAGGAGCGCAGCAGCTGCTCGTAGACGCCGTGCGGCACGGGCGCGCCGTCGATCTCGGTGAAGCCGAACGAGCCGAAGAAACGGGTCTCGAACGTCAGGCAGAAGACCCGGGCCACGCCCAGTTCGCGGGCCACCCCGAGCAGCTCCGAAACCAGGCGGTGGCCGATCTTGAGACCGCGGCAGACCGGGTCGACCGCGACCGTGCGGATCTCGGCCAGGTCCTCCCACATCACGTGCAGCGCGCCGCAGCCGACCACCCGGTCGCCCTCGGTGTCCACGGCGACCCAGAACTCCTGCACCGACTCGTAGAGCGTGACGGTGGCCTTGCTGAGCAGCCGGCGATCCGACGTGTAGGTGTCCACCAGCGCACGAATCGCCCGGACGTCGGACGTCCGCGCCCGGCGGATCTCGACCTGCATGAGAGAAGAGTTTATTCAGCCTGAGGGCGCACGCACGGACCGCCTGTCCACCACGGCTCGACCGCCCGGCGGACCTCGTCGCCGAACGGGTTCACGCCCGGCCCCGCCGCCAGGGCGTGACCGAGGTGCACGTGCAGGCACTTCACCCGGTCGGGCATGCCGCCGGCGGAGACCTTCCCGATCTCCTCGACGTGCTCCACCGCCTCCCGGCGCCGCAGGTAGTCCTCGTGCGCCTCGGCGTACTGCTTCGCGAGCACCGGATCCGTGGCGAGCCGGTCCTGCATGTCGCGCATGACGCCGGCCGACTCCAGCCGGCTGCAGGCAGCCGTGGCGCGCGGACAGGTCAGGTAGAACAGCGTGGGGAAGGGTGTGCCGTCGTCGAGCCGCGGCGAGGTCTCCACCACGTCCGGGTTGCCGCAGGGGCAGCGGTGTGCGACGGCGCGGGTGCCACGGGGGCTGCGGCCCAGCTGCTGGGCGACGATCTCGAGATCGGTCTCGGAAGGAGTCGTCATCTACTTTCGGGATTCTGCGTTGGCGGCGGCGACGCTGCCCCAGAGCGTGTCGTACCAGCGGTCGGGGGCGTCCGACGCCGAGGTTCTGCCCGCGGCACGGGCGGCGCCTTCGGGGTCGTGCAGGACGAGGAGCGGGACCTCACCCGGGCGCACGTAGAAGAGCCGGTCCCGGGCCTGGATGCGGACGTACTCGTTGTCCTTCCACTTCTCGACCTCGTCGCTCAGCCCCTTGATCTTGGCCTGCTGCGCGGCCTGATCGGCCTGCATCTGCGCGATCTGCGACTCCTGCGCGAGGTAGACGCGGACCGGGTACGTGTAGGCCAGGGCCAGGGCGACCAGCACGACGATCAGGACGGTGGCCCGGCCGGTGAAGGCCCGGGGCCGGGTCGCGACCGTGCGCTTGGTGGCTCCCGTCGCGGCCGCGCGCCGCGCGGCGGCCGGCCGGCTGCCGGACCGGATGCCGCTGGTGGTGCGGGTGGCGGGGGTCCGGCGCGGCTCCATCCGGGTGGCCGCGGTGTCACGGGTACGGCTGGGGCGGGCGGTCGCCCGGCTACCCGGACGTCCCGCGTGTCCGGTGGGCCGTCGCGACGGCCCCTGCCCGCTCAGCCCATGGGAGTTGGGCATGCGGCGCTGCGTCATCCCCTGCCCCTCCCCGGGAGCTCGCCACGACCATGGAGTTGCGGCACCTGCCTCTGGACACTATGCCCACGAAACGCGGAGCCACAACTCCATGATCTATCGACGCAGGGTCACACGGTGCGGTAACGGGGGAACGCGCCCGCCCCGGCGTACCGCGCGGCATCGCCGAGCTCCTCCTCGATGCGCAGGAGCTGGTTGTACTTGGCGACCCGGTCCGAACGGGCCGGCGCGCCGGTCTTGATCTGCCCGCTGCCGACCGCGACGGCCAGGTCCGCGATCGTGGTGTCCTCGGTCTCACCCGAGCGGTGGCTCATCATCGTCTTGAAGCCGGCCCGGTGCGCCATGTCGACGGCGTCCAGGGTCTCGGTCAGCGAGCCGATCTGGTTGACCTTGACGAGGACGGCGTTCGCGGCGCCCTCGGCGATGCCCCGGCCGATGCGGGTCGGGTTGGTCACGAACAGGTCGTCGCCGACGATCTGCACCTTGCCGCCGATCTGCGCGGTCAGCGCGGTCCAGCCGGCCCAGTCCTCCTCGTCGAGGGGGTCCTCGATGGAGACGATCGGGTAGGTCTCGGCCAGCTTGGCGTAGTAGTTGATCATCTCTTCGGTCGACTTCGGCGAGCCCTCGAAGACGTAGGCGCCGTCCTTGTGGAACTCGGTGGCCGCGACGTCCATGGCCAGCACGATGTCGGTGCCGAGGGTGAAGCCGGCGGCCTGCACGGCCTCGGCGATCAGGTCCAGCGCGGCGGCGTTGGTCGGCAGGCTCGGCGCGAAGCCGCCCTCGTCGCCCAGGCCGGTCGAGAGGCCCTTCTTCTTCAGCACGGACTTGAGCGCGTGGTAGACCTCCGCGCCGGTGCGCAGCGCCTCGCGGAAGGACGGCGCGCCGATCGGGGCGATCATGAACTCCTGGACGTCGACGTTCGAGTCGGCGTGTGCGCCACCGTTGAGGATGTTCATCATCGGCACCGGGAGCACATGCGCGTTGGGTCCGCCGACGTAGCGGAACAGCGGCAGCTCGGCGGAGAGCGCGGCGGCCTTTGCGACCGCGAGGGACACGCCGAGGATGGCGTTGGCGCCCAGCTCCGACTTGTCGGCGGTGCCGTCGATGGCGAGCATCTTCTCGTCGATCAGGCGCTGTTCGCTGGCCTCGTAGCCGACCAGCTCGTCAGCGATCTTGTCCTCGACGTTGCTGACCGCCTTCTCGACGCCCTTGCCCAGGTAACGGCCCTTGTCGCCGTCGCGCAGCTCGATCGCCTCGAAGGCGCCGGTGGAGGCGCCGGACGGCACCGCGGCACGCCCGATGGTGCCGTCGTCCAGGCCCACCTCGACCTCGACGGTCGGGTTGCCCCGTGAGTCGAGAATCTCCCGGGCGACGATCGCTTCAATGGTGGCCATGTGTCGTGTCGCTCCTCATGCTCGTATGGATAGATTCCAGACCGCGACCCTGCGGCCCACCACGGGCTAGAGCGTATCGACTCGGGGTGGCGGCCGTGGCGGCGGCCGGTGAACTTCAGCCGCCACATGCCTCAAGCGGGTCGCGAAACTGCCGATCTCGGGAATCGCCATGACCACACTCCCGCTCCTCCCCGATGCCGGCTCGTACGTCGAGATGACCGCCTCCGACGAGCAGGCCGCCCGTGTCCGTGTCGTCGACACCGAGGGCGCGCGCGTCATCCTGTCGGCACCGCTCGCCGCCGTTCCCCCGGTGGGTGCGACCGTCTCCCTGCGCTGGTCGGCCGCGCCCCGGGGCCGGTACGTCCTGGCGTGCACCGTGGTCGAGGTCGACGCGAACCTCGTCGAGGTCGAGGCGCACCAACAGCCCGTCGTCGAGCAGCAGCGGCACTTCGTCCGCGGTGGCGGCGGCGAGCAGGTCCTCCTGCGCCGCCCCGGCTACCCGGAGGCGAACGGCTGGATCCGCGACATCAGCGAGCACAGCATGCGTGGCCACTTCGCGGGCGCCGTCGTCAACGGCGGCGACGACCTGCGGCTCCGGATCCAGCTCGGCAACGAGGTGGTCGAACTGGCCGCCGTCGCGACCAAGGTCGCCGCGCTGCCGCAGCGGGTGCCGCCGGGCCCGATGTCGGTGGAGATGGTGGCCGTCTTCGACCTGGACGAGTCCCAGGCCCGGATAATCCGCCGCTACGTGATGCGGCAGCAGCTGCTGTCCCGCACCCGCGCGTAGGTTCCGCCCTGAATACCGGTTTGCGCGCGGTTGCGGCCATCGGCAAAGGTGGGCAGGTGCTTCTCTCCCCCCGGCGTGCCCTCGCGGCCGTGTTAGTGCTGTGCGCCGCCACGGCGGGCTGCTCGGATCTGGACGAGCCTGGCCAGGGCCTGGCCCGCAACGACCTGGTGTCGGAGCTGGCCGCGCAGATGTCCGGCGCGGCCGGGCTGACCTACGAGGCGAGCTACCAGCTGTCCGGCGGCGGGACGGCGACGGTCGCACAGGCGCAGCGGCCCACCCGTTCGGCGTACGTGTATCCGGGCGGCAAGGTCACCGTGACGGCGGACGCCACGACGCAGTGCCGCACCGCCACGAACGCGACCACATGCACGATGACGGCGCCGGCGACGCCCACGAGCCCGCCCCCGGCCAAGGTGTTCGAGGGCGCCGACGGCGCCGGCATGGTGCTGCCGTCGACCGTGCTGGCGCTGCTCAACGCGGCCGTTCTGGACAACGACGTCGAAGTGGTGCAGCACGACACGACCATCGCGGGAAGGCACGCCACGTGCGTGCGGCTCAGCGGGGTGGACGACGCGGCGACCCGCGACTTCACCACCTGCATCACCAACGAGGGCGCGCTCGGCAGCTTCAACGGCTTCCTGAACTCGATCCGGGTGGACGTGGCGATGACCCACTACGCGGAGAAGGTCGCGGACGAGATGTTCGAGGTGCCGAAGGCGGCGAAGCTGGTGGACCGCCGCGGCCGCCCGGCCGCCCAGCGGCCCGCGAGCTAGACGCCGAGCAGCGTGCGCAGGTGGCGCGGCGGCGGGGAGCCGTGCGCCAGCATGGCGTCGTGCCAGGCCTTCGGCGTGGCGCCGAAGGGGCGGGCCGCCGCGATCGCCGACATCTCCGTGTAGCCGACGAAGTAGGTGGAGAGCTGGGTCGAGGTGAGCAGCGCCCGCCTCCACTTGCCGGCCGCCTCGCCGACCTCCTGGAAGCCCCGGCCCGTCATCATCGCCATGGCCTCCCGCTCGCTGAGGCCCTCGCAGTGCACCAGCTGGTCGATCACCGCGTTGAGGCACATCCGTAGCTGCATCTTGAGCTGCTGCAGGCGCACCGGCAGGCCGCCGAAGCCCAGGCCGACCATCAGCTCCTCGGCGTAGACCGCCCATCCCTCCACGAACGGGCCGGAGAAGCCCAGCGCACGCACCCGGGTGCCGGCACGGAACCGGCGGGAGTGCGCCAGCTGCAGGAAGTGGCCCGGCATCGCCTCGTGGACCGTCAGGTTGCGCATCATGTGGTCGTTGTATTCGCGGTAGAACGACTCCACGCGCTCCTTCGGCCAGTCGGCCGGTGCCGGCGCGATGCAGTAGAACGTGGGCACGTCCGCGGTCTCCAGCGGGCCCGGCGGGTCGCAGTAGGCCACCGCGACACCGCGGGCGAACTCCGGCATCTCCTCGATGACGCAGGGGTCGTCGATCAGCGTCATCAGGTCGTTGCCGCGCACGAAGTCCGTCGCCTCGGCCATCGTCGCCTTGGCCAGGTCGACGATCGTGTCGTCGTCCGGATGCTGCTCGGCAAGGGTGTCCAGCGCCCGGCGCACCGTCTCGTCGGTCGGCGGGCCGCCGACCAGCTCGGCGGCGGCCTCACGGAGCCGCTCGCCGACCTCGTCGAGGTTGCGCTCGGCCCGGGACAGGACCTCGGCGGCCGGCAGCTCGGTGTCGAGCGTGTGCCAGAGCCGGGCCTCCCACAGTGGCCGGCCGAGCCGCGGATCGCGGCCGGGATCGCCGCTCTCCAGGCCGGCCTTGAGCCAGCGGTCGAACTCGCCCAGCGCGTCGAGCGCGGCGGCCGCCGCCGGCTCGATCGCGCCGCGCAGGGACGGCGCCCCGGCGAGCAGGCCGGGCAGCTCGCCCCGGATCAGGGCCGCCGCACCGGCGAACTGGCCGACGGCGGTCTCGGTGTGCAGCCGCGGCACGTCGCGCAGGACCGCCCGCGCGGTGGCGAGCGCGTCGGGTATGGCGGCCAGCCGGCCGCCGAGGCTGCTCAGCCGCTCCTCGGTCGGTGCGAACGGCCGGGCCAGCAGCGTGTGCAGGAGCGGGCCGGGATTGTGCACGAGCGGATTCCACTCGTGCTCGCGGATGTCGCCGAGCTCGAACATGCCGCGCTCGACCACTGCGGACAGAATGGCGTGGTCGATCTTGTCCTGCTCGCCGAAGGCGTCGGGGTCGATGCCCGACAGCGCGTCGGCGGCGTCGCGCAGCATGGCCACCCGGTCGGCGACCGCGCCGGGCGACAGATCGGGCAACCGATCGTCGAAACGGTGATCACCGGCGCTGGACGCCAGCGCGGGGTCGGTTTCCAGCATGGCGTCGACGATGCGCTCGGCGAGCGGCACGAACTCCGGCATGGAGCGAAATCTACTCGGCGGGTGCGACACTTCCGCCCCGCCGCGAGCCTCAGCCCTCGGCTCTGCGGATCTCCTCGGCGAACTCCAGCGCCGTCTGCCGCAGCTCGGCCTCCGGATCCTGACCCTCGGCCCGGGCGCCGGCGACGAGGCGCAGCAGCGTCGCACCGAGGTCGGAGCCCGGCGGCAGCGGCACGTCCAGCCCGGCCCGGGACGCACGCTGCAGGATCTTCGCCGCCAGGGCCAGCGCCGGCTGGCTCAGCGCGATCCCCTCGAGGACCGAGTCCCGCGACTTCTCGGCCTTCTTGATGCGTTCCCAGTTGTCGATGATGTCCTCGACGCTGCCGACGCTCTCGCCGGCGAAGACGTGCGGGTTGCGCCGCACCATCTTGTCGACCAGTCCCCCGGCGACGTCGTCGACGCTCCAGCGCTCGTCGGGGTCCAGGTCCTCGGCGAGCCGGGCGTGCAGCACCACCTGCAGGAGCACGTCGCCGAGCTCCTCGCGCAGCGCGGGGAGGTCGCCGGAGACGATCGCGTCATACGCCTCGTAGCTCTCCTCCAGCAGGTACTGCGCCAGGGTCGCATGCGTCTGCTGCCGCTTCCACGGGTCGCCGCCGGGCGACACGAGCCGGTCCATCACGGCCACCGCGTCGAGCAGCCGGGCGCCGGGCGGGTCCCACGAGCCGTAGCAGAGCTCGAGCTCGGCAAGCGACGGTTCCCGGGCGAGCCGCAGACCGAGCCGCCGGGCGAAGTCCTCGTCGCCGGCCGCGCCGCCCAGCCAGATCACCGTTTCGTGTGACGCCAGCGCCGCGACCAGCGCCTCCGGGTCGGGCTCGATCACGCTGACGGTCACGCCCGAGGACCGCAGCGCCCGCACCTGGTCGCCGTCGGCGGCCGTGAAGACGGGATGCGCGCGGACCAGGTCCCAGGCCGTGGCCGTGAGCAGACCGGCCGGCAGCCGGGGCGACGTGACCAGCAGGACGATGCGTCCGGCCGCGGACATCAGGCTGCGGGTGCGACGAACGGTGCCTCAGAGGCGTCGGTGCCGCCGAGCGACACCGAGACCAGCGGGAGCGGGGCGTCGCCCGTCTGCGCCGACAGCAGGACCAGCTCCTGGGGGCCGTAGCGCGGGTTCGTCGTGACGTTCTCGGCCGCGACGACCTTCTCGACCTCGTCGCGCAGGCCGAGGCTCTGCTGCAACGCCTTCTTGTTCTCCTCGGAGAGCTCGGTCTTGAACTGCTCGAACGACGTCACCTGGTCCGGCGCGGCGGCGCTCAGCCGGTCGTAGACGACCCGCAGGTCGGCGTCGGTGAGCTCGGCCGGGGCGACCGCCGGCAGCAGCGCGGAGCGCAGCTGGTAGGCGCGCGTGTAGAGGTCGGTGTACTCCCAGGTCGGCGAGTAGCTGGTGGCCTTCGCGACCTGGTCGACCGTCGGCTCGGCGGCGGGCTTCACGTTGTGCGCCGCGGCGACCTGCCCGAGGATGTCCACGGTGAGCATGCTGTTGAGGACGTCCTGCTGCTTGAAGGGCACCTGCACCGGCGGCACCGGCTCGGCGGACGCACCGGCCTGGTTCTGCTGCACCAGGTCGCGCGACACGGTCAGCTCGTTCTCGGCCTGGTCGAAGACCTGCGTGACCTCGGCCGCGGTGATCGTGCCGAGGCTGCCGATATAGGCGGCCACGTCAGGCTCGGCCCGGCAGGCGGACAGACCGCCGAGGGCGAGGGCGGCGACGACGGCGGTGGATGCGAGTCGGCGGGCACGCTGCATGGTCATGACTCTCTCACGCCCCGTATGCCCGGTACCGCCCGGCCCCGGAAATTGAATCACGTCCGCACCGGGGCCGGGACGGCGCCGAGCACATCGGAGAGCAGCTGGGCGCACCACTGCAACAACGCCTGGTCGCGCAGGGGCTCGCCGCCCACCCGGCGGGTGTTCGGGCGCGGCACGCTGACCTGGTCGTTGGCCTGCTTGTAGACCGAGTCCGGGTGGTAGCGCTTGAGCCGCAGCTGCTTCGAGTCCGGCAGCGGCAGCGGCGAGAAGCGCAGGTGCCGGCCCTGCACGGAGACGTCGGTGAGGCCGTACGCGCGGGCCACCAGGCGGAAGCGTGCCACCGCGATCAGGTTGGCGACCTGCTCCGGCGGCGCGCCGTAGCGGTCCGTCATCTCGGCCACCACCTCGTCGAGGCGGGCGTCGTCGCGGGCCTCGGCCAGCTTGCGGTACATCTCCAGGCGCAGCCGCTCCACCGCGATGTAGTCGGTCGGCAGGTGCGCGTCGATCGGGAGGTCGACCTTGACCTCCGGCTCCTCCTCGGGCCGCTCGCCCTTGAAGGCGCTGACCGCCTCGCCGACCATCCGCACGTACAGGTCGAAGCCGACGCCCTCGATGTGTCCGGACTGCTCGCCGCCGAGCAGGTTGCCGGCGCCGCGGATCTCGAGGTCCTTCATGGCCACGTACATGCCCGCGCCGAGCTCGGTGTGCTGTGCGATGGTGGCGAGCCGCTCGTGCGCCGTCTCGGTGAGCGGCTTTTCGCGCGGGTACAGGAAGTACGCGTACGCGCGCTCGCGGCCGCGGCCGACCCGACCGCGGATCTGGTGCAGCTGGGAGAGGCCGAGCAGGTCGGCGCGCTCGACGATGAGGGTGTTGGCGTTCGGGATGTCGATGCCGGACTCCACGATGGTCGTGCAGACCAGGACGTCGAACTCCTTCTCCCAGAAGCCGACCATCACCTTCTCGAGCGCCTCCTCGCCCATCTGCCCGTGCGCGACCGCGACCCGCGCCTCGGGCACCAGCTCGCGCAGCCGCCGGGCCGCCTTGTCGATCGACTCGACCCGGTTGTGCAGGAAGAAGACCTGGCCGTCGCGGAGCAGCTCGCGGTGGATGGCCGCGGCCACCTGCTTGTCGTCGTACGCGCCGACGAACGTCAGCACCGGGTGCCGTTCCTCGGGCGGGGTGGCGATTGTCGACATCTCCCGGATGCCGGTGATCGCCATCTCCAGCGTGCGCGGGATCGGCGTGGCCGACATGGTCAGCACGTCGACGGACGCCCGCAGGGTCTTGAGCTGCTCCTTGTGCTCGACGCCGAAGCGCTGCTCCTCGTCGACGATGACCATGCCGAGGTTCTTGAAGCGGGTCGCCGCGGCCAGTAGCCGGTGTGTGCCGATGACGATGTCGGCGGCCCCGCTGGCCGCCTCCTCGAGCGTCTGCGCGGCCTCCTTCGGCGTCTGGAACCGGGAGAGCTGCTTGATCGTCACCGGGAACTGACTCATCCGCTCGGCGAACGTGTTGAAGTGCTGCTGTGCGAGCAGCGTCGTCGGCACCAGGATGGCGACCTGCTTGCCGTCCTGCACCGCCTTGAACGCCGCCCGGACCGCGATCTCGGTCTTGCCGTAGCCGACGTCGCCGCAGATCAGCCGGTCCATCGGGACGGCCAGCTCCATGTCCTGCTTGACCTCGATGATGGCGGCCATCTGGTCGGGCGTCTCCGTGTACGGGAACGCGTCCTCCAGCTCACGCTGCCACGGGGTGTCCGGGCCGAACGCGTGGCCCTTGGAGGCCTGCCGGGCCGCGTACAGCTGGATGAGCTGTGCCGCGATCTCGCGGACGGCCTTGCGCGCGCGGGCCTTGCTCTTCTGCCAGTCGGAGCCGCCCATCTTGTGCAGGGTCGGCGACTCGCCGCCGACGTAGCGGGAGAGCTGGTCGAGCTGGTCGGTGGGCACGAAGAGCCGGTCGCCGGGCTGGCCGCGCTTGGAGGCCGCGTACTCGATCACCATGTACTCGCGCTCGGCGCCGTTGACCGTGCGCTGCACCAGCTCGACGTACCTGCCGATGCCGTGCTGCTCGTGCACGACGAAGTCGCCCGGCTTCAGCTCCAGCGGGTCGATCGTGTTGCGCCGCCGGCTGGGCATCCGGCGCATGTCCTTGGTGGAAGCCCCGCGCCCGCCGGTGATGTCGTTGCCGGTGATGACGGCGAGCCGCGAGCCCTCGTCGACGAAGCCGTGGTTGAGCCCGCCGCAGGTGACCAGCAACTGGCCCGGCTCGATGCGGTTCGGGATGGAGTCGACCGGGGTGACACCCAGGCCGGCGTCGCGCAGCAGCTCGGTGGCGCGCTGCGCGGTGCCGTGGCCCTCGAAGACCAGCGCGATCGCCCACCGATCGGCGGCCCACCGCCCCAGGTCGGCGGTGAGCCTGGCGGTGTCGCCGTGGTAGAGCGGCACCGGCTGGGCGGGCAGGGCGATGGCGTCGCCGGCGTCGGGCGAGACCTCGACGGCCGGGGTCTCCAGCCACGGCGTATCGGACTCGGCGGCCTCGGCCTCGGCCAGCCCGAACGGCGACACCGTCCACCACGGCTGGTGCAGGACCGCCGCGTGCGCACGCACGTCCGCCAGGGTCCGGAAGGCGGCGGCGCCGACGTCGATCGGCGCGTCGCCGCCGACGGCGGCCGCGGCCCAGCTCGCCTCAAGGAACTCGTCGGAGGTGCGGGTCAGGTCGTGTGCCCGGGTGCGGATGCGCTCGGGGTCGCAGAGCAGCACGTGGGTGCCGCGCGGCATGCAGTCGATCAGCAGCTCCATGGAGTCCGTGCCCTGCATCAGCGCGGGCGCCAGCGACTCCATGCCCTCGACCGGGATGCCCTCGGCCAGCTTGTCGAGGATCTCCGCGATCTCGGGATGCTGCTCGGCCAGCTCGGCGGCCCGGGCCCGGACGGCCGGGGTGAGCAGCAGTTCGCGGCACGGCGGCGCCCAGAGCCGCTCGACCGCGTCGATGGTGCGCTGGTCGGCGACGGCGAAGGTGCGGATCTCCTCCACCTCGTCGCCCCAGAACTCGACCCGGGACGGGTGCTCGTCGGTGGGCGGGAAGACGTCGAGGATGCCGCCGCGCACGGCGAACTCGCCGCGCTTGGTGACCAGGTCGACCCGCGCGTACGCCATGTCGGTGAGCCGCCGGGCGACACCCTCCAGCTCGGCGTCGCCGCCCGGGGTCAGCTCCACCGGCTCGAGGTCGCCGAGGCCCTTGAGCTGCGGCTGCAGCAGGCTGCGGACCGGCGCGACGACGACCTGGACCGGCTCGCCGCCGGAGGCACCGGGGTGTGCGAGGCGGCGCAGCACGGCCAGCCGGCGCCCGACGGTGTCGGAGCGCGGCGAGAGTCGCTCGTGCGGCAGCGTCTCCCAGGACGGGAAGACGGCGACCCGGTCGGGCGGGATCAGGCAGCCGAGCGCGTCGGCGAGGTCGTCGGCCTCGCGGCTGGTCGCGGTCACGGCGAGCACGGGACGGCCGGCGCCGCCCGATTCGGCGGGTCCGGCGACGGCGGCCACGACGAACGGGCGCAGCGAGGCGGGGGCGGTGAGATCGAGCGCGTCGGAGTCGGCCCCGCCCTTGTGGGCCAGGTCGCGGGCCCGGGCCAGCCCGCGATCACGCAGGGCGGCCGGGATCAGGCCACTGAGTTGCATGGAAAAAGACCCCCGGGAAGGCACATCGAAAACCCCCGGCGCCAGTTGGACGGGGGGTATGCCCCAAGCTTAGTCCGCCGACCGGCAACAACGGCACGACGGACCGCTATCGGACCGCATGTCCGACATGGCAGTGAACGGACAGCGAAACTGTCGGTTCGCCGTGGGGGGAGTTGTCTGGGGAGGCAATGTGCGGGTTCTGCTGCTCGTGTCGGCGTTCAACGGTCTGAGTCAGCGGGTCTGGTGCGCGCTGCGGGAGGCGGGCCACGACGTCGGGGTCCTGTTCGCCACGGGACCGCAGGACATCGTTGACGGGGTGCAGGCCGCGCAGCCCGAACTGATCATCTGCCCGTACCTGCGGGACCGGGTGCCCGCCGCCGTCTGGCAGCACCACCGCACGGTGATCATCCACCCCGGTCCGGTCGGCGACCGCGGTCCGTCGTCGCTGGACTGGGCGATCACCGAGGGCGCACCCTCCTGGGGTGTCACCGCCCTGCAGGCGGTCGAGGAGATGGACGCCGGGCCGATATGGGCCACCCGCACCTTCCCGATGCCAGCCGCCGCGCCGCGCAAGTCGTCCCTCTACAACGGACCGGTCGCCGACGCGGCCGTCGAGTGCGTCCTCGAGGTGATCGCCAAGGCCGCCGATCCCGCGTTCCGGCCGGCGCCCGCGACCGAACTGACCGTCGAGGTGCAGGGCGCCTGCGGCCGGCCGGCCATGAAGCAGGCGGACCGCGCCTTCGACTGGACGCAGCCGACCGAGCACATCATCCGGCGGATCCGCGCGGCCGACGGCGCCCCCGGCGTGCGCACGACGCTGGCCGGGCTCGAGGTCTTCGCCTACGACGCGCACCCCGGGCTGGCCCGGGGTGCCCGCCCGGGCGCCCTGCTCGGCCGGCGGCAGGGTGCCGTGCTGGTCGGCACCGGCGACGGCAGCGTCTGGCTCGGACACCTGCGCGACGCGTCGCAGTCCCGGCAGATCAAGCTGCCCGCGACCACCCTGCTCGGCAAGCGGTTGCGTGGCGTCGCCGACTCGCCCCTGCCGCCGGGCACGGAACCGGAGGGGCCGTCGTACCGGCAGGTGCGGTACCGGCGATCCGGGCCGGTCGGGTGGCTGGCGTTCGACTTCTACAACGGCGCGATGTCGGCCGGGCACTGCCGGCGGCTGCTGGCCGCGTTCCGGCACGCCGCGGCGCAGGACACCCGCGTGCTGGTGCTGCGCGGCGGTACCGACACGTTCAGCAACGGGATACACCTCAACGTCATCGACGCCGCCGGCGACCCCGCGGTGGCCGCCTGGGCGAACATCAAGGCGATGAACGAGGTGTGCCGGGAGATCATCACCTGCACCCGGCAGGTCGTCGTCGCCGCGTACGCGGGCAGCGCCGGCGCCGGCGGCGTGATGCTCGGGCTCGGCGCCGACATCGTCGCGGCCCGGCAGGGCGTGGTCCTGAACCCGTACTACGACATGGGCCTGTACGGCTCCGAGCTGCACACCTTCACGCTGCCCCGGCGGGTCGGGCCGGAGGCCGCGCAGGGGCTCATCGACGCGAAGCTGCCGATCAGCGCCGAGCAGGCCGATTCGCTGGGCCTGGTCGACGAGGTCGGCCCCCGGCACCCGGAGGCGTACGGGGAATGGTTGACCGCGCTCGCCGTACGGCAGGCCGACGCCAGGGGTGCCCGCCTGCGCCAGGCCGCCAAGGCGAAGCGGCTCGCGGGTGAGCGGGTGCCCCTCGACGTTTACGAGGCCCGCGAGCTCGCGGAGATGAGCAGCGACATGTTCGGCGACCGGTCCGGCTTCACCGCGGCCCGGCGGGCGTTCGTCGGCAAGGTGCCGCACACGGGCACACCCGCCCGCCTGCTCCTGACCCAGCGCGCGGAACAGTCCACCGCGCGCCCGCGTCAGTTGAGCCGCCCCCGGGCCAACACCCCTGCGGCCGATGCCGAGGTACGGGTGCGTTCCGCCGTGCCGATGTCCGCCTGAGCCCGTACACCACGGCGAGCGCCCGCGGGGCGTTCGCCGACACCACCATGCCCGGGTCCGAGGTGAGAGGACGCCGATGAGCGGCGAAGGAAAATCCGCGGCGAGAGCTGCGGTCGACCCCGCGCTCGCGCGAGCACTGAACACGCCGACCGTGCTGCTGCCGGGCCGGTACCAGTACAGCAGCTACAGCGTTCTGGCCGGTCCGGCCGAGATCCCCGGCGACGGACCGCAGCGGGTCAGGATGCGCCCGCTCGCCCGGCGCCGGCCCTTCGCCACAGTGCTCATCACGCTCTTCGCCTTCGCGTTCGAGAGCACCTTCTTCGCCTGGCTGCTCTCCTCCATCGAGGTGCCGGACGCGCGCCTGCACACCTGGCTGTACGCCGCCACCGTCGTCATGATCGTGGCGACCGCGCTGATCGAGCTGTTCCGTCTGGTCAACGTCGTGACGCTCTGCCTGGCCACCCTCTGGGCGCGCGATCCCGTGCCGATGGTCCCGGACCGCGCCCTGCGGGTCGCGTTTCTGACCACGATCGTGCCGGGCAAGGAGCCCGTGGACATGGTCGAGCGCACCCTGCGCGCCGCCCGGGCGATCCGCCACGCCGGCCGGTACGACGTCTGGCTGCTCGACGAGGGCGACGACGCCGAGGTCCGGCAGATGTGCGAAAGGATCGGGGTACAACACTTCAGCCGCAAGGG
>NZ_JBEZDY010000029.1:0-119451 GCF_040648555.1 Actinoplanes sp. NPDC049118
CACAGGTCGTCCGGCGCCCAGGTACGGACCATGTCTTCGATCACGAATCAGAGATCATGCCGCAGATCCATGACCATCCAAATGAGACACGCCCTTAGTCGAGGTCACCGGCGCGGATGCCGAGCGGGATGTGGCAAAGGCATGCCGATGTCCTACCGGCCCGTCGATGCCGGTGGAGGAATCAGGCCGGTCGGACTCTGCCATGGCAGCGATCGGCCACGGCCCGGCTCGGGATCGCGTCGCCACGAGCCAGTGTCACGCCGGCCGTCGCCGTTGCCACCTCGGCGGATCGGCGGGGATCAGCTGCGAAGAGCCCCGAGGAATGAGCGCGCCCAGCGGCGGACCGGCCGCCGGCGGACGGTGTGGGCGGCGCGGGCGGGACGCACGTCGTCCGCGCTGAACACCGACGGGATCGAGTCGGGGATGTCGTCGCTTACCTGCAGGTGCTTTCTGGTCCATTTGATCTTGGTGCGCTGAACCCTGGCGGGTGCGCCGATCGCGATGCAGTGCGCCGGCACGGGACGCGACTTGGTCACCATGCTGCGGGCGCCGATGACGCTCCCCTTGCCGATGCGGGCGCCGGGCATCAGGAGCGACTCCTGGCCGAGCCAGACGTGGTCCATGACGGTGATGGACGCCGACGGGTTGATACGGTTGCCGGTGACGCCGTCGTAGATCGGGTGCGAGTCGTCCGACCGGATGACGCAGTTGTTGGCGATCAGCAGGTCGTTGCCGAGGGTGACGCTTGTGGCTTCCGCGGTGGTGATCTGCAGGTTGAGCCCGCAGTAGACGGAGTCTCCGAAGGTCACCGAGCAGTCGAGGCCGAGGCTCATCAGCCCGCGGAAGCTGGAGCGCCTGCCCATCCGGACGGTGCCGTTGTCCCTGCGAAAGCTGATCTTGCCGTGCAGGGTGAACGTGTCGTCGAAGGTTACGTGGCAGTTCGATCCCATGAACTCGATGACCGCATTGTTGTTCGTGATCGGCGTTCCGGTGATCGTGTTGCCGTTTGCATCGCTATAGGTAGTAATGTCCGATCCGCGCAGCGTCGTCACCATCGGTCGAACCTCCTCGCCGGTCCTGTGCGCGGGAGATCTTTCCGTGGCGCGGCGCGATCATATATGCCCCTTGACCAGGCACTTCGACCATGGGTGGCCCGGCCGCTCGGCCGCTAATCGACTTCGATGCGCGCCTTGGCGTTGTACTGATTCATCAGCGACCTCCACTCCTCGAGCACCCTCGGCTTGGTCGGCCGGTAGTCGAACTGGCCGTCGGCGTTGCACCAGAATCCGACCGCCTCCACGCCGGCCCCGTCCAGGTACGCGCACGCCTCGCGGTACCAGGCGGCCTGCCAGGTGCCGTCGGTGTCCCATCGGGTCGGGTGTGTGCCGAACTCGGTGATGTGGGTGCGCACGCCGAACTCGCGCCGCGCCGCGATCGGCAGGCCGAGCAGCGTCTCGGGCGCCTCGTACGCGTCGACGCTTGCGGGCCGGTAACAGTCCCAGCTGTCGACGTCCGCGAGGTCGGGCACCATGAACCGCCGCCAGTCCATCTCCCGGCGCTTGTACCGCGAGGCGTACAGGGTGTGCACGTTGATCAGCGTGACGTACGGCCGGGCCGGATGGGCGTCGACCGTCTCACGCAGCAGCTTCCAGTAGCCGACGTAGCCGTCGACGTCCCCGGCCCAATCGATGTCGCCCTCGTGGTACCAGGTCAGCCACACCCGGGTCCCGGCCGGAATGGAGTCGAGGAACGCGGTGATCGCGGCCGGGGCGACCCGGTCCTTGTAGCTGATGTGCCGGATCGTGCCGGCCGGCAGCCCCGAGATCGCGACGTTGCCGGTGTACGCCGGCAGGCCCTTGCCTCCGGAGTGGAACACCCGCGTGAACCACGGGGTGGGCAGCTTGGACAGCCACAGCTTGTAATCGGCGGGAGTCGGGTGGAAGCCGATCCGCAGCGCCGTGCCGGGCGTGGCGTGATCGGGCAGTAGCTGAATCTCGACGGTGCCGTCCTCGAAGAGCCTGGTCTTCCACTCCCTCGCGCCGCGAGCGGTGACGGTGGTGCGTTCGGCGCCGACGAGTTCGAACTGATCGGTCATTGGGGTTCTCCCCCGCATATATGGTTTTGTGCCTTCTATTCACAACGATAACGACGAAGCGGACAGGGTGGGACAGTGGACACTCAGCGGATCGGCGGACGGGGGTGTCCCCCGTCCGCCGATTTTGGTGTCCGACCGTGCTGACCGGCGCGGCTACCGGCCTGATCCGGACTCCGGATCACGGGCGCGGTCCGCAGGGATGGGTAGGTGGAGGTCCACCCTGTCGCCCCGCGACGGCGACGGCCGGGCCGGGGCGCTGGGCTGTGCAAACATGGCCAGGGCGTTCGGCCGGCACGAAGGGAACCCTGCTGGTGATCGGAGGCTGGGCCGCTGCGCGGCCCGGCGCGCCACCCACCAGCACGCGGGCCGGACTCGTCGGCATGCTAGAGTCGTCGCCTAGATGGTTCAGCGCACCACAAGGCCTGGACCAGCGGAAACGTAACCGCGACCCGCTGGACGCATCACCGCGCGCCAGTACGGAGAGTAGTTATGTGAGCGCCCGTAGCTCAATGGATAGAGCATCTGACTACGGATCAGAAGGTTAGGGGTTCGAGTCCCTTCGGGCGCACAGAGCCTTCAAGGCCGTGACCAGCGCAAACGCTGATCACGGCCTTGTGCTTTCCCGTATCCGGCTCTCGGAATCCCGCCTGGTGGGACCGTGGTGATCGGATGGTGATCGCGTGTCGACGGCGTGTCCATCCATCCTCGAACCGGGCTTGTCGCCTCGCCGGTCGCGGCAGATTTTCGGCCAGCGTGACGCTGGCCGTGGCGTCGGCGCTTCGGATCGCGGATGCCAGCCGGAGGCACGATGAGTGCTGCGGTCGTGGGTGCGGCGATGCCGACGCAGGTAACGCTGGAAGACTCGCCGCGATGGCGGCGGCGGACGAGAACCACCGTTACGAGCTGAGCCCTGAGGGCGTTCTCACGGTTGTGCCGCCCGCGGATCCTGAGCACGCGCTGCTGGTGTCCCGGATCTTCGCCTGGTTGCTGGCCAACGGTTTCGGTCCGGAGCAGGTGGTCACGGACTGCGGCATTGACGTCGGCGGTGGGCGAGTGCCGGACCTGACGGTGTAGGCGCAGGGTATGCCGCCGCGTGCGGCCCGCTCGAGTTACGCCGGCACGGCCGGGCTGCTGCTCGCCGTCGAGGTGGTGTCCCGAGGCTCCGAGGTGACCGACCGGATCGTCAAGAAGGTGGAGTACGCCAAGGCCGGGATCGGCCGCTACTGGATCATCGAGCGCGACGGCGTCGCCGCCGTACACCGGCACATTCTCAACGGCGAGACCTGCGAGTACGAGTCGGGCCCTGAAGAGGGACCCGTTCAGGGCAGAAGCCGAGTCCGTGACGCTCGCCCCAGACGAGGTCTCGAAGGACTCCCGCGCCGGTCCAGACGTCGGGGACGGGTTCATCACGTACCGCCTGGAGAACGCGCATCATCCACGGGCTGGAACGGATGAGGCTGATCGGTTCATCCTTCACGTTGCCCTCCTCGCTGGCGGAAATTTGCATGACTTCGGGGTGCGGTTGGCTGGACTCGGGACGCGATCCGAGTAACCGCAGCCCTCTTGCCGCCCATTTCATCACCATGCAGCGATCAAGGCTGCGGGCCTGAATTCGCGTTGTGGAGGCGTTGCGGTTGCCGACTGCGTGGCGCCGACCGCGCGGCAGTTGCGGCGGGCTCCGCTTCGCTGGCCGGGTCTGGTTCGCGGTCGTCCGGCGCGGTCGAGGCGCCGTTCCCGGCGGGCGAATCCTCACCGGCGCCGTCCGGGATGTCGACCCGCCGTGCACGGTTGCGTCCCAGATCGTCCAACTCGGACGCCGCCGCCCGGGCAGCCGGCTCGATCTGCCCCCTGTGGGAGCGCGCCGACCGCACGAAGTAGCCAGCTCGCGAAGCCGCGCCAACCCGTCAGCGGTGAAACAAAGGATCGTCTCGGAGCGCGTCGAACGCCGTGACCGCGTCGCTCTCCAGGGCGGTCAGCGCGTTCAGGTCGGGACCATCGAGGGTCTCAGGAAATTCGAACTCCACCGGTGGCTCTCCTCGGCACGGTAGGGGACAACAGTCCCGACCGGGCCGCAGCCAGCATCGGCAGTCACAGCTCCAAGCGTATCGAACCCCCTGCCGAATCGGATGCCCGGTGCGCGGCAGGTTAGGGCACCTACTGCGTCTGCCGACCAGTACATCGCCGGGAGCGCACCGTCCGCGTGCAGGTCACCCGCCGCGCGTCCCTGTTCGGCGAACCCAGAGCGATCATGGTCAGCGTGATACGGGTACGTGTCCCGGCCGAAGCCGGATTTCGTCATCCGAGGGCTGGGCCAGGGTCGAGTTCTGATCGTGTGAGGCAGGGTCACCGGGGTGCGGGGTGAGTTTGGCCCTGAGCCAGCCGGCAATCGGCCTTTCCAACAGTCGATGCAGCAGCCAGGCGGCACCGAGCATGAGCAGAAGGACGCCCACCAGGATCACGTAGCGCGGTGCCAGGTCACGGGTGGCGTGGATGATCGTCCAGCCGATGTTCTCGTGGATCAGGTAGAAGGGATATGTGAGGATTCCGGCGGTAGTGAGCCAGCGCCACCGGATCCGGTCCGTCCAGCCCAGGGCGATCACGGCAAGGGCGGCGAAGAAGAGTGCGACGACCAGCATCCCGATGTGCGGGTTGAGGTCCCGGTTCGTCATTCGTACGTTGACCGCATTCATGGCGAGGGCGAAGGAGAGGCCGGCCAGGCCCCATAGCCGGATGTCGGGGCCGAAGCGGTGGATCAGGTAGAAGGCGATGCCGGCGACGAAGTAGGGCGCGTAGACCGGCTGCAGGATCTCGGTGAGCACCGGCTGCTTGGCGTTGACGGTGAGCGTGGCGGCGATCAGCCACCCGTACCCGAAGAGGATCGTGTTTCGCAGTGTGAGGCCGCGGCCGCGCCAGAGCAGCACCACCGCGAACAAGAGGTAGAACTTCGCCTCGGCCCAGAGCGTCCAGTAGGCCTCGTCGACCCGCTCGGCGTTCAGCGGGTCGTTGAGCATGGTCAGGTTCACCAGTACGTCTTTGACGCTGGCATGCTGCTGCACGGTCGGCCAGAGCGTGACAACCGCGGTGGTGATCAACACGGCGGGCCAATAGGCGGGGAAGAGCCGGACTATCCGGGAGCGGGCGAACGCCTCCGGGGTGCGGCCCCAACTACTCATGCAGATGACGAACCCGCTGATCATGAAGAAAAGCTCGACACCCAGCCACCCGTACGCCCCGGCCCGGCTCAGGACCGGGAAGACCTCCCCGCGGGGCACGTCCCAGACCGGTCCCATCGCCGTCTTCAGGGCGGTGTAGTGGTACAGCGCTACGATCAGCGCGGCGAACAGCCGTAACCCATCGATGACCGCGATCCGTCCGGTGTGGAGTCCGCCGGGAGTCGGCGCCGTGGCTGACTCGGCTGGCTTCGGACGTTGCTGGGTCATCGTCACGGTGCCAGACAGTATCGGGCGTCCCATAGCACTGTCGTGACAGGGTGACGGCCATTACTCGGCTCCGCGCAGGATGGCGGCGGGTTGTGGCGAGGGTGGAACACGCCGGATTCTTGGGGCTGTCGCCTTCCCTGGCCGACGTCCCCAGGAGGCCAGCTACAGGCATGTGTCTATTTCCTGCGCGACCACCGGGCCCTTCGGGGGGGGGCATCCATTGGGCGCAAAGGCAAATGAGAACGACCAGCCGAACGGCCATTTCTCAACAGTCCTATGTGTACAGATAGCGGCACGTGTTCCTGCGGCCTCAGCGCCAAAGCTCGTGGTAGCACGGGCGGTTCCCGCGGCTCGACATAGCCTTGCCACGCGTGCATCCCGGTGTCCGCTCCACCAGCGCAGGTAGGGAACGCCGTACTCCGGCGCGGTGTGAGCGCCATGTCGAGTGATCGAGCGGAGTCCGGATTCGTGCAGCGCGCCGCTCTCCCGAGGATCGACCTATCTGTTCGCCGGCCCGCACACCGAGATCGACCGTCTCGCCAGCGATGACCATGGCTGGGCTAGCCGCGCCGCGAGCTTGTGGGCGCAGGCTTGTGCCCGGGGCGCTCAACAACCCGCCGCCACCTGACGCCCCGTTCGACTTCGATGACCCCTAAGATGCAGGCGATATCTATATCGGGGGATTGTTCGATGTTGCGCAAAGTCTGTTCGGCCCTGCTTCTCTCGGCCGCCACCACCATTGCTGCTACGGCCGTCGCCGGCCCCGCCGCGGCGTCGAGCTACGGATGGGTGTCCGCGGGTGCCACCACGGTCTCGTTCTCGGCCGACACCAAGGTCAAAAATAGGATCGTGATCACCCGCTCCGGGCGGACCGTGACGATCGACGATCGGGTGGCCGTCAAGCCCGGCAAGAACTGCAAGCAGGTCAAAGGCGACAAGACCCGGGTTCGCTGCAAGACCACGAAGACACCCGCCAAGGTGATCGTGAAGCTCTACGACCGGGACGACTCGGTAGTCAACAAGAGCGACCTCAAGATCGTGGCGTACGGGGGCTCGGGCAACGACACGCTCGTCGGCGGCCCGAAGGCCGATGTCTTGCACGGCGAGGACGTCTGCGACCGGGCGGCCGGCAACGACAAGATCTACGGCGGGGGCGGCAACGACCTGATCTACGCCGGTGATGGGTCCGACTACGTCTCCGCGGGTGACGGCAACGACCGGGTCCTCGGCGACAGCGACTGCATCAACGCGCCCGACCGCGCCGGCAACGACGTCATTCGCGGCGGCAACGGCGCCGATGACCTGTTCGGCGACAACGGCAACGACAAGCTGTACGGCGATAACGGCAACGACTTCCTCAACGGCTGGTACGGCGCCGACCGCATCGAGGGTGGCGCCGACCACGACCAGCTGTACGGCGACCCCGACGACCGCAAGGTCTCCGCCGACGTGCTGCTCGGTGGCGCCGGCCGGGACCTGGTCGAATACCAGGGCTACAAGAAGCCCCTAGCCGTCTCCCTGAACGGCGTTTCCGGTGACGACGGCGTGGCTGGCGAGCACGATACCGTCGGTGCCGACGTTGAACTGCTCAGCGGTGGCTCGGGCAGCGACCGCCTGGTTGGCAACGCGGCGGCCAACGAGATCAGCGGCTTCGACGGCAACGACACCATTCTCGGCGGCGGCGGCAACGACGATCTGCGCGGTGACGACGGTGACAACAAGCTCTACGGCGAGGCGGGCGACGACGTCCTCTTCGTCTACTACGGTGTCGGCCTCCTCGACGGTGGCGCGGACAACGACGTGTGCAACGGCCGATACGAGACCGTCACCCTCATCTCCTGCGAGACGTTCCAGCCCTGGTAACACTTCGCGAACAGCCACTACTCCAGGCCTGCATGATTTACGGATCAGAAGGTTAGGGTTCGAGTCCCTTCGGGCGCGCCAACGTGAGGCCCTGAGCAGCGGGAACGCTGGTCAGGGCCTCCTGTTTGTTTTGGCGGATATGAACTGTCCCCCGAAACCCCCCCCGATAACACCGGTCGGCGGATCAGGTTCGGGGTCCGTTGCCGCGGTCGCGTGGGCTGGGCCGCCGGCGGGCGCCCGGCACTCCTCCGTCGGCGGCCGAACGAGACGCATTGACCGCGCTCACCGGCCGGAACGCGGAGATCACCACCGACCCTACGATCACCCGGGAGCCAGATCCTGGCTCGGGGGAACCCCGAACTTGCGGGCGTACTCGCGGCTGAACTGGCTCGGGCTCTCGTAGCCCACATCAAAGGCGGCTGCGGTGACCGAGGCGCCGCCTGTCGTGAGGAGTCGCCGTGCCTCCAGCAGGCGAAGCTCCTTCTGGTACTGCAGCGGGGTTGTGGAGGTGATCGTCCTGAAGTGCTTGTGGAATGACGACGCGCTCATCCTGACTCGTCTTGCCAGATCCGGGACGGCGATCGGCGAACGGATGTCATCGCGGATGAAACCGATAGCGCGGGCGATGGCGCTCGCGTTGCTGTCGTGGCGGATGAGACTGCGCAGCATGCCACCGAACGGAGCCATCAGCAAACGGTAGTGGATCTCCTTCGAGGTGAGCGAGCCGAGTACCTTCGCGTCCACCGGCGATTGGGCGAGTGCCACGTATCGACCCAGTGCATCCAGCAGCCCGGGATCCGCCCGATGTGTCTGCGCCGAGCGCGCGCGTTTGCTGTCGAGCGCTGAGTCTGCGATCTTGTCGTAGAGTTCCCTGACGGTGGCGATGTCAACCTCGACGACCAGCGCGAGGTACGAAGCCTTTGTGATTCTGGATCGCACGGGCATGCCGTGACTCACCAGGAGGCACTCGCCCGGGCTGAGCGAGAACGTCTGCTCGCCGATCGCGACCTGCTTGCCGCCTTCGAGGACCAGGCACAGGACGGGCTCGTACAACGAGGCTTCGAACGTACTCGGGACGTGGTGTCGGACGATCTGCAGACCGTCGATCGGCTGGGCGGTTTGTTGCTGGCCGTTTGGGGCTGCCGGTAGGTGACGGGAAGCCTGTTCGATGAGTCGTTCCAGGTGCATGCGTCGGCCTCCCGCGACTGTCTGGACCGGCGCGCCGCACTAGCCGGGGACCCGGCGCATTCTCCTGGCATGTGTAGGAATAGGCAAGCGGTCTGGAGGAGTTGGCAGGCGCCACGGCCCCAGCGGTCGGTAGGTTTTCGTCACCTGTCGAGCTCCAAGGAGAAATGCATGAAGACCCGAGCGCTGACCGCGGATGTCGAGATCCCGTACCTCGGCTTCGGCACGTACCTCATCGCGGACGACGAGGCCGCCGCAGCGGTGGGTGAGGCCATCCGCGCCGGCTACCGGCACATCGACACCGCGGAGGGCTATCAGAACGAGTCGGGCGTCGGGGCGGGCATCAGGCAGGCACTCACGTCCGAAGGGCTGCAGAGAAGCGACCTGTTCGTCACCACGAAGCTCTGGCCCGGAAACCCGGCGTGGGGGCAGCCGGCGAAGACCATCGAGTCCACGGTGGCGTCGCTCGACGCGAGCCTCGAACGGCTGGAACTGGACTACGTGGACCTCTACCTGATTCACGCCCCGTTCGAACGCGACCAGCGACTCGCCCAGTGGCGAGGGCTCGTCGAGCTGCAGCAGAAAGGCAAGGCGCGCGCGATCGGTGTCAGCAACTTCAGCGCCAAACACATCGAGGAGCTGAAGACGGCGGGCCTGCCCACGCCGGACGCCAACCAGATCGAGCTCCATCCGTGGTCGCAGAAGCCCGACCTGGTTCGGTACCTCAACGACAACGAGGTCACACCCATCGCCTACAGCAGCCTGGTGCCGCTGTCCACCTGGCGAACCGCCGAGGGGCAGGACAGCGCGAAGACGGACCAGATGAAGGCGGACGGCGAGCAGGCGGACGCCCTGTTCAAAGTCATGGCAGAGAAGTGCGGCGTCAGTGAGGCGCAGATCCTGCTGCGCTGGGCCGTCCAGCAGGGGTACCCGGTGCTTCCGAAGAGCACCAACCCCGAACGCATCCGGAAGAACGCCGACATCTTCGGCTTCAGCCTCGACCACGAGGACATGGCGGCAATCGAGAAGATGGACCGCGGCGACGGGGTTGCCTGGCCCATGGGGGATCCCACCAAGGCTCCCTGAGCCCTGGCCGCTGCGTGCTGCCCGGTTCGTGGTGCCCCTGGCCAGGGCACCAACCTGCGGCCCGCCGCCGGGCGCCGGGAGGCCCCCGTTTACCCCCCCCCCCGAAAACCACTGCCAAGCGTTGAGTACCACCGCAAGCTTTGATCGCGCCATGGCGCTGTTTGTGCAGCTCAGCGCGGGGTTATGACGACCAATGACAAGCCGGGGATCGTTACGGTCGGTAACTTGAGTTGATCGCCGTCAACCTCGGCTTGGGTCGGCGAAGTGCCTCGACGGCGCTGCGTTCGACCCTGCGGTGCTTGCCGACCATGACGAACGGCAGGTCCCCTCGCTCGCAGAGGTTCACCCCCTGCTGGCGGGAGACGCCCAAGAGCTTGGCAACCTCGCCGGTGGGCAAGAGTTCGCCACTGGTCGTCACCATGGTTCGAAGTACCGCAAACGCCAAAAACACAAACGCATGCTTTGTGTCAACGCGGCAAGGTCTGTCCATCTCCACGGTGTGGCCGTCGAGGCGGTTGAGTAGTGGCTCTATCGGAAAGCGCAGTAGGCGGGCTACGGGCCGGCCGGGCGGATCCACGGGTCGAGGATCAGGTGGTCGAGGCCGATCGCGGCAAGCTTGTCGTACAGCGGCTGCGTCAGCTGGACCATCATCACCCGTATCTTGCCGTCCTTCGAACTGGCCATGTAGATGCCCGACCGCCCTGTCCCGTCCATCAGCGCCGCGACCGCTTCGCCGGTGGTGGCCTGCAGCCTGTTCTCAGCGGCGATGCTGTGCCCGCCGGGTGCGGCGACCACGCAGAGGTTGTCGGTGTAGATCGCGGTCAGCGCCGCCCGGGCCTGGTCCACGTCGCCGCTCACGACCTCGACCACCAGGATGCGGGCGTTCCCGACGTGCGTCGCGAACGGCTCCGCGAACTGGTCGGCATGCGCCTGCAGATATTCGTGGACCTGGTCGTCGACCCAGTCCTCGCCGTCGCGCCAGCCACCGGCCGGCGCCGGACACGGCGGGGTGTCCGGCAGATCGGATTCCTCGAGTGTGCCGGCCGACGTGGGCGCGTACGGCATCCGCCGGATGTTGGACAGCCAACCCTGATGCCACCGGCCGCGCAGCGTCGCGCCGCCCGTCGGCCAGACGCCCGGAGCCCAGATGCCATACGGGCAGGGATCGCTGAAGACCGGGGTCGGCGCGCACAGCTCCCCACCCACGACCGAACCGCTCGCCTCCACGAGATCGCCGTCCCGGACGATCAGCTCGGCCCGCCCCGCTGGAACGGTCACCGTTGCCGGTGCGGGTTCTGGCGGTGGTGGTTGGTGAGTGGCGAAATCCTGCGCTCCCAAGGCCAGGATCGCGGCCGTTACGGCACAGACCGGCACCAGCCAGCCCCGCCGCTGCGGGGTCGCCGACCGGCTTTCGTCCGAGTCGAGCGGCGGTGGCTGGGTCGCCTGCCCGAGCTCGCCGGCCGCGGCGCCCGGGTCGTCGCTCAGGCCAGGGTCGCGATCACCAGGCACGATCGTTCTTCTGCCAGCTCCGAGTCCGCGCACCGGTCAGACGCTAGGCGCTGATCAACTCCCATGGCGTCCCCCGAGCCAGCCGACCGCACGGCCGAACGGAGGAGGACCGTCCGCCAGGCTCCGCAGTGAGGCCGGCGGGCGCACTCACGTGCGAAGGGCTCTCTCGTGCTTACGCCTCCGCTCACCGAGCGCCGTCGGAGCACCGGCATCTTGGGAGCACTGCGGGCCCCGCAGCGTCAGAGGCCGTAGGCGAGTCGCGGCTACTGCATCTCATGCGGGCGCTCCGGGCTCCGGGATGGCGCGCGCCACCGTCACCCTCGCCAGGGCAAGCCGAGCAGACGCGCCGGGTGTCAAGGCCGCCTTGACGCGGCGGGCACCGGCGGGTGCCCGCTCCTGAGTTGGGGGGTCGAGGGCGACGGGATGGCTGGCTCGGGTCCCGGTCATGGCCCGCCGGGGTCCAGTGACGTCGGCGTAGATCGGGCCGCGGCCCGAAGGTCGCCGGCGTGGGTTGTGCGGTGGCGGGTCCTCGATGACGGAGGCCGCAGCTGCGGCGTTCCGGGCGCTGGACGATCCGGACGAATCCGTCCGTGCGGTATCGCACGCGATCTGCCCAGCTCAGGTTTGCGCATTGTCCATTCTGGACTGGACGTTGCGACACTATGCTGCGGGCACCTTGAAACTCCAGCGGGAAGGATCCATATGCCACCGGCTCCATGGCGGCTGCGTGCCGCTGTGACCCTGACCGCGGCCGTCGCTGTCTCCGCGTCGCTCTCCTTGACCGCTTTGCCGGTGCAGGCTGTCGGCAAGGCCGGTCTGCTGGCCGTCGTCGACGGCACGGTCGTCGAGTACAAAACCGCCAAGGGGAAGCAGAGCAAGATCACGCTGACCCGCAAGGGCAACACGATCACGGTCGACGACCGGGTCGCCATCAAGGTCGGGGCCGGCTGCAAGCGGGTCAAGGGCGACAAGACCAAGGCGCGCTGCACGCCGGCCGCGGCGCCGACCCGGCTGCGCGTCTACGCCTACGACCGTAACGACACGATCGTCAACAGCACCGACCTGCCGATCACCGCCGATGGCGGCACCGGCCACGACAAGCTCACCGGCGGCCCGAGCCACGACCGGCTCTACGGCCGCTCCGGCAATGACGTCATCAAGGGCCGCGGCGGCAACGACGCCCTCTACGGCGAGGCGGGCAACGACAAGCTTTACGGCGGCGCCGGTGACGACGGGCTCGACGACGGCACCGGCACGGACGTGGCCTGGGGCGCAGCGGGCAGTGACAGCTTCACCAACGGCCCCGGCAACGACAAGTTCTACGGCGAGTCCGGCGACGACTACTACAACTCGCGACAGCACGCGGGCAAGGACGCCGACCTCTACCTGGGCGGCCCGGGCGTCGACTCGGCCGGATACACCCACTACAAGAGCGCGGTGAGCCTCGACCTCGACGGCAGGAAGGGTGACGACGGCCGCAAGGGCGAGGGCGACACCATCGGCGCCGACGTGGAGAACCTGCTCGGCGGTCGCGGCAACGACCGGCTCGTCGGCAACGGCAAGGCGAACGACCTCGACGGCCGCGAGGGCAACGACGCCATCCACGGCAACGGCGGCAACGACACTCTGCTGGGCCACAGGGGCGTCGACAAGATGTACGGCGGCGCCGGCGACGACTGGCTCGACGGCAACGACCTGCCCGGTGTTTACGACCAGTTCGACGAGGTGACCGACCTGCTCGACGGCGGCACGAACACCGCCGTCGGCGACACCTGCGTCGTGCTCGTCCTCGCCCGCACCACCGGTTGCGAGAAGCACTGACGGTCGACTGCGAGTCCACCGGCCGACGAGCGGGAACGCGGCCCCACCGGTATGCCGGTGGGGCCGCTGTGACCGGGTCGGGAATCAACCGCTACTGGTTGGCGCAGATGGCGACGGCATCCACCCGCCAGTTCCCCCCGAACGGGTCCTCCTCCACGGCACGTACCTCCACGCTCCCGCCGAGGCCGGCAGGGCGGACGCTGTCGATCGTCAGCTCGCCGCCGACGCCGCTGGTCGCGATCGTCAGGTAGCCGGTGCCGGTCAGGATCTTGCCGGTCGGGCACTTCGCGGTCGCGCTCTTGGTCTGAGTCGAGTCGAAGGCGCTGCTCTGCTGCGCGACCTGTACCAGGCCCGGCAGCGGGTTGGCGCAGACGGCGAACGCCTGCACGCTCCAGGAGGCGGCGACGGGGTCCGACTCCGTGGCGTGGACCGAGACGGCGGTCGGTGCCGCGGACGGGCCGTTGTTGGGCTGGACGCGTTCGATCACGATCTCGCCGGCGGAGCCGTTGATGCTGTACCCGGTGCCGGTCAGTTGCTTGCCCGCCGGGCATTGCGCGGTCGCCGATTTGGAGTGATTCGAGTTGAAGGCGCTGTTGGCCAGGACCCGCTGCAGTCCCGGCAATGGGTCGGAGCAGATGGCGCTCGCGGAGACGTTCCAGCTCCGGTCGGCGGTGACGTCCGACTCTGCGGCGCCCACCCGGGCGGATGTCGGCGCCGCGTCCGGGCTACCGACAGGGATGACCTCATCCACCGCGATCTCATTGCCGAGGCCGGAAGAGGTGGTGTATCCCGTGCCGATCAGTCTCTTGCCGGTCGGGCAGGCCGCGTCGGGTGCGGTCTTGAAGTCGGTCGCGTCGAAGCCGCTCGTCGTGACGACCACCCGATGGCCGGGGACCGCGGCCGAGGCTGGCGCGGCCGCACCGGCCAGCACCGCCGCCACCGCCCCGCCGACGATGAGCAGCCGTCGCACCGTCGATTGTGGATACTCATTGGGCTTGGCCGCGTTTTCGAACCCCATCATTTTCTGCCTTTCGTTCCGGCCGATGGTGCTGGCTTGCCCATCCGCGTACGCGGGGGCGGAAACCGCGCGGCGAGATATAGCCCGGGCAGGCGCTATCGACGGCAAGGACAGCAGGGTCGCCAGTAGGGCGCTGAAAGCGTTGAGCTCGCCGGCAACGCTAGTGCTGAGAGACCCGTGGCAGGGATAGGGCAAACGGCATATTCAGCTCAGGTACCCGCCGGCGGAACCGGCGGGTCGGTCACCGCCACGGACCGGTCGCCCGCCAGGGTGGCCTGCTGCGCCTGCCGGAGCAGATCCACGATGTCGGCCAGCAACCTCGGCGACCCGGTCAACGCCTTGCCGACCTTCACCCGCAAGGCCGCGTGCGTGTCGGGGTTCTCCGGGTCGGCCAACACGTCATCGACCGCCTCCACCACCACGAAGCCGGCACCGGCGGAGTCCTCGGCGCGAAGCCTGAGCGCCAGGCGCGACCCCCACCCGGCGACATCGTCGACCGCGGCGTCCTCCGCCTTCGACCAGAGCCGCCCGCCGAACGACCGCACCGCCGCCACGATGTAAGGCACGACCGCCTTCGTCACCGCAGGTACCGACTGCGGATCAAAACCCAACCCGAACGGATCCACGACCCGACCCCTCACCAACGACGACCATCGCCAGAAACAGTCATTGTCGCAGCTCAGCGCGGGTGCCCGCAGGTCGATCGACGTTTGTTTACGCCGCACCCGCGGGGCAGCGCGTGCACCTCCTGGAACCCGGCCCGCGCCGGCGCCGCCGAGACGGTCCACAAGGGTCATCACGCGACGACGTCGATGTCCGGGCTGAATCCGAACGTCGAGCAGGCGACGCCGCGCCGGCCTCGCTGAATCCCGGCCGCCGGGTACGCGATCGTGTCGGCCGGCAGGTCGTGCGGTTCGGCCCAGACGAGTTCGGAGCACTTGTGGGGTTCGGCGTTGTAGGGCTCGCCGGTCCAGGCCGCCGCCGCGAAGAAGAACCCGATCCGGTCGGGGCCGCCTTCGCCCGCGCGGTGCATCACGTGCAGGAATCGCAGGTCGCCGGGGGCGACGTCGATGCCGGTCTCCTCGCGGGCCTCCCGGATCACGCCCTCGGTGATCGACTCGCCCTCCTCGAGGTGCCCGGACGGCAGGTGCAGCCGGCCGTCGCCGTAGCCGGTGTTGGCCCGCCGCAGCAGGAGGATCCGGCCGCTATCGGCGCGCTGGACGACGAGGTGCAGGTCGACGATGCTGAGGTGCCGGTCGGTCATGAGGACTCCAGCGGGGCGGGGCGCGTCAACGCGGCGGTGAGCTTGGCGGCGAGCCGGTAGGCCTGGTGCGGTGTCGGGGCTCTGCGGCGCCCAGGTGGCGGCGGCGTCGAGGCGGACCCACCGCACGGCGTGGATCTCGGCCGGATCGGGTTTCAGGGTCGCGGTGCTGTCGCCGATGAGGACGAACCAGAGGGTGACGTCGGTGTGGGAGTCCCTCAGGCCGTTGGTCTGGCTCTCGATGAGCAGCAGCAGCGGCCGCCGGCCGATCGTGGTCCGCAACGCGTCTTTCAGGGCAGGGCCGGCGGCACTCACCGATGTCCTCCTCGGGTCGTTCGGCACGCCCGACCGTATCGGCGGGGTATGACGGTGCCCGCGTTTGCGGACGTGTGGCGTGTGTCATGGGTTGCGCCGTACCCGGGGGTTCTATGCTCCGAACACGTCCACAAGGGAGGCAGCAGCATGAGCGAGCCCACCGTCGACCAGCTTGCCGATGTCGTCGAGCGGACCGGCCGCCTGATCTCCGGCATCGCGCCGGACCAATGGACCGAACCCACACCCTGCGCGGAGTGGGACGTCCGCGCCCTGGTCGATCATGTCGTCGCCGGCAACGCGCTGTTCACCGCGTCCCTGTCCGGGCAGGGCGGGAAGCCCGACGGCTACGTGGACAGCGCCGAGCGGATGCTCGCCGCGTTCCGCGCGCCGGGCGCGCTGGACAAGGTCGTCGAGGTGCCGTTCGGCCGGGTTCCCGGCATGGTCGCGCTGCACCTGCGGATCGCCGACGTGGTGGTGCACGGCTGGGACATCGCCCGCGCCACCGGCCAGCGTGCCGACTACCCCGACGACGTGGTGGAGCAGGCCCTGGCGTTCAGCCTGGCCGCGCTGCCGGCGGTGCGGTCGGACCGCAGCCCGTTCGCGCCGCCGCAGCCGGTCGACGACGACGCGCCCGTCCTGGAACGCCTGGCGGCCTGCCTGGGCCGCAAGGTCAGCTGACCGGGGTCATTCACCCCCGAACCACTTTTCCTGCACGGCCGCGAAGCCGTCGATGGGCGGCCCGTCTGCGATCGGCTGGGAGAACTCCCAGACGTACCCGAACGGGTCGACGCACTCGAACACCCGGTCTCCCCACGCCTCGTCCATCGGTTCGCTGGTGATCGTGCACCCGGAGCTTCGGCAGTACGCATAGCTGGCCGGAAGGTCGTCCACGCCAAGGCCGATGGCCACCCCGAGGCCCCGTGGCCCCGTCCGGGTCTGGCGTTCGCGTTCGCTGTCGGGAAACGGCATGCCTACCAGGGCGTCGACGATCAGGTGCACGCCTCCTCGGTCGAGGATCGTCATCACCGGACGACCCTCGGCATCCGGGACGGTGCCCACCTCGGCGAATCCGAACCCGCGGTAGAACGTCGCGGCCGCCTCGACGTCGGCGACCCGCAGACCCACCCGGAATGCTGCTGCGACCATGTCGCGCCCCCTGTCCATTCATTTGGGTATGCTGTACGCAAACTGATTTGGGTACGCTATACGCAAACAAGGGAGATGTCTATGGTCGATGACCGCAGGAACCCGGTGCGGACCCTCGAGCTGCTGTGGAACCTCCGCGCACACTCCGGCCGGGGCCGCCGGGCGGGGATCGGCATCGACCAGGTCACGGCCGCCGCGATCGAGGTCGCCGACGCCGACGGCATGGATGGGCTGTCCATGCGGAGCGTCGCGGACCGGCTCGGCGTCGGCACGATGTCGCTGTACCGGCACGTGTCCAGCAAGGAGGAGCTGCTCGACCTGATGGTCGACAGCGTCAGCGCCGAGGTCCGCTACGACGACGCCGGCCACGGCGACTGGCGTTCACGCCTGGAGCGGGTGGCCCGATCCAACCGGTCGATGTTCGAGCGCCATCCCTGGCTGCTGAGGGCCTTTCCCCGGCGCCCGCCCCAGGGCCCGGGCGTGATCGGGAAGTACGACGCCGAACTGCGCACCCTCGAGGGGATCGGCCTGACCGACGTCGAGATGGACTCGGCGCTCACGCTCGTACTCGGGTACGTGCGCGACGCGACCGCGAACCTGCTGGAGTGGACGACCATGTCCGAGCGGACCGGGCAGAGCGACGACGAGTGGTGGGCCGAGCTCGCGCCGCTGCTGGACCGGGTCCTCGACAGGGAGCGCTACTCCCTCGCCGTACGCGTGGGAACCTCGGCCGCCCGGTACTACGAGGGCCTCCACGACCCGGAGCACGCGTTCGAGTTCGGTCTGCAACGCGTGCTCGACGGCATCGAGTCGTTCGTGACCGCCGCCCGCCTGAACACGGTTTCAAAACCGGACCAAGAGGGCACATAATCCCTGGTCGCAGGCGTTCCCATCCCTCCGGAGTCCGAGCCAACGACGAGACAGGGGGAGAGGCAGATGGCCACGTGGACGACGGCCGCCCGGATCGCGGCGGCGGGCGTGGAACTCGACGGGGATCTGAGCCTGCCCGACAACGCCGGCGGGCTGGTGCTGTTCGCGCACGGCAGCGGCAGTTCGCGGCAGAGTCCGCGCAACCGCGCCGTCGCCGAGGCGCTGAACCGGCGGGGACTGGCGACGCTGCTGGTTGACCTGCTCACCTCCGACGAGGGCGAGGCCGACGCGCGTACCCGGCGGCTGCGGTTCGATATCGGGCTGCTCGCCGACCGCCTGGTCGGGATCATCGACTGGCTGCGCGGGCGGCCCGGGACCGAGACGCTGCCGATCGGTCTGTTCGGGGCGAGCACCGGTGCGGCCGCGGCGCTGGTCGCCGCCGCCGCGCGGCCCGGCGCGGTCCGGGCCGTGGTGTCCCGCGGCGGCCGTCCCGATCTGGCCGGTCCGGCCCTGGCCGAGGTCACGGCGCCGACGCTGTTGATCGTCGGGGAGCGCGACGCGGAGGTCCGCGAGCTGAACGAGCAGGCCCGGAACTTCCTGCGGGCACCGACGGAGCTGCGGATCATCCCCACCGCGACGCACCTGTTCGAGGAGCCGGGCACGCTGGAGCAGGTCGCCGAGCAGGCGGGGCGGTGGTTCGGCGACATCCTGCTCCGTCCCCGGCGGGCGTCGGCGACGGGAGCGCAGCGATGATCTTCGCGAATCGCGACGCGGCGGGCAGGGCGCTCGCCGAGCAGGTTGCGCGTCAGGTGCCGGCCGACGCCGGGCCTTTCGTGGTGCTGGCGCTGCCGCGTGGCGGCCTGCCGGTCGCCGTCCCGGTCGCCCGGCGGCTCGGTGCCGATCTGGACATCGTGATCGCCCGCAAGATCGGCGCCCCCGGCCGGTCGGAGTACGGGGTGGGCGCGATCGCCGAGGACGGCCCGCCGATCTTCGACCAGGACGCCCTGCGGTACCTCGGCCTGTCCGAGGAGGACTTGGCCGGCACCGTCGCCGCCGAGCGCGCCGAACTGGCCCGGCGCACCGTCCGCTACCGGGCCGGCCGCCCGGCACCGGACGTGACGGGTCGCAGCGTCGTCCTGGTCGACGACGGCCTGGCCACCGGCGTCACCGCGCGCGCCGCGCTGCGATGGCTGCGCGCTCAGCGCCCATACCGACTGGTTCTGGCCGTGCCGGTCTGCTCCCCGGAAGCCCGCGACCTGCTCGCCGACGACGCCGACCTGGTGGTCTACCTGCACGCGCCCGAACGGTTCTGCGCCGTGGGGCAGTGGTACGCCGACTTCGGTCAGCTCGACGACTCCGACGTCGAGCGGGCGCTCGGCCAGGCGACGCGGGTTCCCGCCCGCTCGGGCGAGCAGCCGCCCGGCGAGCGGAGGCAGGCCGAAACGACCGAGGCGGCACGCCACGTTCGGCGGCCGCTGAGAGGACGTCACCGGTAGGAGGCGATGGGTCGTCCTTCTGTCATTCCCTTTGCGGATTTGTCGCCCGACGCCCGGGTGTAGCGGCTTACCTTACATCTACAAATGCCGCAAAAGCCCCGTGGAGGAACCATGCACGCCCGACTCTCTGCCGCCGCGCTGCTGGCCGCCGCGATGCTGTCCGCCCCCGCCGCTGCCGCCGCGGCCCCCGCGACGGCGCAGTGGGCGCAGCCCGGCTACGGCGCCGGGAACACGTACTACAACCCGGGCGAGTCGGTGATCAACGCCGGCAGCATCAACTCCGTCAAGCTCCGCTGGACGTCGGCGTTGGCGTCCTCGCAGGAGTGGTCGTGCTCGGGCCCGTCGGAACCGCTGGTCTCCGGCGACCGGGTCTTCGTGACCGACGGCACGGGCATAGCCGCGTACCAGGCCAGGACGGGCAGGTTGTCCTGGCGGCACACCTGGGCCAACCCGGAGGACGAGAGCACGCCGCACCTGGCCGTCGCCGGCGGGCTGGTACTCGCGGCAAACCACGGCTGCCAGTCCCAGAGCGACCCGAACGGCGCGATCATGGCGCTGAACGCGGTCTCGGGCCGGCAGGCGTGGCGCACGAGCACGTCCATTCCGCTGGAATCGCTTGTCGTCGACGAGGGGACGGCGGTGGTGTCCGGCGCGTCGATGTCCGACACCCCGCAGGTGATCGGCTTCCGGGTGAGCGACGGCCGGGAACGGTGGAGCCTGGACGACTACCGGTCGTCGGGAGTCTCGGCGGGCGGACGCCTGCTGATCGGCAGCACCTCGCGCGTGGAAACCCGGGCGGTGTCGACGGCGACGGGCGGGACACTGTGGAGCAAGTCGGTCGCCTGGAACGCGGAGGCGGCGACACCGGCCGGAGACCGGTTCTACGCCTCCGGCGCCGGGGGCGCGATGATCTGCATCAACCCGGTCAACGGGTCGGTGATCTGGACGGCGGCGGGGCGGGCCAGCAACCTGATCGCGGCCGACGGCCGTCGGGTCTACCGGGTGATCACCAACGGGATCGAGGCGCTGCACGCCGGAACCGGCCGGCGCGCATGGACGGCACAATTCGAGGGCGACACCGGCCAGCCGGTTCGGGCCGGCGGACTGCTGTACACGGCCGTCGACGCGGGCGAGCCGCTGGGGATCGTGAACGCGGCGAACGGGAAGGTGGCCTCGCCGGGCCGGCAGTTCGGCGGCATGGACGGCGGAAATGTCGTCGTCGCGGCCGGCTGGATCTACCTGACCAGGGGAGAGTCCGTTTTCGGATACGCACTCTGAGGGATCAGGCGGCGATCACCCGCGCGGCATGGAAGACGTCGGCGGGCAGGGCGTGCTCAAGCTGCCACTGGATGCGCATGGGCCGGTCGCCGGTGTGGCTCACATACGTCATCGGGCCCGCGTAGAGGTACGGCGGCACCCCCAGGTCGCCGTCCGCGTCCTTGACGTCCCGGACGAAGAGATGCACCGACGAGCCGCCCCGGACGTGACTCGTGTAGCGACGGCCGGTTGGCGACGCCGAGGAGGTCGTGCTCTGCGACTCCCACTGGAACAGCGTCGGGGTGATCGCGCGGTCCTGGTACATCGTCGTGGGCGAGTAGTGCTCCTCGGTCTTGGTGAGCGTGACGAAGAAGATGTCGGCGTTCTCGTCGGACAGCCATTTGACGCCCTCACGGATGTTTGCGGGGTCGGCCATCCCGAAGGCAGCGCCGATCTCGTTCCGGGAGTAGCGGGCGTGGATGCGCAGCGGATTGGCACCGGTGGGATCCACCGGGACCGTGACGCGCGCGATGCGGGATTCGAGCACGTCAGCGATCTGGCGTAGCTCCGCGCGACGCTTGGGAAATGCTGCGAGACGCCGCGCGCTGTCCTCGTGCGGGTCGCCGCACAGGGACTGGTTGAGCATCGCACCCAGCCGGCCGCCGACCGCCTCGCCGTCGGCCAGCCGGCGCATGGCCCTCAGTCGATCCGGGTCGTCGACGTGCAGCATCCGTCCGATGGCCGTGCTGAGTAGGAGGTCATCGCCCGCGCCCGGGTCCTCGAGCCCGGCCTCCTCACGAAGACCCGTCCAGCCCCGGCCGTTCTTGCGGCGGTAGAGGTCCTCGACCTCGAAGCCGGTCTCCGCGAGGAACCCTGCGAGCGTCACGTCCCGCAGTTGGCGAAGCTCGGCCACGAGTTCCCTGCGCTGGAGCCGCAGAGCCGTCCGGATGTTGTCGAGAACGATCTTCTTGGCCACCCGGTCCAGCTCGATGTGGCAGCCGGCCGGCAGCGTCGGGAAGTCATGCTCGACGTCGTGGGCGAGGGTGCGGCGGGTCGCGCCGGTGAGAGCGCGGTAGCGCAGGTCGAATCGGAACTGGCCGTGCTGACCGCCGATGAAATCGAGCACGGTCAGGCACGGCTTCTCGTCCGACAGCCGCAGACCTCGTCCCAGCTGCTGCAGGAAGATGGTGGCGCTCTCGGTCGGGCGCAGCATCAGGATGGTGTCGACCCTGGGAAGGTCGACGCCCTCGTTGAAGAGATCGACGGTGAACAGCATGCTGAGATCGCCGCGCTCGAGCCGACGGACCGCCTCGCGCTGCTCGGCCGCGTCGACCCTCGAGTGCAGGGCGCGGGCCGGAATGCCGACCCGATTGAAGCGCTCGGCCATGAAATCCGCGTGCTTGATGCTGACGCAGAAGCCGAGTCCCCGCATGCGCCCGACGTCGACGGTCCTGTTGACCGCCGCGATGACCAGACGCACGCGGGCATCGTCGCCGGTGTAGACGTTCTCCAGCTCGCCGATGTCGTAGCCGCGACCGCGCTTCCACCGAAGGCCCGACAGGTTGACCTCGTCGTGCACGCCGAAGTACTGAAACGGTGCCAGCAACTGGCGCTCGAGCGCCTCCCAGAGGCGCAGCTCCACGGCGGTGTGGCCGTCGAACCAGTGCCGGATGTCCTGGCCGTCGGCGCGTTCGGGTGTCGCCGTCAGCCCCAGCAGGATCCTCGGCCGGAGCCGCTGCAACAGGCGACGGTAGGTCGCCGCCTCGGCGTGGTGGAACTCGTCGACGATGACCATGTCGAAGCGTTCCGGGTCGAGTTCGTCGACGATCTGGTGCAGTGACTGCACCGAGGCGAACACGTGGTGCCACTGCTTGGGCCGGGCACCGCCGACGAACAACTCACCGAAGGTTCCGTCGCGGAGGACCTGGCGGAAGACCGCCTGGCTCTGGTGCAGGATGCGCTCCTGGTGCGCGACGAAGAGCAGGGAATCGATGCCGGCCCGCCGCAGACGCCGGTAGTCCAGGCCGGCGACGACGGTCTTGCCCGTGCCGGTGGCCATGACCACCAGGTTGTGCCGGCGACTGTGCACCGCACGCTCGGCGTCGAGCCGCTCGAGGATCTCCTGCTGGTAGGGGTACGGCCGGACGTCGATGCTGGTGACGTCGATGGGCAGATCGCCGGGCCGGGGACCGGCCGCCCTGGTGAGCGCCGTGTCGAGCCGCTCCCTGTCGGCGGGGTTCCGCGGGTCGTATGACTCGAATGCCGGGTCGTTCCAGTATTCGACGAAGGTCGCCCTGATCGTCTCGACCACCGCGTCCTGCTGAAGCTGCGACAGGCGGACGTTCCACTCCAGGCCGTCGATCATGGCGCTCTTGGAGAGGTTCGAGGAGCCGACGTACGCGGTGCCGGCGCCGCTGTTTCGCAGGAACATCCACGACTTGGCGTGCAGCCGGGTGGTGCGGGTCTCGTACGAGATCCGGATCTCGGCGCCCAACTCGGCGAGCCTGTCGAGCGCACGTTGCTCCGTGGCGCCCAGGTAGGTAGTCGTGATGATCCGAAGGCTGCCGCCGCGGGCGATGAGCCGGCGAACCGAGTCCTCGAGCAGGCGCACGCCGTGCCACTTGATGAAGGCACACAGCAACTGCACCTCGTCCGCGGAGGCCATCTCCTTGTTGACCTCGGTGCCGATGCGAGGCTGCCCGCGGCCGTTGGTGAGCAGCGCTCCTGAGGCGAGCGGGGTCTCCGGGCGCGCCGGAAACACCACCTCGGCCGGCGCCGCCGGACGCGGGACGATCGCGGTCAGCAGTTCGGCGGGCGTACGCAGGAGGTCGTCCGGCTGGACGGCCCGGGGCACCGCGGCCTGGATCGCCGCCGTGATGTGGTTGGCGAGGTCGAGCTGCGCCGCGAGCCGTGCGGGACCCTGACCGGGGACCGCCCTGAGCGCGCGCTCCGCGATGGCGGTGATGTGCCGCGCGAGCACCTCGTGCGAATCGACGGGGTCGAGCCCGATCCGATCGACGAGATCCCGGTCGACCAGGGTGAGCCTCCGCTCGATCCCGTGCGTGATGACGTGCTCGTACGCGCCCGCGGGAAGGTCCGTCACGCCGGCAACATAGCGTGAGGGTCGGACATCGCCGGGTAGCGCGTAGCCGTCGTCAGGCTTCCGGTGGACCGTCCGATAGCGTGACCGGGGTTGGAGTCAAACGCGGCTAAGGGGAACTCGTGGAGCTGTTGCACTCGGGGAAGGTTCGGGATGTCTACGCCGACGGCGACGACATCCTGCTTGTGGCCTCTGATCGGGTCTCGATCTACGACGTCGTCCTGCCCACCGCGATCCCCGACAAGGGGAAGATTCTCACCCAGCTCTCGCTGTGGTGGTTCGACCAGCTCTCCGACGTCGTGCCGAACCACATCATCTCCGCCACCGAGGTACCCGCCGAGTGGGCCGGGCGCGCGGTCCGCTGCGAGCGCCTCGAGATGGTCATGGTGGAGTGCATCGCGCGCGGCTATCTGGCCGGCTCGGGCCTCAAGGAGTACGAGAAGGACGGCGCCGTCTCCGGGGTGGTGCTCGAGCCCGGGCTGATCGAGGGGTCCCGGCTCGCCGAGCCCGTCTTCACGCCCACCACGAAGGTCGCGCCGGGTGAGGGGCATGACGAGTTCATCACCTACGGTGACGTCGAGGCTTCGGTCGGGCCGGACGTCGCGGCCGAGCTGCGGCGGATCACCCTCGAGGTGTACCGGCGGGGGTCTGAGGTCGCCGCCGCGAAGGGGATCATCATCGCCGACACGAAGATCGAGCTCGGGGTCTCCGGTGGGTCGTTGAAGCTCGGCGACGAGTTGCTGACCCCGGATTCTTCGCGGTTCTGGGCCGCCGACGAGTGGCAGCCCGGCGGCACCCAGCGGTATCTCGACAAGCAGTTCCTGCGGGACTGGTCGTCCTCGTTGACCGAGTGGGATCGCACCGCGCCCGGGCCGGAGATTCCGGACGAGGTCGTCGAGGCGACCCGTAACCGGTATGTCGAGGTCTACGAGCGGCTCACTGGAGATCGTTGGCGCTGACGCCGTCGCGCGGTCAGCCAATGTGGACATCCCGGCGGCGCTGTCGGTCCTTGCTGATGGCGCACCCGGACGGGGGCTCAGCTCGCGAGCGTCTCGGATTCGGTCGGCCGTGGCCAGGCGGCCTTGCTGCCGCAGCTCTCGCAGCTCAACTGGTCGCCGCAGTGCGCGCACCAGTCGTTGGTGCGGCGGAGGTACCAACCCAGGGCCACGCCTCCGAGCAGGCTGGCCAGCCCGATCAGGGCCGCGAGCGCGACGGCTCCCGTCACGAGGCCGAACCGCCCATGGCGAACGCGCCGTCATAGCCGATCCGTGGGCGGCGCATCGCCAGCGCGTCGGTGTCGCCGTGGTCGAGGGTCGGGTCCTCGTCGGCGCGGGACGTGACGTGGGAGGCCGTGAACGTGTCGACTCCGGTGCCGCGGTGCGAGCCGGGCCGGTAGGTGACCGTGACGGCGCGGGGTGAGGCCGCTTCGATCACGCCGGCTCGCCAGCCGTCGCGATAGACCCAGACGGGGTCGGCCTTCCGGTAGCTGTCGGCCGGTGCTACGTCGGCCGGATCGCGTTGCGGCGGGGCGATGGACGGGGTCGACATCGAGAGCCTCCTGGTCCTGGGACTCGGGTCGTCGGACGGGCCGTGGCGTCTGCCCGGCGAGTCGACCGCGCGCGCTCTCCGAAAGTCCCAAACTTTCAGCACGCTCCGTCAGCACCCCGGCAACCGCCTGTCAGATATCATGCTCGGGATCCAGTGCGTCCGCAAGGCCGTCTGCACGTGCATCCGGCACGTGCGCGCGTTCGGGGTGTCCGATCGATCGGTTTCCCGCCGAACGATCTCCCCCTTAGGATGCTCTGGGGCGAAGGGGCTGCAACTTGCATCCCAGGAACCCGACCGATAGGAGCAAGGTGAGCGCCGGTACGCAGGAGGAGTCGCCGAACAGCGGCCCCACCGTGCTGCGCATCCTGCTCGGTGCCCAGCTGAGGCGGCTGCGCGAGGGCAAGGGCATCAGCCGGGAGGACGCGGGCTACGAGATCCGCGCATCGGGTTCGAAGATCAGCCGCATGGAGCTGGGCCGCGTCAGCTTCAAGGAGCGTGACGTCGCCGACCTGCTGAGCATGTACGGCGTCCGGGACATCGCCGAGCGCGAGGCCCTGCTCGGCCTGGCCCGGCAGGCCAACAACCCCGGCTGGTGGCACCACTACGGCGACATCCTGCCGCCCTGGTTCCAGTCCTATCTGGGCCTCGAGGCCGCCGCGTCGCTGATCCGGACGTACGAGATCCAGTTCGTGCCCGGCCTGCTGCAGACGCCGGAGTACGCCAGGGCCGTCATCCTGCTGGGTCACGCGGGCGCGAACGCCGACGAGATCGATCGCCGGGTCGAGCTCCGCCGTCAGCGCCAGCAGATCCTGGACCGCATCGAGCCGCCGCAGCTGTGGGCGGTCATCGACGAGGCGGTGCTGCGCCGGCCCATCGGCGGCCCCGACGTCATGCGCGCCCAGATCGAGGCGCTCATCGAGGCGGCGAAGAAGCCGAACGTGCGACTGCAGATCATCCCGTTCAACGCGGGTGGCCACGCCGCGGCGGGCGGACCGTTCGCGATCCTGCGGTTCCCGGAGCCGGAGCTGCCCGACGTCGTCTACGTCGAGCAGCTCACGAGCGCCATCTATCTGGACAAGCGCGACGACGTCGACCACTACGCGATCGCCATGGAACGCGTCTGCATCGATGCCGAGCCGCCGAACCACACCCAGGAGATCCTGGGCAAGCTGCTTCACGAGGTGGGCAGGCTGGCCTGACCCATCCGGGTCGCTGCTTGCTTACCTTGAGTGAATCGCCCGTGCGGGTGACTCAGCGGAGCAGGTTGTCGAAGTCTCCGTCGCGGACGCCGCCGAGGAAGGCCTCGATCTCGGCAGCCGTGTAGATGAGCGCGGCTCCCTCCGGGTCGCGCGAGTTCCGCATGGCGATGCTGCCGTCCGGGAGTGCGGCGCACTCGACGCAGTTGCCGCTGGGGTTGCTCCGGCCGCTCTTCTGCCAGGTCACACCCACCAACTGCCCGGCGGGTATGCCATTAACAATGCGCGTCATTACTTGGCTCCCTAACGGTTTGACCGGTCGCGGGACCGGCGATGTGTGTCACGCCGGCTACCTGCTGTGCAAATGCACGTGCATTCGGCCTTGCGTTCTCACATGATTGTGAGCATGATAACGCACGAGCCCCACTGAAAGTGGGTCACGGAGGGTGACATCTTTGAGTGACGGGTCGGTGGCGGAAAAGGCCTCCGCGACCCTCGACGCGAGGCTCCCTGGCGGGGGCGCCCGAGCGGGAGGAAAGAGCATGACTGTCCCGAACGCCGGCCCGCACCATCCGGACCCGACCGAACGTGGAAATCCCGCCTACCGGGAGGAGCGCCTGACAACAGACATGGAGGCCGCCTCCACCCGGGCAACCACCGTGTCCCAGCGCTTCGGCGGGGTCCGCTATGCGTTGACCCGTTCCGAAGGTATTCCCCCGATCGAGCAGGAACCAAACGACGGCGGTGATCCCGACGCGAATCACTGAGCACGTTCACTGCGCACGCAGGCGGCGCGCCGGAGCGGCGCCCGGCCGCAAGGTCTGGTCGCTGGCCGCCCCGATCATCCGGAGTGGACGCATCCAGCTGGCCGTTCCTCGCTGGCCGGTGCACGTCTTCGCCGAGACGGACTACTGCTACGGGATCGGGCCGCTGACGTTGCGGGTCGACCGCGTCGAATGGGCGAAGCCGATCCCATACGAGGGCGACACGTGGCTCGAGGTCGAGGGCATGGTGATCGACCAGGCGGGCCGGGAGCGCGCACGCCGGCAGGTGCTGGTCCGGGCCCGCCGGCTGCCGCATCCGCCGTCGCGAAAGCGGCCACGTCTGCGGCCCTGATCGCATACCCCAGGAGCGACGCCGGTCAACGGCGTCGCTCCGAGCGCGCGTCACAGCGCGCCGCCCGACTCCGGCCGGGCGGTCCGGTTCCCCCGTGCCGGATCGCTCGGCCGGTTAGGGTGAGCGTCCCCCTGGCCCGCGTCGCTTCCAGCGATTGGTGGGAAACAGGAAACGCCGCCTCGACCCCGAACGGGTAAGACGGCGTTGCCGGTGGGTCAGGGTTTGCGGGCCACGCCGGCCCAGTAGTAGGCCGCCTCCGGGTTGTCGACCTGCTCGTCGGGGCGCCAGCTCGACACCGGCACCAGGCCCGGATCGAGCAGCTCCCAGTCGCCGAAGAAGCGCCGGACCTCCTCGCGGGTGCGGGCCACCAGCGTCATGCCCGCGCCGGTCGCCGCCGCAACGGCCTGGCCCATCTCGGCCGGGTTGAAGTCGGCCGTCGGGTGGGTGATCGCCAGGAGGCTGCCCGACGGCATCGCGTCGCGCAGCTGCGCCACCAGCGCCCAGGGGTCGTCCGCGTCGGACAGTAGCATCAGGATCGCGATCATGGTCAGGCCCACCGGCTGGGTCAGGTCCAGCGTCTCCGCCAGGACCTGATCCGACAGGATCGACTGCGGCTCGCGGATGTCCGCCGAGATGTACTCGCTGCGGCCCTCTTCCGTGCTGATCATCAGGGCACGGGCATGCACCAGGACGATCGGGTCGTTGTCGACGTAGACGACCCGGGCCTCGGGGGCGATCTGCTGGGCGATCTCGTGCAGGTTCGGGCGGGTCGGAATGCCGGTGCCGATGTCCAGGAACTGGCGAACGCCTTCCTTGGCGACCAGGTCGCGGGCGGCGCGGTGCACGAACTTGCGGTTCTCGCCGGCCATGTAACGCATGCCCGGGATGGCCTGCACGATCGCCTCGGCGACCGCGCGGTCGACCGCGAAGTTGTCCTTGCCGCCCAGCCAGTAGTCGTACATGCGGGCGGAGTGCGGAATGTTGATGTTGACACCGGGCGGCGCTACCTCGACCGGTGGACTAGCCTCGCTGCCCTGCGTCACGACCGCCTCCTGATCTAGGCCACCCCTGGCCGTGAAGAGTCTCGGGGCCAGCCTAGCGGCAGAGCACGATCAATATCGATCCTGTCGCTCGATCGAAACCACTGAGCGCGGCGGGCGTCAGGCCGCGGACGCACTGTCGCGATAGGACCGGTCGCAGGCGTCGCGCTGCGGGCCCGAGACGACCCGGTCGCGTCCGGCGTGCTTGGCCACGTAGAGGTTCCGGTCCGCTGAGGACAGCAGGTTTGCCTGGGTTGGTGTGATCACGTCGCCGAGGTCTGCCACCCCGATGCTCACGGTGACGGGCAGTCCCTGAGTCAGCTCCGCCCAGTCGTACCCGGACACCGCACGCCGGATGCCGTCGAGCTGCCCGGTCGCCTCCAGCGCGCCGATGCCGGGCAGGACCGCCAGAAACTCCTCGCCGCCCATCCGGGCCACGAAGCCGTCCGCGGACACCGCCGCCAGCTCGGTCTCCAGCAACTTCGCCACCAGCACCAGGACCTGGTCGCCGACGTCGTGCGAAAGCTGGTCGTTGACCCGCTTGAAGTGGTCCAGGTCGACGATCGCCACCGTCAGCGGCCCGCCGGCCTCGATCAGGTCCGGCAGCTGCTCGTCGAGGTAGCGCCGGTTGCGCAGGCCGGTCAGCGGGTCGCGGCGGGCCTGCTCGCGGAACCGCGCGGCCTCCTGCCGGGCCTCGGTCGTCTCGAACATCGCCTGCCGGGTGCGGGCCTGTGCCTCCCGCTGCGACGAGTGCAGCGCGTTGTGGGCGGCGAAGAAGGTCTTGTGTACGGCGAAGGCCTCCGCGAACTCGCCGCGGGCGGCGTGCAGCTCGGACTGCTCCTGATGCACCCGTACGAGAACGTCGCCGAGGCCGCGCTCGACGCAGAGCGCCCGGGAGGCGTCCAGGCTGTCCTGGGCACGGTCCGTCGCCCGCAGGAAGCGCTGCGCACGCGCGAGCGTGAGCATGTACTCCGCCAGCGCGTCCGCGTCCTCGTAGCCGCCCGAGTGGTGGCGCCGGACGGCCTCGCACAGGGTCTGCTCGGCCGCCAGGTAGTCGCCGTTCTCGATCTCGATGACGCCGATGGTGTCCAGCACCGCGGGATCGAGCTCGAAGTCGTGGCTGTCGGCGAGCTCCTGGAGCCGTCGCGCGACGACCTGGGCCCGGGCGTTCTCGCCGAACGCGTACTCGGTGTATGCGTAGTTGTTGAGCATGCCCATGAGCAGCTTGGGCAGGCCGAGCTCGATCGAGAGTTCCTCGGCCTGCGCGTAGCGCATGCGGGCCGCGTCCATCGAGCCGGAGCGGCCGAGGGCGTCGGCCAGCTTGGCGCGGTGCCACACCTGCATGTGCGGGGTCGCGGTGTCGTCGAGCAACTCCACGGCGAGCACCGAGTGCTCAAGCGACTGGGCGGCGTCGCCCAGGTGGCGGTGGATGTTGGCCCAGACCAGGTGGGCGCGCGCCTGCACCATGGTGTCGCCGTGGTCGGTGGCCCACTTGTGGATCATCCAGATCTGCCGGGCCGCCGCGGCGACCTCGCCCTTGCGGTTCAGCATGTTGGCCTGGCAGAGCCGGGCGCGGGTCACGAGCCGCTCGTCGCCGAGCTCGTGTGCCTGCTCCTCGTACGCGATCGAGAGTTCGAGGGAGGCGCCGGCGTCCCAGAGGTACCGGTCCTCGAGCTCGGTGAGGGCGGCCGACAGCTTTTCGGCGTCGATCACGCGTGGCTCCAACAGGCTCACCCCTCTCGTTGTCACCGCGATCATCGACACCGGCGGCCTGTACTTGAGCGCAAATTCGAAATCGCTCTCTGTTTCCAAAGGGTAGCGATGCGTGACCACTGATCCCAGAGTGGCGGACGTGATCCGCCTCGCCGCCGCCGTCGGTGCCGTCTCATGTACGTCGTACAGTTGTCGAATGGCCAAGCGGAGCGACGTGACCCGGACGCGCCTGAGCCGGGACGCGATCATCGTCAGCGCGGTGTCCCTGGCCGACGCCGAGGGGCTCGAGGCCGTGACCATCCGCCGGCTGGCGCAGGAGCACGGCGTCACGCCGATGGCCATGTACTGGCACTTCAACGACAAGGACAGCCTGCTCGACGGCCTTGCCGAGTACCTGATGACGGCGGTGCGGCTGCCGGCGCCTGGCGACGGCCCCTGGGACGAGCGGCTGCGCGCCGTCCTGCACGCCTTCCTGGAGGCGATCCGCCCGCATCCCGCGTTCGCGGGCCTGGCGCTGCGCCGGATCCTCGCGGCCGAGGCCGGGCTGCAGCTCGCCGAGCGGGTGCTCGACCTGCTGCGGCAGGCGGGCTTCGCGGCCGGCAAGGCGGCGGAGGTCGGCACGTTCCTGATGTGCGCGATCGTCGCGCTCGTCGCCTCCGACCCGACGCCTGGCCCGTGGCCGGCGGATGACGACAGGGACCAGCTGGTTCGCGACAAGCGGGCGCGGCTGGCGTCGTTGCCGCCGGAGCGCTACCCGAACGTCATCGCGGCCGGGCCCGCCCTGGTGGTCTGCCGCGACTCCGACGAGTACTTCGCCCTCAACCTCGATCTCCTGGTGCAGGGCGTCCGCGGCATCCAGCGCGGCTGATTTCGCGCGTTCTTCGTCACACCCTTTCGGCCCGATGGCCGCTTGACGCACCTATACGGCGTACATCTACGGTGTACATGTACGCCGCATAGGGCGGCGCGCGTGGGAGGTGGGACTGGTGCAACGCAATCCCTGGTCGACCCTGGCCGTGCTGGCGCTGGCCCAGTTCATGGTCGTGCTCGACGTGACGATCGTGAACGTGGCGCTGCCCGACATCCAGCAGGACCTCGGCTTCTCGGCGGCCGGGCTGCAGTGGGTCGTCAGCGCGTACACCCTGCTCTTCGGCGGCTTTCTGCTCCTCGGCGGCCGGGCCGCCGACCTGCTGGGCCGCCGCCGGCTCTTTATCATCGGTCTGCTGATCTTCGGGGTGACCTCGCTGAGCGCGGGCCTGGCGCAGAACCCCGAGCAGCTGGTCGTGCTGCGCGCCGTGCAGGGCCTCGGCGGCGCGATGCTGTCGCCGGCCGCGTTCGCGATCCTCACGGTGACCTACGCGAAGGGCCGCGAGCGCAACATCGCGATGGGTGTCTGGGGCGGCCTCGCCGGCCTCGGCGGCACCCTGGGCGTGATCGCCGGCGGCGTGCTGGTCGACTCGCTGGGCTGGCGGTGGATCTTCCTGGTCAACGTCCCGATCGCGATCGCGCTGGCGGCGGTCGTCCCCCTCTTCGTCCGCGAATCCAGGACCACTTCCACGGGTACGCGCACCTTCGACGTGGCGGGCGCGCTGCTGAGCACGGCCGGCCTGCTGTCGATCGTGCTCGGCGTGATCCGGGCCGAGCCCGAAGGCTGGACGTCGTTCCAGGTGATCGCGCTGCTCGCCGGCGGGCTGGTGCTGCTGGCCGCCTTCGTCCGGGTCGAGGCGCGCTCGGCGGCGCCGCTGGTGCCGCTCAGCCTGTTCCGCTCGCGGGGCCTGACCACGTCGGTCCTCGCGCTCGCGCTCAACGGCGCGGCGTTCCTCGCGATGTTCTTCCTGACCGCGATCTTCCTGCAGCAGGTCCGTGGCCTGACCGCGCTGGAGACCGGCGTGCAGTTCCTGCCGATGGGCGTCGCGGCGATCGCCAGCGCGGTGGTGTCGGCGCAGCTGGTCACCCGCTTCGGCACCAGGCCGGTGCAGTTCGCCGGCGTGGCGCTCAGCGTGATCGGCCTGCTGCTGCTCTCGGGCGCGGACGCCACCGGCTCGTACGCTCTGACGATCATGCCCGGCCTGATCCTGTTCGGAATCGGCATCATCGCAACGGGCACGCCGGCGTCGATCGCGGCGGTGTCGGACGTCGAGCACGAGCAGGCCGGTGCGGCGTCGGGCGTGGTCAACGCGGGATATCAGGTCGGTGGCGTGCTGGGGCTGGCGGCGATCACGACGCTGGCGACCTCGCACGTGGAGGGCCTGCTGGCCGCGGGAGCGGTTCCGCAGGACGCGCTGGTCGGCGGCTTCGAGCGCGGCCTGCTCGTCGCGGCGCTCTTCGCGGCGGTCAACATCGTGATCGCGCTGGGTGCGCCCAGACTGCGGCCGACCACCGATCAACTGGCCGGCGCCGCCGTGGCGGCCTGACCCGGCGCCCCGACGGGCCCCGCCGAGCTCGCGCTGCACGACGGGCCGTCGCCCTGATCGGGGCGACGGCCCGCGGTCGCGCTACCGGCTGACCGCTTCGGCGGGGATCGCCGAGCGGGCCGGGCGAAACGGGGCGCGGCGCCGAGAGTGGGGGCTCTCGACGCCGCGCGGCCGGGAGGGCCTCAGCCCTTGAAGGCGGCGAAGATCTTGCTGAACTCGAACGGGGACTGCGCCACGTTCGTGCACTGGAACAGCGCCCCGGTGCAGGCGTTGCGGTCGCGGTTGGCCTCCCAGAAGGAGACGAAGCCGACGTGGTTGGCGGTGGCGAAGGCGACCAGGTCGCGGGCGTCGCTCTGGCTGAAGGTGCCGTTGTCGTCGTTCTTGCCGAGCATCGGCGTGACGCCGACCATCTTGAAGGCCGCCGCGTCGCTGTTGCCGTAGATGGACTTGATCTGGTCCTTGGTCGACTTCACCGCGCTGATCGCGAGGTCGCCGTAGTCCTGTCCGGCGCGGCCGTAGTCCATCGCCATGATGTTGACCAGGTCGAGGTCGACGCCGGCGTCCTTGGCCGAGCGGACCACGTTGAGGCCGTCGCCGGTGAGGCCCTCCGGCAGCACCGGCAGGGTCAGCGAGATCTTCAGGCCGGGGTTGGCCTTCTGCAGCGCGGCCAGCGCCGTCGAGCGGCGGGCGATCGTGGTCGGGTCGGCGACGGCCGCGCCCTCGATGTCGAGGTCGATGTACTTCAGGTCGTACGCCGAGACGACGGCCTGGTACTCGGCCTGTAGCGCCTTCACGTCGGTGCACGCGGTCGCCAGCTCGATGCCGGTCGCGCCGCCGAAGGACACCTTCACGTCGCCGCCGGCCGCCCGCAGCGCCTTGATCTGGTCACCGAACTGCCCGCTGCGCGGGTCGAACGCGTTGAACCAGCTGGCCTTGCACCCCGCGCTGGTGACGAACGCCAGGGTGTAGGACTTCACGTTGCCGGCGGCGGCGAGCTGCGCCAGCGTGGTGCCGCCGTTGGAGAGCAGGCCCATGTCCACGTATGGGGCCACCAGGACGTTGCCGCCACCCGAGGCGGGCGGGGCCGTGGTGGCCGGCGGTGCGCTCGTCGTCGGTTTGGTGGGAGGCGTCGTGGCCGGTGCCGTGGCCGGCGGTGTCGTCGCCGGCGCGGTGGTGGGACGGGTGGTCGCCGGTGCGGTGGTCGGTGCGATGTCGCCACAGCTGACGCCGTTGATCGTGCAGCTGGTGGGTGCGCCGCGGCCGGCGACGATGAAGCCGAACTCGGTGCTGGCACCGGCCGGGATCGTGGCGTTGTAGCCGCGGTTCGCGGCCACCGAGGTGGGGCCCGAGGTGGTGATGTCGGCGTCCCAGAAGCTGCCGAGCTTCGCGCCCGACGGGAGCCCGAAGGCGAGCTTCCAGCCGGAGACGGCGGTGCTGCCGGTGTTCTTGATCGTGTACCGGGCCTGATAGCCCGAGTCCCACTCGGAGTCCGTGCTGAACGTGGCCGTCAGTCCACCGCCGACCGGGCCGGCGGGTGCCGTCGCCGCGACCGCCGCAACGGCGCCTCCGCCCACGGCGAGTACCGCCGCGGCCATGTAGATGGAGAGACGAAGACGGTTGCGTTTCATGGATGACTCCGATCGAAGGGGTTGCCGACGGAGTTGATCCTGACCCTGGGTGCATTAAAGAAAGAGGGGAAAGTCCTTAAGTTTCCCTGAAGCGCCGCAGGATGTCGCAGAGAGTTAGCAATCGGAGCGACCCTTCCCAAGGGGTCGATCACTCATCAGGAGGCAGTGCATGCGCGGGACGATGGTGGACGTGCGGACCGACGACGGGGTCGCCGACGCGTACCTCGTGAGCCCGGACGGGGCCGGCCCCTTACCGGGCGTGCTGTTCTACATGGACGCGTTCGGCCTGCGCCCGCGGCTGTACGAGATGGCCGACCGGATCACCGAGCGGGGTTACGCCGTGCTGGTGCCCAACCTGCTCTACCGCGGCGGCCGCGCACCCCTGGCCGATCTCGCCGGCCTGGCGGATCCCGAGCAGCGCCGCGGGATCATCGGCCGGATGATGCCGCTGATGCGGGCGCTGGACACCGCCGCGATCACCCGGGACACCCGCGCCTACCTGGACTTCCTGACCACACAGGACGGCGTCGCGGCCGGGCCGGCCGCCATCGTCGGGTACTGCATGGGCGGCACCAATGGGCTCAGGGCGATCGAGGCGTACCCGGAACGGATCGTCGCGCTGGCCAGCTTCCACGGCGGGAACCTGGCCACCGACGAGCCGGACAGCCCGCATCTGTGGGTCGGCCGGATCACGGGCGAGGTGTACTTCGCGCACGCCGATCGGGACCACGCGATGCCGCGGGAGCAGATCGACCGGCTCGAGGCGGCCCTCGACGCCGCGGACGTGCGTTTCCGCTCCGAGGTCTACTCCGGCGCCGCGCACGGCTTCACCATGTCCGACGCCGCGGCCTACTCCGCCGAGGCGGAGCGGCGGCACTGGGAGAAGCTCTTCGAACTGCTCGGCAACGCGCTGCCCACGCCCGCGGGCTGACCCGCGGCGGTCAGTCCTGGTCCAGCAGGCCGGGGAAGTAGCGACGCAACGCCACCACGTCGTACACCTGCCGGATCTCGCTGAGCGTGCCGCCGGCGACCGTGACGAACTCGGCCACGCGCACCGTCCCGAAGGGGGCGGCGCAGTCGTAGACGAGCGAGGCACGGTCGCCGGCGCAGGTCGTCGAGACGACGGTGACGGAGTCGGCGAACGCGGCGATCCGATGCAGCGTCTGCACCAGTTCCTCGTCGTCGACCGCGGCCTCCAGGTTCCATTCGATCTCCGCGTCCGGGGCGATCATCCGGCGGGCGGCGACCCGGTCGCGGTTGATCCAGGACCGGGCGTAGAACGCGACCGACTCTGCCGTGCCTGTCATGTTCCGGCTCCTTAGTACGACGCGCCGTACGCGGCGGCGTGCGACTCGAGGGCGGGCATCGGGTCGGGGTGGTCGGCGAGGCCGAGCAGGGCCGCGGTGGCCTGCGCGGCGCGGCGGGCCGCGAGGCCGTCGCCGTACGGGTTTCCGCCCGCGGTCATCGCCTCGCGGCGAACCCGGCTGTCGAGCAGCGCGGACGCGTGCTCGACGATGACGTCGGTGTCGGAGCCGACGAACCGGGCGCAGCCGGCCCGCAGCGACCCGGCGGGCTCGGTGACCTCCCGCAGCACCAGAGCGGGTACGCCGAACGAAGGCGCCTCCTGCTGTATGTCGGCGGAGTCGGTGAGCACGAGGTAGGCCTCGGAGAGCAGCCGGGACAGGTCCGGGTACGGCAGCGGGCCGGTGATCGTGACCCGGTCGACGCCGCCGAGCCCGGCGTGCACCTGGGCGCGTACGGCGGGGTTGGGGTGGGTCGGAAGGATCACGTCGATGTCGGCGTACCGCTCGACGAGCCGGCGCACCGCGGCCAGGATGCGGTCCAGCGGCGCGCCCCACGTCTCGCGCCGGTGCGCGGCCACGACGACCAGCCGGCGACCCGCCGCGGCCGCCCGGACGGCGGCGACCTCGGTGTTCTCGAACGGCAGGCGGCGCGCGGCGACCGCGAGCGCCGCGTCCACCACGGTGTTGCCGGTGATCAGCACGTCGCCGGTGGCGATGTTCTCGTCGAGCAGGTTCATCGCGGCGAGCGGCGTCGGGGTGAGGTGGAGGGCGGCCACCTGCGCGATCAGGCGGCGGTCCGCCTCCTCGGGGAAGGACGATCCGAGATCATCCGAGCGCAGCCCGGCCTCGAGGTGCACGAGGGGGATGCGCCGCCAGGACGCGGCGAGCGCGCCCGCCAGGCTGGTCGTGGTGTCGCCCTGCACGAGGGCCGCTGCGGGAGTCCGCTCGGCCCACAGCGCGTCGAGTCGCCGGATCATCTCGGTGCGCAGTTCGGGCCGGCTGCCCGCGCCGCGTTCGACCCGAAGCGTGACGTCCGGGGCCAGGCCGAAGGCGGCGAACGCCTGGCCGACCATCGCCGGGTACCGGCCGCCGGCGACCAGGACCGGCGCGACCAGGCCGGCCTCGCGCATCGCCACCGCGACGGGTGCGAGCCGGACGGCCTGTGGACGGGTGCCGCAGATCAGGTGTACTTCGGGAAGCGACATTGGGAGGCCTTCTTCCGGGAGGTGACCTTCAGGCGGAGCCGTCGCCGGCCACCGGGGCGCCGGGAAGCCGAGGCCCGCGCTCTCGGACGTAACAGGACATTAGTCGTTACCCAGCGTGATGCAAGGTCGGCGACCGCGGCGCCGCCCCGAATTGGCCTTTCGGGCCATGCCAGACATCTCAGGCGTCATGCAATCGGGTTAAACCGTCGAAAGGGTCGGTCACGCAGCGTTGGGACGCCGACCCCAAACAGGGCTGTCCAGCGCGGGTAGACGAGGATTTGATAACGCTCAGTGTTTTCGAGCTTCGTGGGCCGAATCTCGTGACGCTGGGTCAGATCGACTGACGCAGAGTCATATTCGATCGTCGGTGGGCCGGGATCCGGCCGAATAGGTGACGGATTGTCGTCTCAGCGGGGGCCGCACGAATTGACAGGTGCTGTCATCATCGGTGTCACCGCAAGGGAACAGGTCGCCGCCTCCGGCGACGGGTTGCGGTCGCGTTGACACGGGGAACGGGGCGGATGCATGGGCGGGTTCCTGGATGCTGTGCTCAGCTTTCCCAGCGTCGTCCTCACCCCTCTCCTGGTCGTCGTCATCGGGTACTGGATCGTGGTCATCGCCGGCGGCGCCGACCCGGAGGGCGACGGCGGGGACGGCGGCTTCCTCGGCTTCGTCGGGCTCGGCGGGGCGCCGGCCTCGATCGTTCTCTCCCTGTTCATCGCCGTCGCCTGGTTCGCCGCCCTGGCCGGCGCCGAACTGCTCGCCGCGATCCCGGCCGCGCTCGTCCTGGCCGGCTCGCTCGTCCTCGCCTGGGTGATCGCCCGTTTGGCCGTGACGCTCCTGCGGCGGTTCATGCCGGCCGGCAACGAGCCCTCCCGCGCCGACTTCGTCGGCCTCACCTGCGTCGTTCGCACCGGCCGGGTCACCGCGACGTTCGGGCAGGCCGAGGTGCACGCACCCGACGGCTCGTCCGCGATCGTCCAGGTCCGCACACCCGGCGACGACGACCTGCGCGCGGGCACCGTCGCCCTGATCTTCGACTTCGATGCCGACGGCGAGTTCTTCTGGGTCGTTCCGGCCGACATCGCCTCGAGCCCTGACCAGTAACGACAACAAAGGATTCACACATGGACGTGATCTCCACCGGTTTCGGTGTGCTCATCGCCGTCGTGCTGCTCGTCGTCCTCGGAGCCGCATTCTTCTTCGGTCGCATGTTCCGCAAGGTGGAACAGGGCAAGGCCCTCATCGTGTCGAAGGTGCGCCGGGTGGACGTGACCTTCACCGGCGCCGTCGTGCTGCCGGTGCTGCACAAGGCCGAGTTCATGGACATCTCGGTGAAGACCATCGAGATCGCGCGGACCGGCCGTGAGGGCCTGATCTGCCGCGACAACATCCGTGCCGACATCCGGATCACGTTCTTCGTCCGGGTCAACAAGACCACCGAGGACGTCATCAAGGTGGCGCAGGCGATCGGCACCACCCGGGCCAGCAGCGAGCAGACGCTGCAGGAGCTGTTCAGCGCCAAGTTCTCCGAGGCGCTCAAGACGGTCGGCAAGCAGCTCGACTTCGTCGACCTCTACACCAAGCGCAACGAGTTCCGGGACCAGATCATCGAGGTGATCGGCACCGACCTCAACGGCTACAGCCTCGAGGACGCGGCCATCGACTTCCTCGAGCAGACGCCGATGATCTCGCTGGACCCGAAGAACATCCTGGACGCGCAGGGCATCCGCAAGATCACCGAGCTGACCGCGATCGAGGCGGTCCGCACCAACGACTTCCGGCGCAACGAGGAGAAGGAGATCACCCGGCAGAACGTCGACGCCCGGGAGGCCATCCTCGAGCTGGAGCGCCGGCAGGCGGACGCGGAGATCAAGCAGCGCCGGGAGATCGAGACCATCCGGGCCCGGGAGGAGGCGGAGATCGTCCTCGCGCAGGCCGAGGAGCGGCTCCGCGGCGAGGGCGCGAACCTGCGTACCGCCCAGCAGCTGGGTGTGCAGCAGGAGAACAAGAACCGGGAGATCGCGGTCGCCGAGAAGAACCGCGAGCGGGTCATCGCGATCGAGACCGAGCGCATCGAGAAGGACCGGATGCTCGAGGTCATCGGCCGAGAGCGGGAGACCGAGCTCTCCACGATCGCCAAGAACAAAGAGGTCGAGGGCGAGAAGCGGGCGATCGCCGAGGTGATCCGCGAGCGCATCGCGGTCGAGAAGACCGTCGCCGAGCAGGAGGAGAACATCAAGCGCCTCCGGGTCGTCGAGGAGGCCGAGCGCACCCGCCAGGCCATCATCATCGCGGCCGAGGCCGAGGCGCAGGAGCACCTGGTCAAGGACATCAAGGCGGCCGAGGCAGCGGAGACCGCCGCCAAGTTCAAGGCCCGCGAGGAGCTGCTGCTGGCGGAGACCCGGCAGCAGACCGCCGAGCTCGACGCCCGCGCCAAGATCCGGCTCGCCGAGGGTACGCAGGCCGAGGCGGCCGCCGCCGGCCTCGCCGACGTCCAGGTCCGCGAACGCAACGCCGACGTGCTCGAGAAGACCGGCCGCGTCGAGGCCGACGTGCTCGAGAAGACCGGTCGCGCCGAGGCCGCGGTCGAGCGGGAGAAGGCGCTGGTCGCCGCCGAGGCGATCCGCGAGAAGCTGAAGGGCGAGGCCGAGGGCCTCACCGAGAAGGCCGCCGCGATGGCCGCCCTCGACGACGTCACCCGCGAGCACGAGGAGTACCGCATCCGGCTGGAGATGGAGAAGGAGATCCGGCTGGCCGGGATCAACGTGCACAAGGAGATCGCCGAGTCGCAGGCCATGGTCATCGCCGCCGGCCTGGAGAAGGCGAACATCGACATCGTCGGCGGGGACTCGGTCTTCTTCGACAAGCTGCTCGGCTCGATCACGATGGGCAAGAGCCTGGACGGCTTCGTCGAGCACTCGAACGTCGCGCAGGGCCTCGGCGCGCGCTACCTGAACGGGGAGGCGTCCATCGCCGACGACCTGGGCCGGCTGCTCGGCTCGGTCTCGACCGGCGACGTGGCGAACCTGACCCTGGCCGCGTTCCTCACCCAGCAGATCAAGGCCGGCGGCACCGACGCCGGCAAGCTGCGCGAGCTGCTCGCGGCGGCGAAGAAGCTGGGCGTCGCGGACACCGAGGTCTCGGCCCTGACCGGCGCGCCGGCCCCGGCCAACGGCACGGTGGTGGCCCAGCGGTGACGGCCGTCCTCGACGCCGGCGCCCTGGACGCCGGCACCTATGAGGTACTGCGCGGCCGGCTGGGCAACCAGGCCAAGGAGCTGGCCGAGCGCGCGGAGGAGCTGAACGCCCGCCGGGTGGAGACCTTCGGCGGGCAGCAGATGCGGCTGCTCGGCGCCGAGCGCATCCGCACCGAGAACAACTGCGTCCCGCGCGACATCGTGCAGGTCGGCGGCGCGATGCTGTTCGGCTACAACGTCTTCATCGGGCTGAAGACCGAGACGGCGATCTCGGACGTGTTCGCCGTGCACGGCTTCAGCCGCGACGGCGACGCGTTCCGCTTCGACGCCGCCGCGACGCTGCCGGGCCTGCTCGACGACCCGGGCTTCCAGCGCGACTTCGCGGAGCTGTACCGCTACTACCGCGAGACGCACCTGCTGCAGCTGCGCCGGCTGGAGGGCATGGTCCTGGCCGTCTTCCAGACCGGCGCCCGGGTCGACGATCTGAAGGTGCTGCGCTGGAAGGTCGGCGCCGACCGCGTGTCCTACGTGGACAGCCGCGGCGAACGCGACCACGTCTTCCCGCCGTCGCACGACTTCGAGTGGGTGCTCACCACCCGGGAGCAGCACGTGCTCGGCCGGCACCCGCACGTCACCATCGAGGACGAGGTCTTCGTGGAGACGGTGGGGGGAAACCTCACTGTGAAGGTCGAGAACAACACCGAGGACGGCGAGGGCGTCTACTCCGAGCCCGTGGACGAGCCGCTGCAGAGCCTCGCCGACGCGGAGATCGCGTACGCCCGGATCGGTCCGCTGATCCTGCTGCGGGTGCTGCCGTACAAGGAGACCCGGCACCGGTACCTGATCTTCAACACCCGCACCAGGGACGTGCGGCGGCTCGACGGGATCGGGCAGGCCTGCCAGCGGCTGCCCGAGGACCAGGGCGTGATCTTCCCGGGCGGCTACTACCTGGCGACCGGCGTGGCCAAGACGTTCGACGCGGACGTGGCCGACCTGGAGTTCGAGCGGGCCGTGCGATCGGTCAACGGCGAGGACGTGCTCTACGTCTTCCACGCCCGGGCCGCCGGGCGGTACCTGCTGCTGCCGTACAACGTGATCCGCAAGGAGGTCGCCACCCCGATCGCCTGTCACGGGTACTCGCTCTTCGACGACGGCACGCTGATCGCCTTCCGGCACCTGACGGACGAGCCGTCGCGGGTGCACCCGATGCAGGTGTGGCAGACGCCGTACGTGTCGGACACGTACGCGGCGGCGCAGCCCGTCGGAAGCGGGCCGCTCGACCGGGTCGGCAACGCGGACCTGGTCCGCGGCATCGCCGACGCGCTCTCGGTGGCCCGGATGGTCGACGAGATGACCCCGTCAGCCGCGGTGTTCGAGGCGATCATCGCCGCCTGCACCCGGCTCTTCGACCACTACCACTGGCTCGGCGAACGCGACCTCGGTGACCTGCGCACCCCGCTGTCCGAGGTGCGCGCGACCGCCGAGCAGGTGCTGGACGAGTACGAGTCCGTGCAGGCGCTGACCGCGCAGGCCACGGCCGCGGTCGACGAGGCCGGCACGGAGACGACGTCGCTGATCCGGCGCGCCCGCGGCGAGGTGCCCACCACGACCGACGCCTGGATCGGGCAGCTCGCCTCGCTGCGGCAGGCGCAGGGCCGGATCGTGACGCTACGCGAGCTGCGCTACGTCGACCTGGACCGGCTCGACGGCCTCGAGCACGAGCTCGCCGCCGAGGTCGAGTCGACCGCGCGCCGGGCCGTCGAGTTCCTGCAGCGCGAGGACGCCTTCGCCAGCTACCAGCAGTCGGTCGAGCAGCTGGTCGCCGACGCGGCCGGCATAGCCACCGTGGCCGAGGCCGCGCCCGTCGCGGAGCGCCTCACCGAGCAGGCCGACGGTCTGCACGTCGTCACCGACGTGGTCGGCGGCCTCGACATCGCCGACGCGACCGTGCGGATCGCGATCCTCGAGCGGATCGGCGAGGTCCTCGGCGGCGTCAACCGGGCCCGGGCCACCCTGGACTCCCGGCGCCGCGAGCTCGCCGCGGTCGAGGGCCGGGCCGCGTTCGCCGCGGAGTTCGCCCTGCTCGGCCAGTCGGTCACCGCCGGACTCTCCGCCGCCGACACCCCGGAGCACAGCGACGAGCAGGTCGCCAAGCTGATGCTCCAGGTGGAGGCACTGGAGTCGCGGTTCGGCGACTTCGATGACTTCGTCGACCAACTCAGCACCAAACGCTCCGAGGTGTATGAGGCGTTCGCGGCCCGCCGGCAGGCGCTGCTCGACGACCGGGCCCGGCGCGCCGACCGGCTGGTCGACTCGGCACAGCGCACCCTCGCCAGCGTGCAGCGCCGGGTCGCCGGGCTGGCCACCCTCGACGAGGTCAACACCTACTTCGCCACCGATCCGATGGTCGGCAAGCTGCGCTCGGTCGCGGGCGAGCTGCGTACCCTCGGCGACACCGTCCGGGCCGAAGAGCTGGACGGGCGCGTCAAGGCCGCGCGGCAGGAGGCCGGCCGGTCCCTGCGCGACCGGCTCGACCTGTACGGCGAGGGCGGCGCCACCATCCGCCTGGGCCGGCACACGTTCGCGGTGAACACCCAGGCCATCGACCTGACGCTGGTGCCGGACGGGCCCGACCTGGCGTTCGCGGTCACCGGCACCGACTACCGCGCCCCCGTCCGGGACGCGTCCTTCGCGGCGACCCGGCCGTTCTGGAACCAGACCGTCGTCTCCGAGACGCCGTCGGTCTATCGCGGTGAGCACCTTGCCGCGGCGCTGCTCGCCGACGATCCCGCCGGGGTCGCGGCGGCCGCGGCCGGCGGCACGCTGCTCGCCGTCGTGCGCCGGGCCGCCGAGGCCCGGTACGACGAGGGGTACGAGCGTGGCGTGCACGACGCCGACGCCGCCCTGATCCTCGAGGCCCTGGTCCGCCTGAGCGCCGCCGCGGGCCTGCTGCGCTACCCCGGCTCGGTACGCGCCGAGGCTCAGCTGTTCTGGGCCTTCGGCGAGGGCGACAAGCAGGCCTGGGCGCGCCGCGCGTCGTCGCTGGTCCGTGCCCGGGAGATGTTCGGCTCGGCCGGCTCCGCGCTGCCCGACCTGTGCGCGGAGCTCAGCACGGCGGCGGGAGCCCATCCGCTGGTCGGCGAGTACCTGGTGGAGGAGTTGGCCAGCACGCCGGCCGGGTTCGTCACCGGCGCCGGCGCCCGCACGCTGGTCGAGCGCTTCCACCGCGCCCTCGGCAGCGGCCCGGCGGCGGCCGCCCGCGACTACGCGGACGACCTGCGCGCCCTGAACGACGACGTCGGCGCGCGGCGGCAGCTCGTGACCGCCTGGCTGACGGCGTTCCTGGCCGCGCAGCCGGAGGCCGGCGCCGCGGACGACCTCGCCGAGGCCGTCGCCCTCGAGCTGACCGGGACGGCGCTGACCCGGCACGACTCGGCGGCGGCGCTGACCGCGACCGTGGTCGGCCTGCTGGGCACGCATCCCCGCATCGTCGATCGCCGGCTCGACCTGCGGCTGGACGAGGTGCTGACCCGCACCCGTGAGTTCCGGGCCGCCGCGGTGCCGGCGTACCGGGCGTACCAGAAGCAGCGGACGGCCCTGGCCGCCGCCGAACGCGAGCGGCTGCGGCTCGACGAGTTCAAGCCCGGCGTGATGAACGCCTTCGTGCGTAACCGGCTGCTGGACGAGGTCTACCTGCCGCTGATCGGCGACAACCTGGCCCGGCAGCTCGGCGCGGCCGGCGACGCCAAGCGCACCGACCAGTCCGGCCTGCTGCTGCTGATCTCGCCGCCCGGCTACGGCAAGACGACGCTGATGGAGTACGTCGCCAACCGCCTCGGCCTGGTGTTCGTGAAGGTCAACGGCCCGGCGCTGGGCCACGACGTCACATCGCTCGACCCGGCGGAGGCACCGAACGCGACGGCGCGGCAGGAGGTCGAGAAGATCTCGTTCGCCCTGGAGCTGGGCAACAACGTCCTGCTCTACCTGGACGACATCCAGCACACCTCGCCGGAGCTGCTGCAGAAGTTCATCTCGCTCTGCGACGCGCAGCGCCGGATGGAGGGCGTCTGGGAGGGCCGCACCCGCACGTACGACATGCGGGGCAAGCGGTTCGCGGTGTGCATGGCCGGCAACCCGTACACCGAGAGCGGGCAGCGGTTCCGGATCCCGGACATGCTGGCCAACCGCGCCGACGTGTGGAACCTCGGCGACGTGCTCGCGGGCCGCGACGACGTCTTCGAGATGTCGTACCTGGAGAACGCGCTGACGTCGAACACCGTACTGGCGCCGCTGTCGTCCCGCGACCGCGCCGACCTGCCGCTGCTGGTCCGGCTCGCCGAGGGCGACGAGTCGGTGCGGCCGGACCGGCTCAGCCATCCGTACTCCGCGACCGAGTTGGAACAGATCCTGTCGGTGCTGCGCAAGATGCGCCGGGTGCAGCGGATCGTGCTGAACAACAACCGGGCGTACATCGCCTCGGCTGGGCAGTCGGACGCCGGGCGTACCGAGCCGCCGTTCAAGCTGCAGGGCTCGTACCGCAACATGAACAAGCTGGCCGAGCGGATCGTCTCCGTGATGAACGACGCCGAGCTGGAGACGGTCATCGACGACCACTATCGCGGCGAGGCGCAGACGCTGACGACCGGCGCGGAGGCGAACCTGCTGAAGCTGGCCGAGCTGCGGGGGCGGCTGACCCCGGAGCAGGCGGAGCGCTGGGCGCAGGTCAAGGCGGCCTACGTGCGCGACCAGGCGCTGGGCGGCGCGGCCGACGACCCGATGACCAGGGCGGTCGGCGCGGTCGGCCTGCTCGCCGACCGGGTCGCCGGCGTGGAGAAGGCGATCGGGAGGCTGGGCCCGGAGAGCTGACCGGCGGGTCAGCCACGGGCGGAGGGCCGCCGCTTACTCTGGCGGCGGCCGCCTACTCCTGGGAGCGAAGCAGGGAGGGGTTGTCGCGCAGGAGGGCCGCCAGGCGCTTCGCGGCGATCTCCGTCTCCTCCGTGTCGACCCGCAGCGGGATCGGCTCCGGTAGCGGGGCCGGCATGCCACGCTGCTCCGGGACCTGCTGGTATGCGGCGCGCTGGGCCGCGCTCGAATCCTCCGGCGCGCGGTGCTGCTCCGCGTGGACGCGGCGGCTGGTCTGCGGCGGGACCGGGGGCGGCGGGGTCGCCGCGAACGGGTGCGGCGCGAACGTGTCCTGTGCGCGTGGTGCCGACGACTCGTCATAGCGGTCGTAGGACTGGTCGGCGGTCGGGTAGTCCGCCCGGCGCGCGTCTCTGCCCGGATCCGCCGGCTGCTCGAAGACGTAGCCGTGCGGCGGGGTGTACTGCTCGGGCTCCTCCGGGTCGATGTCGAAGTCCGCGTGCCGCGGCGACGTCGGCGCGGCCTCGGCCACCCGGTCGGCGACCGAGTTGTCCGCGCTGACCTGCACGATGCCGTCCTCGACCGCGAAGTGCAGCAGCACCGGGTCACCCGCGCCCTCGACACCCACCGTCACGCCGAGCTCAGGGTTGCGGCCGACGACAGCGGCGATCGCCTCGACCAGCTCCGTCACCGACGGCGGAGTGCCGTTTACCTCTCCCGCGGCACGACGACGCAGTTCGTCCCGGCGCGCCAGCTTGTCGAGCGCGTCGTCCAATCCGCCTCGCACGTCACCGTCCTCCCGTCACACGCAGTTGCCCGTACTTACTTTGCCCGCTCGACGGGCGGTTTGGGAACCGGGCACGGAGCGAGTCGGCGAACACCTTACGACGATCTCATCTTCATGGCCTTGTCGAGGGCCTGGTCGAGCACGACGAGCAGGGCATCGCGCACCGATCCCCGAAAACGCGCGTCGAACTGCACGATCGGCACCTCGTCACGTACGGCCAAGGCCCAGCGCACCTCGTCCAGGTTGTAGCCTAGCTGTCCGTTGAAGGTGTTGATGCCGACGACGAACGGAAGGCCGGCCCGCTCAAAGTAATCCACAGCGGGATAACAGTCGTCAATCCGGGTCGTATCAACCACCACGAGGGCGCCGAGGGCCCCGCGCACCAGGTCGTCCCACATGAACGCGAAGCGGGTCTGACCGGGCGTGCCGAACAGGTACAGCTTCAGCGTCTGGTCGATCGTGACGCAGCCGAAGTCCATCGCGATGGTGGTGGTGGTCTTCCCGGCCGCCTGGCCCGGATCGTCCACGCCGACGCCCGCCATCGTCATCTCGGCCTCGGTGGTCAGGGGTGAGATCTCCGAGATCGCGCCGACGGTCGTCGTCTTGCCGACGCCGAAGCCGCCGGCCACGATGATCTTGACCGGCACGGGGGGCTTGGCCCGCCGCGGCGCCTCGGGCACGCGCGCCGTGCCGAAGGCCCGGCGGTCAGGATATTGATCGAAGTCCACGGATAACTCGCATGATGGTCTCGGGGTCGGGGAAGTCGCTCTCCAACACTTGAACGTCAAGGTGCCCGGCGGCCCTCAGGTCGCCGACGAGGATCCGGGTTACACCGAGGTGCATCTGAAGCCGGGCGGAGATCTCCGCGACCGACAGCGGCTCGCCGCAGAGGTGCACGATCGCCCGCTGCTCGGGCGAGAGGCGCGCGGAGAGCGCGCCCGGGTGAGCGCTGACCTGGGTCTCCAATCCGATGTTCGGGTCGAGCCCGTCGACGCGGCCGGACGTGATGACGAACGGCCGCAGCGACGTGGTCTGCTCGCCGGGCGCGGGCGCGGGCGCGGGCGCGGGCGCGGGCGCGGGCGCGGGAGCGGGCGCCGGGTGCTGCTGCGGCACCGCCGGCAGTGCCGCCTGATGCCGCCCGCCGGAGACGGCGTTACGCAGGAACGGCCGGACACCTGGCGCCGCCGGGTGTGCCGGGTCGTCGGGGTCGGCCGAATGCCTCATTGCTGAACGGCGTTCTTCAATTCAGCGATGAGGCGCGGGCTGAGGGCACCGCCTGCGCGGGTGGCGAAGAGCGTCATCTCGTACGCGAGGGTGCCGAGGTTTGCGGTCCGGTCCGCGATGACGCCGAGGACGGAGCCGGCGCTGATCGCGGTCACGAGCAGGTAGCCGTCCGCCATGTCGATGATTACACGGTTGAGGCTGCCCAGCGCGTACCAGCTGGCCGCGCCGCCGGCGAGGCTCGTCAGGCCCGAGACGACCGCCGCCAGGCGCTCGGCGTTGGGCCGGTCCTTGATCGCCGACATCGCCATCAGCAGGCCGTCGGAGGAGACGGCGATCGCTTCGACAACTCCCGCGGTGCCGGACGTGAACGAGTCCAGCAGCCAGTTGAAGGTCTTCGCCTCGGCGCTCAGCTGGGACTGCGCAAAGTCCTGACCGTTGCCGGTTTCGGTGGAGTAGGGGGAAGTCATCGCGGTTGTCCCTCTGGTAGTGGCTGCGTTTCACTCATGGCGCGTGCGACGCCGAATTCGAACTGCTCCATCGAGGCCCGGGCGGCTTCCGGGTCGAGCGGCTGCGGCGGGGAGGCCGCCGGCACCGGGTTCTTCGGGGAATCGGTGGCCGGCAGCGTCGCGCCCGGTACCCGGCGGGTCAGCGGCGGGTGCCCGGCGGCCGGCGGCGAGGACATGTCCTGCTCGATGACGTCCCACTTGGCGCGGGATACCCCCGCCTCGAAGGCTTCGAACGCCTCCCGGGCCGCGAGCGCGTCGTCGGACGTGGGCGTCGGCGCCGCCGTCGGCCGGTGCCCCGCCTCGATCGGCATCTGGTTGCCGGGCACGCGGCGGCGCAGCGGAGCCGCGGGGGCGGCGTTACGCGCCTCCGGAGCCGTGCGCTGCTGCGGCAGCTGGACGGCGTCGGAGGGTGTCGACATGACGATCGGTCCATCCACCACGACGGGGGGCTCGGGCTCGACGAACCGGCCCGCCGACGGAAGTTCCAGCGGGGGAAAGCGTCCGGCCACGGGCGTGCCGGCGATGTACGGGCCCGGCGCCGGGTAGGCCGGCTGCGCGGCCGGCAACTGCGGCACGGGCTGCGTCGGGTAGCCGCGCGGTGCCGCCTCGATCGCCGGTGCGCTTGCGCGGTCCGCCGCGAACGCGTTCCACGAACGGCCGGCCTGGAGCGTCTTCGTGGCCCGCTGCAGCACATTGGCGTCGAACGGCTGGGCGCTGCCCGGCACCGACCGGGCCGACGTGCCGGCGATCAGCGGCGCGAACTCGGTGTGGTAGCTGGGCACGGTCGCGTGGATGGGTCCGACCGGAGTGCTCGGCAGCGGCTCGGGGGCCGCCACGAGATGCGACGGGTCCAGGTCGACCCAGGCGGTGATTCCGCCGTCGGGGGTGTCGGCCAGGGTGACCTCGATGCCGTGCCGCCGGGCGAGGCGGCCGACCACGAACAGGCCGAGCACCTCACTCGGCGCGAGGTCGAGGCGCTCACGGCGGGTCAGCCGGGCGTTCTCCTCGGCGAGGCGCTCGGGCGTCAGGCCGAGGCCCTGGTCGATGACCGCGAGCCGGGCGCCGCCGCGCAGCTCCGCCGCGGTGACCCGGACGCGGGTGTGCGGCGGCGAGAACGACGTCGCGTTCTCCATCAGCTCCGCCAGCAGCAGCGTCAGGTCGGCCAGGACGGCCGGCACGATCACGATCTCCTCGGGCACCTCGACGTCGACGCGGGTGTAGTCCTCGATCTCGCCGAGGGCCAGCCGGACGACGTCGGAGAGCGCCAGCGGCGCCATGTGGTCGTTCGCGCCGACGGCACCGGAGAGCACGACCAGGCTGGACGCGTTCCGGCGCAGGCGGCTGGACAGGTGGTCGAGGCGGTACAGCTCCCGCAGGCGGTCGCTCTCGGTCTCGCGGCGCTCCAGGCTGTCGATCAGGGCGAGCTGGCGGCCGACCAGGTTCTGGGTGCGGCGCCCGACGTGACCGAACATCTGCGCGACGTTGCGGCGGCCGAGCACCTGCCGCTCCACCAGCCGGGCCGCGGTGATCTGCACCCGGTCGAAGGCGCGGGCCAGGTCGCCGATCTCGTCCTGTGCCTCCACGTCGACGGGGTCGAGGCGGATCGGCCGGGCGTGCTCGGCGTCGTCGTCGGCGACCCGCTCGAGCTCGGCCTCCGCGGCGCGGGCGATCCGGTCGGCGGAGAAGGTGAGGCGGCGCAGCGGCAGGGCGACCGCGCGGGCCATCATCAACGACAGCGCGACCACCACCAGCAGCAGGATCAGCGCGCCACCGCCGACGAGGCCGGCGACGCGGAGGGCGCTGCCCCGACTGTCCTCGACGGCGACGTTGACGTCCGCGGCGACCCGCTTCTCCACGAAGCCGCCGAGGACGATGACGGAACGCAGCGACGGGAAGAGCGTCTGGGCGCTCAGCAGCTTGACGGCCGACTCCGGGTCGGTGGCGGCCTCAGTGAGGAACCGGTTGCCGACCCGGGAGGCGAACGCCTCCTGCGCACCCAGGTAGAGCTTGTACTGGGCGTCCGTGAAGTACGGCCTGGCGGTGATGATGACCAGCCGCAGCTGCGCCAGCGTCGAGTAGAAGAGCCCGACCAGGGAGGCGTTCTTGGTCACCGCGGCGGCGCTCAGGTAGGCGATGGCCTGGCTGACCATGTCGTCGGTGCGCAGGGACTGCTCGAGGGCGTAGATCTGCCGGCCCGTCGAGGTGGTCAGGTCGGCGCTCTGCGCCAGCGAGAGCGCGTTGATGATCGGCGTGATCACCGTCGTGAACTCGGTGACGATCAGGTCGGGCCGGATGGTCCGGTTGATGACGTTGGCCCGGGTGCTGTCCAGCTGCTTCAGGCCGTCGACGGCCTCGAGCAGCTCCGCGGAGATCGGAGTGTCGAGGCGCTTGAGCCCCTGGATGCGGTCGGTCGCCTTGGCGCTCTGCACGAGCAGTTCCGGCGCCTGGATCAGGCCGAACAGGTAGCCGACGGAGAGCAGGCGCTCCTCCTGGAGCTCCTGCACCGCCGAACCGACCCGGTTGGCCAACTCGACCTTGTCGGAGATGGACTGCGCGTCGCGGGCGGCGTCGACGCGGTTGACGACGATCGGCACGGCGAGCGCGACGACGCCGATCAGCGGTACGAGGACGAGCAGCGTCAGCTTGCCGAGGATACGGAACTTACCGAAGAGCACCGGATCGCTCCCGCCATGTCGGGTTGTCCTCGCCGAACGCGGGAGCCGGGGCGGCGGGGTCGGAGCCGGCGGTGCCCACGGTCGTGTCGCGGGTCTCCTCGCCCGGCGCCCGGCCGGTCGCCCGGTGGCTTCCGCCGGTCATCGTCGTGACGAGCGCGGCGATGACGAGCAGGACGGCCGCGCCGCCCGCGGCCAGCGCCACCAGCGCCTGCGAGTCCAGGTCGTCGATCCGGTCTTCGAGCAGCGCCGTCATCTCGCGCGAGACGATGCCGGAGAGGTTCGAGAGGGAGACCTGCAGCTGGCTCTGCGCGGTGGCCATGGTGGCCGTGTTGGGTGCGCCGCCCGGGTTGGCGCCGCGGGTCAGCGACTCCACGCCGCGGCGGAACGAGTCCAGCCCGCTGACCAGCTCGCCGCTGAGGGTGGAGCTGCCGAGGTCGTCGACCGCGGCCTGCAGGTTGTCGGTCAGGCTGTTGACCGTGGTGTTGACGGACTGCACGGCGGCGCCGAACTGCGGGCTGAGCTGTGCCTTCAGCTGCGGGCTGGCCTCGGCGACCAGCTGGCTGAGGTCGCCCATGCGGCTGACCTGCACGACGGCGGCGGGCAGATCGACCGCGATGGCCTGCTGCAGGTGGGAGACGTTGTTGTCGGGGTCGCGGTTCAGCTCGGAGTTCTCGCGCACTGCGCTGTAGAGGGCGAGCGCGAGGTCGGTGACCTCGACGTGCGCCTGGAAGACGAGCAGCGGGCTGCTGGCGGTCTTCGGCAGCTTCTCGATCTTCTGGCGCAGGTCGGTCCAGCGTTCCCGCGTGCTCAGGACCTCGCCGAGGCGCTGGTCCACGGCGGCGACGCCGTTGACGGCGGCGTTCAGCGAACCCGGCGCGGCCGCGACGCCGGCAAGCGCCGAGGACTGTGCCTCGGCCAGGGAGCTGACCAGGGGTGCCAGGGCCGCTACGTACTCGACGCCCTGCTGCTCAAGCTCCGTGCTGCGTCGCTCGTCGGAGATGGTCCCCCAGACTCGCGCGAAGAGGATCGCCGCCGGGACGAGTATCAGGACCGTCAGAACCGCCGCGAGCGCCGAGCGCAGACGTGTTCGCCGGTTGTCCACCGAGACTGACATTGCCAATTCCTCCGCCATGCATCCGCGATAGACCGTTTTGGCGGCTACCCTCCGTAGCCGAGCGGGCGCACCGATCCGGGTCAATCTATCCGAGAAATATTCATGCGACCCCTTTCCAAGGGTCAGAGTTGGCTCGGCTGATCGGGGGATACGCCTACTGGGTGGAGTGGTTGTACTACGCGGCGGAAACCGGCCTCTAGCTGCGCCGGGGCGCGGGGAACGGCGATCGTCGTCGCCCACGCGGAAAGAGCGCTCCCCGGCCGAATTGCGTATGGCCGAGGTCACACAGAGCGTTCCACAATGGAATAGATCGGCAAGCGCCGCGATAGTCACCATTTGGTAACGAACGCATTACGTAGGGCTAAAATCCTACGCAGAGTAGTTGTTCGGACACGCCGATTGTCTCGCGATGCGGACGATTCCATGAGAATGCCCGCCCGGCGGAGGGCCGGGCGGGCCGTTGCGGTGTGACCGGTGCCGCTCGGGCACTCAGAGCCGGTCGAGCGCCTTGCGGAGCGGGTCCAGGCCCAGCGCGCCGAGGTTGAGCGCGTCGCGGTGGAACGCCTTGAGGTCGAAGTCGGCGCCCTTGCGGGCCCGCGCGTCATCCCGGGCCTGCAGCCAGATCCGCTCGCCGACCTTGTAGGACGGGGCCTGCCCCGGCCAGCCGAGGTAACGCTTCCACTCGAAGCGCAGCACCTCGGTATCCATCCGCGTGTGCGCCCGCAGGAACTCCCAGCCCAGCTCCGGCGTCCAGCGCTCGCCCGGGTGGAAGCCGAACGGGTTGTCGCGGGGGATCTCCAGCTCCAGATGCATGCCGATGTCCACGATCACCCGGCAGGCCCGCAGCGCCTGCCCGTCGAGCATGCCGAGCCGGTCGCCCGGGTCGGCGAGGTAGCCGAGGTCGTCCATGAGGCGCTCGGCGTACAGGGCCCAGCCCTCGCTGTGCCCGGAGCAGAAGCAGAGCAGCCGCTGCCAGCGGTTTAGCAGCTCGGCGCGGTAGATCGTCTGCCCGATCTGCAGGTGATGGCCCGGCACGCCCTCGTGGTAGACCGTGGTGGCCTCGCGCCAGGTGGAGAACTCGGTCATGCCCTCGGGCACGGCCCACCACATTCGTCCCGGGCGGCTGAAGTCCTCGCTCGGTGCGGTGTAGTAGATGGAGCCGTCGCTGGTCGGAGCGGTGCAGCACTCGATGGTCAGGACCGGCTCGGGAATGTCGAAGTGTGTGCCGTTGAGCTCGGACACCGCCTTGTCGGCCAGAGCCTGCATCCAGTCCCGGAACGCCTCCTTGCCCGCGATGCGGCGGGCGGGGTCGGCGTCGAGCGCCGCGACGGCCTCGTCGACGGTCGCGCCGGGGCCGACGATCTGGGTCGCGAGGACGCGCATCTCCCCCTCGAGCCGGGCCAGCTCCTCGAAGCCCCACGCGTACGTCTCGAGCTGGTCCACCCGCGCGCCGAGGAAGTACTGCGACGCGCGGTCGTAAAGCTCCGGGCCCGCCGCCTGCTTCTCGCGGCCGAGCGGCGCCAGCTCCGTACGCAGGAACTCGCCGAAGCCGGCCGTCGCCGCGGTCGCCGCGGCGGCGTTGCGCCGCAGGTCGGCCGCGAGGGCCCCGTCGACGGCGAGCCCGTCGGCGAGCCGGTGGAAGAAGTTGTCGCGGGCCGGATCGGTCCAGGCGGCACACTGCTCGCCGACCTCGACGAGCTGCACGCTCGCGCTGACGTTGCCCTTGGCGGCCTGCTCGAGCAGCGTGCGCCGGTACTGCTCAAGGGCCCGGGGGAAGGCGGCGAGGCGAGCCGAGATGTTGGCGATCGCCTCCTCGCCCTGTGTCGGCATGAGGTCGAAGACCATCCGCAACTCGTGCAGCGAGCTCGCGATCACGTTGACGCCGCTGGCGACGTCGCCGGCGTCGAGGCGGGCCAGCTCGAGACCGAGCCGCTCCTGCATCGCGTCCTTGGCGACGTTCTCCGCCTCGGTCTCCGGCTCGATCGGGTCGAGCTCGGCCAGCGTGCGCCGGGTCAGCTCGGCGTGCGCCTCGAAGCCCTCGGGCGAGAGATCATCGAGTTTGTCGTCGTAGCCGGGCACGCCGATGAACGTTGCGCCGGACGGGTTGAGCGGCGCCCAGTCGTCGACGTAACGGTTCGCGAGGTCATCAATCTGTCCCACGCGCCGACCCTACGGGAACCCACCGCCGCCACGCTGCACTAATTCGCCGGGGCGTGGCCCGCGGTCCACTCCAGCAGGCGGTCGGCCGACCACGTGTTGACCACCCGGTCCGCCGGTACGCCGCAGAGCGCCGCACGCTCGCACCCGTACCGCTGCCAGTCGAGCTGGCCCGGCGCGTGCGCGTCGGTGTCGATGCTGAACAGGCAGCCGGACTCGACCGCGACGGTGAGCATCCGCTTCGGCGGGTCGAGCCGGTCCGGCCGCGAATTGATCTCCACGGCCTTGCCGTGCTCGAGGCAGGCGCCGAGAACCGCCTTCAGGTCGAAGTCGCTCGGCGGCCGGGTCCGCCCGGCCCGGTGCCCCTTGTCGCCGGCGCCGCTCGCGGCGACCTTCCGGCCGGTGAGGTGGCCGAGGATGTCGAGGTGCGGATTGGCGATCGCGGCCACCATCCGGCGGGTCATCTTCGCCGAGTCGTCGCGCAGGTTGCTGTGCACCGACCCGACCACCACGTCCAGGCGGGCGAGCAGCTCGTCCTCCTGGTCGAGCGACCCGTCGGCGAGGATGTCGACCTCGATGCCGGTGAGGATGCGGAAACCGTCCGGCAGTGCGGCGTTCAGCGCGGCCACGTGGTCGAGCTGCCGGCGCAGGCGCTCGGCGGTCAGCCCGCGGGCCACGGTGAGCCGCGGCGAGTGGTCCGTGAGCACCAGGTATTCGTGGCCCAGCTCGACCGCCGCCAGCGCCATCTCCTCGATCGGTGAGCCGCCGTCCGACCAGTCCGAGTGCGCGTGGCAGTCGCCGCGCAACGCCTCCCGCAGAACCGCGGCCGCGCCCTGGAGGTCGGTGCCCTCGGTGGACTCGATGCGCCGCAGATAGACGGGGTGCTCGCCGTTCAACGACTCGGTGACGCAGCGCGCGGTGACCTCGCCGACGCCGGGGAGCTCGGCCAGCGTGCCGGCGGCCACGCGCTCCGCCAGTTCCGCCGCGGGAAGGGCGGCGACGGTCGCGGCCGCCGACCGGAAGGCCTTCACCCGGTATGTCGCCTCGTTGGCGCGTTCCAGCAGAAATGCGATGCGCCGCAGGTCAGCGACCGGATCACGGGATGCCATGCCGCCAGAGTAGAGCCGCGCGGCGGCCTGGAACGGGGTTGCCGGTGTGAATCTTGATCGGTATCTTCGCTGCGCTGTCCGGTGCTGCCGGGCGTTGCCACGGGAGGAAACGTCATGCTGCGCGCCGCCGCGTCCGTCTTCATGCTGCTCGGTTTCTACGTCGTCGCGCTGCTTCAACTGGTCGCCGTGCTGGCCTTCGTGGTCTGGGTCTCCGTCGAGTCGAACGCGACCATCGGCCTCAAGCTCGGCCTGCCCCTGCTGTTCGCCGTCGGCGCGACCGCGGTCGGCCTGTGGCGGGCGATCCGGACCCGTCCACAGCCGATGCACGGGCTGATCGTCGCGCCGCACGACGCCCCCGAGCTGTGGGGTCTCGTGCAGGCCCTGGCGACCGAGGTCGGCACGCGCATGCCGGACGAGATCCGGCTGGTGCCGGAGGTCAACGCGGCGGTCAGCGAGGACGCCAGGCTGCTCGGCCTCATCGGCGGCCGGCGCCGGCTCTACCTGGGCATGCCGCTGCTGCAGGCCCTCTCCGTCGACCAGCTGCGCTCGGTCGTCGCGCACGAGCTGGGGCACTACTCCGGGCGGCACACCCGGCTGGGCGCGGTCGCGTACCGGGGCCGGCTCGCGATCGGGCACACGATCGGCCGGATCGGGCGGTGGAACCCGGTCGGCTGGGTCTTCCGCGGCTACGCGCGGCTCTACCTGCTCGTCGACAACGCCGCCTCGCGGCGCCAGGAGCTCGACGCCGACCGCGCCTCCGTGCGGGTGGCGGGCCCGGAGGTCGCCATCTCCGCGCTGCGCGAACTGCCGATCATCGACAGCGCCTGGGACTTCTACTTCAGCTCGTACGTGGCGTGGGGCTGGGAGGCGGGCTTCGCGCCGGACGACATCTTCGGCGGCTTCGGCGCGCTGGTCGCCGCCCGCAACGAGGAGCTGGCGAAGATGCGCGACGAGGAGCCCGAGGAGCACCGGTCGCGCTGGGACACCCACCCGTCGAACGCCGAGCGGATCGCCGTGATGCGCGCCGCGCCGCAGGTCCCGCATCCCGCCGACGGCCGGCCGGCCGGGGCGCTGCTGCCCTCCATCGCCGTCGCCGGTGTCGCCCTGCAGCAGGCCGTGGTCGAGGTCGGCAGCCGGCAGGTGCTGCCCTGGCCCCAGTTCACCGCCGCGGTGGCCACCGCACGCCTGCAGCGCAACGCCGACCGGCTCTTCCGCTCGCTCGGCCGGCTCACCGGCGTGCCCGACCCGGGCCTCGGCAACCTCTTCGACCTGGTGGCGGCCGGCCGGCTCGGCGAGCTTGCCGAGGAGTTCCACCAGGACTCGACCCGTAAGGAGGCGGCGGCCAAGTTCGCCGCCACTATGGACATGCTCTTCGTGCTCGCCGCGGTCCGGTCCGGCGTCGCGTACTGGCGGCACTCGTGGTCGGAGCCGGTCACGCTGACCGACGCGGACGGCGCCGAGGTCGACTTCGAGGAGATCGCGAAGCTGGCGGTCTCGCCGGACACCGTCGAGCAGGCCCGCGCCCGGCTCGCCGAGGCCGGAGTCCGGGTCGAGGCGGCCGCGATCGTCGAGCGGGCGGCCACCGCCACCGGAGCGGGCGTCATCGGCGCCCTGGCCAACTTCAAGGTCGACGGGGTGCACACCGACGTGGTCCTGCTCGATCGCGGCTTCGTGTTCGTGCCCGGCCCCAAGTCCACTGACAACGGCAAGGACCGGCTGCACGCGTTGATCAACTCCGGGCCGGTCGAGGAGCTCGCGCAGCGCTACCACTTCCTGCCGTACGAGGAGATCGCAACGGCGACGATCACCAAGCGCAGCCCGGTGCGGGCCGAGCTGCGCACCCACGGCGGCACCGCGATCGCCCTGGAGGGGCGATGGACGGGCGAGGAGCTCGGCAAGAGCCAGGACGCCCTGCTCGCGGTGCTCGACCGGGTCGTGCTCCGCTCGACGGTCTGACCCGGGCCGGCCTGCAATAGGCTGCGCCGCATGCGGACGATCGACTGGGCGGACGGCGCCATCGAGATCATCGACCAGACGGCGCTGCCGGGGGAGCTGCGCGTCCTGCGGCTCGCCACGATCGCCGACCTGGTCGCGGCGATCCGGTCGCTGGCGGTACGCGGCGCTCCCGCGCTCGGCGTCGCCGGCGCCTTCGGGGTGGCGCTCGCGGCCCGGCAGTTCGCCGGCGACGACGCGGCGCTGGCCGGTGCCGTACACCTGGTGGAGCATGCCCGGCCCACGGCGGTGAACCTCGCGCGCGGAGCCCGGCGGGCCGCGGCCCGGCTCCCGGCGGGCCCGGACGCCGTGCTGGCCGAGGCGTTCGCGGTGCGCGACGAGGAGATCGCCGCCTCGGCCGCGATGGCCGCCCTCGGCGCCGACCTGATGGTCGAGCTCTGCGGCGCGCGACCCCGGCTGCTGACCCACTGCAACACCGGGGGCCTCGCGGCGGTGACCGGGGGCACGGCGCTGGGCGTGGTGACCGAGCTGCATCGCCGCGGCGCGCTGGCCGGGGTGATCGCCAGCGAGACGCGGCCGCTGTTGCAGGGCGCCCGGCTGACCGCCTGGGAGCTGCGCGAGGCGGGCATCGACTTCCGGGTCGCGGTCGACTCGGCCGGCCCGTTCCTGCTGGCCCGGGGCGAGGCCGACGCGGTCATTCTCGGCGCGGACCGGATCTGCGCGAACGGCGACGTGATCAACAAGATCGGCAGCTACGCGCACGCACTCGGCGCGCGCCGCGCGGGTCTCCCGTTCGTCGTGGTCGCGCCGGAGTCGACGGTGGACACCGGGACCCCGGACGGCGCCGCGGTGGAGATCGAGGACCGCGGCGCGGCCGAGGTCACCGGCTACTCGGACGCGGTGAACCCGGCCTTCGACGTGACGCCGCACGACCTGGTCACCGCGATCGTGACCGACCGGCGGGTGGTCCGCCTCGACCGCGGCGAGCGGCTCTAGAGGACCTGGTCGCCCGTGGGCTTCCAGGGCTTCATCCAGGGCGATTCCGGCCAGCCCTCGGCCGCGGCCATGATCGGGTACGCCGTGCCGCCGTCCAGCGCCTCGCGGATGATGTCGGCGTGCCCCGCGTGCCGGGCCGTCTCCTGGATGAGGTGCAGCAGCACCCAGCGGACCGACCAGTTGTCCAGGTCCTTCGGGTTCCACGGCACCGAGTGGTCGATCGGCACGTCCTGCCCGAGGTCCGCGATCTCGGCGATGGTCTTCTCGGTCTTGGCGGCGACCCGGTCGTAGTCCGCGAGGACGTCCTCGATCGTCTCGTCGTCCCGGAGGGCGAAGTTGTCGGCGTAGGCGTGGTAGTCCAGCTCGCGCGGCTCGCGGCGTACGGTGTCGATCCAGCCCTCCTCGATCGACGAGCAGTGCTTGATCAGGCCGCCGACCGTCAGTTCGCTCGCGGTGGGTGCGGCCCGCAGCTGTTCGGGCGTGAGCCCGTACGCGGTGAGCCTGATGACGTGACGCATCTGGGCGAGGTACGCGAGCAGGCCCTCCCGCTCGTTGGCGATGGCACCGACCTGACCAGGCATGGGCCTGTCTCCTGTCCTGTTGTCCGGGGTTACCGCCTCAGCCTAGGAACGATTGCGGTCAGTTTCCGGCCGCAATCCGGCCACGGTTCCGTCGTTTATCGCCGAGACCCAGCCGCCGGCCCGGCCCAGTGCCAGCAGCGCCTCGACCTCGGCGGGCACCTCGACCGGCTCGCCGGGCCCCGGTGGCCAGGCCCGCCGCAGCTCGCTGGGTCGTCGCAGGCCGGCGGTCAGGGCCGCGATCGGGTCGCCGAGTTCCAGCTCCCGGGCGAAGGACTCCAGGTCGTCGATGACCCCGGCCAGCACCCGCCGTACCGCGGGGGCGTTGCCGCCGCACATGGCCGCGATCAGTTCGGGCCGGGTGGCGGCCACCCGGGTGCCGTCCCGGAACGACCCGGCCGCCAGCGTGCCGGCCAGCGGATTGCCCTCCAGCACGCCGCTGAGCGCGGCGGCCAGCAGGTGCGGCACGTGGCTGATCGCGGCCACCGCCCGGTCGTGCTCCGCGGCGGTCACCGGCACGACGCGCGCACCGATCCGGGTGAACAGCCGCGCGAGGGCCAGCCAGTCGGCCGGATCGGCGTCGTCCGGCTCGAGGCAGAGCACCCATGCGCAGCCGTCGAAGAGCCGCGGATCGGTGGCCGGGAAGCCCGAGGACTCCTTGCCCGCCATCGGATGGCCGCCGACGAACCGGCGGTCACCGAGCAGGTCCCGCACCGGTCCCTTGACCGAGGTGACGTCGGTGATCAGCCCCGGGTAGCCGTCGAGGCCGGCCAGGACGTCGGGTATCGCCGGCAGCGGCACCGCGAGCACGGCGACCTCGGTGCCCGCGACGGCCTCGGCGACGCTCTCGGCCACGTGCCAGGCGTCCCCGGTCGTTCGGTCGCCCGGTGCCGGTCTCGCCAGGGCCCGGGCGGCCTCGCGGGTCTCGGCGCCGGCGTCGTAGCCGGTGACCCGGTGCCCGTGCGCGGCCAGGGCCCGCAGCAGGGAACCGCCGATGAGACCGAGTCCGATGACTGCGACATTCACGCCGGAGACTCTCGCATACCCCTTCGGTATCAGCCGTAAGGACGTGTTGCTTTTCGTCCGTTTCGCCACTAGATAGCCGTGATCGATACGTTTACGTTGATCACGTGACGTACAGGGGCAAACTTTGCAGGTGGCGCGTTATCTCCGTGATCGTGGGCGTGGCCGTCGCGGCGCTGGTGACGCCGGCGCAGGCGGCGCCCTCCGAGACGCCGGACATGGTGCCGGGCTTCAACGGGACGGTCCTTGCGGTGGCGTACTCGGGCAGCACCGTCTATGTCGGCGGCGACTTCACCGCCGCGCTCGTCAAGGGCAAGGCCGTCAAGCGGTCCGGGCTGGCGGCGATCAACGCGGTTACCGGCGACCTGCTGCCCTGGGCGCCCACCGCGGACGGCCGGGTCAAGGCCCTCGCGGTCAGCGGCTCCTCCGTGTACATCGGCGGCGACTTCGGCACCGTCGGCGGGCAGCGGCGGGACAGCCTCGCCCGGCTCGACGCCCGCACCGGAGCGCTGTCCGGCACCTTCGACCACGCGATCGACGGCAGGCCGTACGCGCTGGCGGCCGGCAACGGCCGGCTCTACCTCGGCGGGGTGATCACCGGAGTCGACGGGCGGGCCCGGGCGGGGCTGGCGGCTTTCGACCTGAGCAGCGGCGCCCTGGACGACAGGTGGAAGCCGACTGTCGACAACCAGGTCGAGTCGCTGGCGGTCGGCGGCGGGCGGATCTACGTCGGCGGCAAGTTCCACAAGGTCAACAGCGTCGCCGGGTACGACCGGCTGGTCGCCCTCGACCCGTCCACCGCCAAGATCGTCACCGGCTTCCGGCCCGGTCCGTCGGTCATCACCTACGGCATCGCGGTGACCCCGGGCGGCGTGTACACCGCCAGCGGCGGCCGGGGCGGCATGGCCACCTCCTACAGCCTCTCCGGCGCCACGCGCTGGACGGCGGCGTTCGACGGGGATGCGCAGGCCGTCGCCGTCCTGGGGGAGACCGTCTACGTCGGCGGGCACTTCGATCAGGCCTGCCGGACGACCCGCAGGGGCGCGCAGGGCGTGTGCCTGGACGGTTCCGACGACCGGGTGAAGCTCGTCGGGCTGGCGGTGGGCGACGGCCACCTGCGCGACTGGACCGCCAACGGCAACGGCATCGAGGGCGTGCTCGCGATGGCCGTCAACCCCGGCCTCGCCGCCGTCGCGGCGGGCGGCGCCTTCACCACGATCGACGGGCGGACCCAGAAGCGGTTCGCGCAGTTCAGCTGAGGCCGCTCAGCAACGGGCATTTCTCCGCACCGCGGGGCCGCATTCCTTGGGCGAGGGATGCGGCCCCGTCCCGTCGGTCAGGCCTTGCAGTCGTGGGTCTTCTTCCAGGCCGCGACCGCGGAGACCGGGCTCTTGCCGCCCTTCTTGCGCCAGGACGTCAGGTAGGTCGCCGGCCAGACGACGCCGCGGCGGACCTTCCAGTCGCCGGTCCGGGCGCACGGCGGCGAGATCCCGTAGTGCAGGTGGCAGACGCCGTTGGCGTTGCCGGTGCGGCCGACATCGCCGAGCCGTGCGCCCGCCTCGACCCGGACGCCCGCCTTGATGCCGGACTCGATCCGGCTCAGGTGCGAACCGTAGTAGCGAACGCCGTCGTCGCCGAGGATCGAGACCGAGAGACCGCCGTTGAGCGGGCCGTCCGGCTGCCCCTTCACGTAGGCGTCCTTGCGGCTCACCTCGAGCACGACGCCGCTGGTCGTGGCCACCGCGGGCTCACCGCAGTCGGCGAAGATGTCCGTCGCCGGATATTTCGAGTGGGTCGGATGGAAGGCCACGTTCGACGCCTTCACGGGGAAGACGTACTTCACCCGCACCGGCGCCGAGGAGGGCGCTTTGCTCGGCGTCGGTGCCGGCGTCGCCGAGGCGGTCACCGCGGGGGCGTTCTCGGGTGAGGCCGCGCCCGCCGCCGGGTCCGCGGCCGCCTGCGACGGCACCACGAACTCGGGCGTCACGGACGCCGACGGCGAGTCGCCGGGCGAGCCGCAGGCGGCGAGGGAGCATGCCGCGACGGTCAGGGCCGAGAGGAAGCGCAGGGAAAGCACCGGGCCATCCTGGCAGAAGTCATCCATGAGCGCCGACCTGCCGATGCTGGATAGGCTGGCCGTCACGGGCCGGCGAACCGGATGGAGGGCGACGATGGCCGAACAGCACGGATCCTGGCCCGGTGCGGCCCAGCCGCCGGTCGGATGGCTGCCCGGACGCCCGCCCCCGCCCCGCGGGCTCCCGCCCGGCCCGCCGCCGCGCCCGGTCTATCGCGAGCCGCACCCGGTGGGCGCCGGGCCGCTGCTCGCCGGCGCCGGCGCGACCCTGGTGTGGTTCACACTGTTCGGCTCCCTCGGCCGGGATCTGCTCAGCTATGCCTGGTGGACGATCGCCGCCGCGATCTCGGCCTGGGCCGTGGCCGTCGTGCTGGCCGTGCTCGGCGACCGCGGCGCGGCCACCGGAGTGGCCCTCACGGGCGCGGTCGGTCTATCGATCGCCGCCGGTGTCGTGGCGGTGCGCTGGATCACTACAAGCGACTGGCCGCTGTGGTGAATGTCCAGCTCTGCGCTGGTGTGTCATCGACGAAACGTGTGTCTATGGTGGCGCAGCGCACTCGGCCTTGACGAACGTCGTGCGGCTGGGCACGCTCGGCCTCATGGCCCACGTACCGCAGCGGCTCGACCCGGATCGTCGCCGTCGCCGCCTCGAGCTTCTGGTCGCACTGGCCGATGCGAAGTCGGCCCGCGAGCACAGCCAGCCCCAGCGCCTGCGCGGTGCCCGGCTCCGCGAGTTGATCGCGAACCGCCGCCGCCACGCGAACTGAGTTTTTCAGCTTTGGCCTCCTTCGGGGCGTGGCGCTGCACTTGCGCCGCGCCAACGGCTACCGTCAGGCGCTGAGGACCACAGTTCCGTGGGGGGATTCGTGTCGATTTTCGCTGCCGCCGTCGTCCGGGGCAAGAACGGGTGGACGGCGTCGGAGCTGGAGCTCACCGGCATCGCCGACCTCGACGAGGTCGTGGACCGGCTTCGCGACGCCGAGCCGGACGCAGAGCTGTCGCTGCTCTTCGTCGAGGCCGACGATCAGTACCTGGTGATACTGCGCCTGGACGAGGGCGAGGACCTGCGCGTGTTCGGCTCCGACTCGGCGTACGCCGACGAGTCGCGGCTCGGCGCGCTGCTGCTCGCCGACATCGAGACGCCGGCGCTCGAACTGGACGACCTCGCGGCGCCCAGGCCCGGCTCGGACGACGACGAGGAGGACCGGCCGGCCGCGGACCCCGACGCCGACCCGGTGGGCGACGTCGAGATCCTGACCGATCTCGGGGTGAGCTCGCACCGGCTGCTGACGCTGTGCGGGTTGGAAGGCATGCTGCCGGCGGATGTGACCGCGGAGATCTGCCAGAAACTGGGCTGCGGCGACGAGATGGAAGAGCTCCGCGAGGCCTGATGCTGCGTCCCAAGCACGAGCAGTGGATGCGGCGGGCGTTGTCCGTCGCATCCGCGTCGTCGGAGGACGTGCCGGTCGGCGCCGTCGTCTATGACCCCGACGGCGAGGAACTGGCCGCGGCCGGCAACGAGCGCGAGCTGAACGGCGACCCGACCGCACACGCGGAGATCATCGCGCTGCGCCGGGCCGCCGTGCTCACCGGAAGCTGGCGGCTCGAGGGCTGCACCCTGGTGGTGACGCTGGAGCCGTGCACGATGTGCGCCGGAGCGCTGGTGCTGGCCCGGGTGTCCCGGCTCGTCTTCGGGGCCTGGGAGCCGAAGACGGGCGCGGTGGGCTCCCTCTGGGACGTGGTCCGGGACCGGCGCCTGAACCACCGCCCAGAGGTCTACGCGGGCATCCTGGAGGACGAGTGCGCGGCGATGCTGCGCACGTTCTTCCGGCATAGCTGATCGCGGTGACTAGCTGATCGCGGTGTCCAGGCCGATCTGCACCATGTCGGAGAAGCCCTGCTCGCGCTGCGCGGAGTCCATCTTCTCGCCGCGCTTGATGTGGTCGCTGACCGTCAGAATGGTCAGCGCCTTGGCGCGGTAGCGGGCCGCGATCGTGTAGATGGCGGCGGACTCCATCTCGACGGCGAGCACGCCGTAGTCGCAGAGCGTGTCGTAGAGGTCGGGCCGGTCGGTGTAGAACGCGTCCGCGGCGAGGATCGGACCGACCCGCAGCGCGATCCCCCGCCGCTCGGCGACATCGGCCGCGGTACGCAGCAGCGAGAAGTCCGCGACGGGCGCGTAGTCGATGAGCCCGTCGAACCGCACCCGGTTCATGTTCGAGTCGGTGGCGGACCCGATGGCGGCGATGACATCACCGAGCTGGAGGTCCTCGGCGAGCGCCCCGCAGGAACCGATCCGGATCAGCGACTTGGCGCCGTACTCGTTGATCAGTTCGTGGGTGTAGATCGAGGCCGATGGCATACCCATGCCGGAACCCTGCACGGAGACGGGCACGCCCTGCCAGGTGCCGGTGAAACCCAGCATGCCCCGCACCTGCGTGTAACAGACGGGATCCTTCAGGAACGTCTCGGCGATCCACTTCGCCCGCATCGGATCCCCCGGCAGAAGAACCCGCTCGGCAATGTCGCCCGGCTGCGCGCCGATGTGCACACTCATGAACAAGATCCTGCCAGGCGACCCGGCCGAAGGCGCGGTGACCTCAAGGTTCGCCGCGGGAAGGCGACCCGGCGACGGGGCCCGTCAGGCGTCGGGTAACCTACTTCGCGGTGGTGTGTCCGAGCGGCCTAAGGAGCACGCCTCGAAAGCGTGTGAGGGTGCAAGCCCTCCAAGGGTTCAAATCCCTTCACCACCGCCAGCAGCAGGCGAAACGCCCGGCAGTCCGCCGGGCGTTCCGTCGTTTCAAGATCAATCGTCTCAGTTGCCGTCTCAGTTCGGCCCAGTTCAGGCCCGTACAAGCGCTCCTGACGTGCCGTCATCGTCGTCGCCCTGGGCGTCGTCAACGGCCCACAGAAGCCCGTCGACGCGCTTCGCGATGTCGTCTCGTACCTGGGCGGTGAGGTGCTGGTACCGCATTGCCATCGAGCCGTTGGACCAGCCCATGATGCCGATCACGGCCCGTTCCGGTACGCCGAGCAACAGCAGCACAGTCGCGGCAGTGTGCCGGGCGTCGTGCAACCGACCATCACGCAGCCCGGCTCGCACGAGTAGTCGCTTCCAGTCGGTGTAGTCGGTACGCGGGTTGACCGGCTCGCCGGTCGGCGTAGTGAACAGCCAGCCGCCCTCCTTCCACAATTGCGCGGCGGTCAGGCGCTCTGCAGCCTGCTCTACCTGATGCTTCCGCAGTAGCGCCACGAGGGCATCCGGCAATCCGATTGTGCGCCGACCCGCGCGCGATTTCGTCTCGGCTGCCTCTTTGCGCAGGGGCACCCGATCCGGGCAGTGACCGCCGAACTTCTTGCCGCACGTGTCATGGCAACCGTGCCGCCATCGTGGCCGTTGCCGTCCCCGCCGCACTGTCAACGTGCCTTTATCAAGGTCGAGGTCCGACCATTTCAGTCCGAGCGCTTCGCTTTGTCGCAATCCGAGCGAGAGCGCTACTGCCCATCGTGCGCTATTGCGCCGAGTCAACGCTTCGTCCAGTAGGTGCTTTACCTCGTCGACGGAATAGGGCTCCACTTCGTCCTCCCCCAATCGCGGCGCTTTCGCTAATGATGCGGGGTTCCTAACGAGATGCCCCCGCCGCATCGCTTCATTGAGTGCCGTGCGAATAGTCCGATGCGCCTGATGAGCGGTCGCCGGTGCGCTGCCGTTGGCCTGCATTCGGCCGTACAGCTTCTCCAGGTGCTCAGGCTCCAACCGGTCGAGCCGGTGCCCGCCCACGCCCGGGATCAGGTGCTTGTTGACCGCGACGCGGTAGCCCGCGATGGTGTTGTCTCGGACGGCGGGCGCGGCGATGTTCTCCACCCAGTGCGTCAGCCACTTCTCTACGGTCCACCGCTGTCCCGGCTTCCGTACCGTTCCGCTGTCTCGTTCTTTCTCCAGCGCTCGCACGCGGCGGATGACCTCGGCTTCGCTCTTGGATTGAACGTGTCGGCGGTCCGGCTTGCCGTTGTCCTTCACTCCGACGGTTACCCGGCCGTGCCAGTCGCCATCGGAGCCTTTGTAAGTGGTCGATGCGCCATTCGGTCTACGTCCCATTTCGTGGTAGTCCTCTCTCAGGCGGCCTGGCGGATGTCGGTAGGTCCGGCAAGCAAGTTGTCGATGTATTCGGTCAGGCAGCGAACGGGCACCCGGCGAAGTCGGCCGATGGTCACGGATTGCACCTCGCCGGACATCACGAGGGCGTACATGTTGGTGCGCCCGATCCGCAGGCGGCGGGCCGCTTCCTCGATGGTCAAAACAACGTCGGTTTCCATGTCGCTCTCCCCGTGATTGATGCTGGTGACGGCGTGGTGGGCATCCATAGCGCTTCTGCGGGCCTTTCGTGCGTGATTGGCCTCGGGGGATGGGTGCGGGTGGCGGCGGCGCACAGGTGCTTAGAACGGCCCGCCGTGAGCGCCGCAGGGCCAAGATCGGAGCATGGTCGGGATGAAGGGATGCACCGACGTGTCTGCGTGGCTCTCAGCGGGCCGTTCTGGCGGTCGCCCGGTGGCGATGTCCCGGGCGGGCGGGGTAGCCGTCCCAGCCGTCCCAGTCGTCCCAATGCAGGTCAGGGCTGGGACGGCTTTTCGCGTGGGACGGCTCAAGCCGTCCCAGTGGCGGCTTGCGGCGTAAGGTCGCTGTTGCTGGTCGGCGTTGCACCTTCGGGGTGTATGCGCCGGCCAGTTCCGCTTTCGGGCGCGGGGGGCATCTCGTCGTCAAGGGTGGGTTGGGACGGCTTGAGCCGTACCACCGTGGCAAGCCGTCCCGGGGTTGAGCTGGGCGGGGACGGCTGGGACGGCTGGGACGGCTCCCCTTCCGGGCAGTAGCGGTGCCAGGCGTCGGCGAAGTCGCCGCGTTGGTAGCCCTTGGCTTGTCCGGTCGTGAAGCGGATGTTGCCGGAGGTGATGTCGTACTCGCGGAGCAGCGTGCCGAGCCGCATGGCGGTCAGGCCGGTGCCGCCGTACTCGGCCCATGGTGCTTCCGGGTCGGCTTTGAGCCGGTCGAGGAGCACGGCGGTGGGGATGGCGTCGTGTGTGCCGAACGCGGCGCGGCAGTCGGTCAGCAGTCGGATGCGGTCGGAGGTGACGGTGTGCCCGTCACGTTCGGCGGTGAGGGCTTCGGCGGCGTGCCGTCCCCGGTCGGGCCACTCACCTCCGGCGAGGTCGGCGACCGCGATGAGTGGCTCCCACGTGTCGGCGGCCCGGTCTTCGAGCGGCATGGTCGGCTCGGCGTGTTCGAGCGCGGGCAGGTGACCACGGATCCACTGGCTGAGGTCGTTGGCGAGCTGGCGCAGTCCCGGGCCGTCGCGGCGCTGCCGGTACGGTGCGACCTTCTCGCCGGGAGCGCGGCGGCGCATCCGGATGACCACCGCGCGGTCTTCGATGGTGTCGGGCATCTGCCCGATACCCGCGAGGGCGGCCATGGCGAACGTGGCGATCTTCTCGACGCGTTTGGTGTTGCTGTCGTAGCGGATGGTGGGCCGGTTGCGCTGGTGACCGGCGTTGAGCAGGCCGCGTAGATCCTCGTTGGCCTCGGCCTGCTTGCCACCGAAGATGGTGTCGGCCTCATCGAGCAGGATGGTCGGCGGGTCCTCGGTGCCGATCGAGCGATAGACGGCGGCCGGGGACGCGTTGACGGTGATGAGCGGGTTGTGGCAGGTGCCTTCCACGATGTCGAGCAGCCGGGACTTGCCGCACTTCTTCTCGGGTGCCCGGATGACCAGGCGCGGCGCGTGCGCCCATGCCGGTTGGGCGTGGCTGGCGGCGATCCACAGGATCACCCCGTCCACGGATTCGGGTGAGGGAAGCACGACGTAGCGGGTGAGCGTGTCGTGGAGCCGGTCGAGGATTGCGGTGCCCTCGATGGCCCGGTGTGGCTTTGTCATGCGGCGATCCCTTCGGTGGCAACGGATTCCGCGTGGAATCCGCCGGTGATGGCGGCCCGGGTGTCGCGGTCGCTTTGGCCTGCTTGGCGTCCGGCGGCGTACAGCGCGGCGTGGGCGTCGGGGGCGGTGAGGGCTCCGGCGGCGACCATCCGGGCGACACCTCGGGCCGCGCCGTACAGGACGTTGCGGCGGCGGCCTTCCGGGGCGCGGGCGACCGCATCGAGGTGCGCAGCGAGCAGGGCGGCCGGGGATGAGATGCCCCGCCCCGGCGTGAGCGGGGTGACGGTGGCGGCCGGGGCGTCGGGCGGTGCGATCGGCCGGCACACCGCGACCAGCGGCGGGGGCATCTCATTGACAGGCCGGTCCCCCACCCTCCGGTACGGCTGTCCGGTGCCGGGGTGGATGGACGGCGGGGCGACGACGTAGCCGCCATCGGCCTTGATGTCGATGCCGGGGTGGCCATGCAGCTTGGCGGCTAGGGTGCCGCCGGGGTGGCGGTAGTACAGGTGCCAGCCGCCGGAACCGGTGCGTACGCACCGCGTTGGCGGCATCAGCTCGGGGAGCACCCGGCCGCCGTTGCGGGGGTCGATGTCCACCACGGCCAGGTCGCACAACTGCCCGGTGCGGATGGCGAGCAGCCCACGCGCGACAGCGGCGTGCATGGCGGTGATGCGGTCGGGGTCGCGGGTGGCGGCGTAGAAGCCGTGACAGGTCAGGTGACCGCACGTGGCCGGATCGTGGTTGGTGTCGACCTTGGGGCAGGCCGGGCAGTTCGCGACGGGTCGTTTGGAACGGCCGAGCAGGAACACGGGGTAGCCCTCGGCGGCCAGTGCGAGCGCGGCGACCAGCATCGGGCCAGAGTCGGTCATGGGTGACTCCTGGGTGAGCGAGGCGGACGGCGGTTCGGGTCGCCCGACCAGCGCGGCCGGGGTGTGCGCGGGGCAGCGCGGCCCGGTCAGATAGCGGCGCACCCGGTCGGTGGCGAGGCAGACGCGTGCTTCGCCGCCGATCCAGTGCCCGCACGCTGCGGTGGCGGGGTTCATCAGGCAGCCCGGCGTAGCCGGTCCGTGTTGGTGTTGGTCATCGCCGCGCGGGTGGCGTTCAGGGCGGCGCGGGTGGCCGGGTCCATGAGGGTGTGGTCGGTGGCGTCCAGGCCGTGGGTGAGGGCGCGGTTGCGGCGCGCCTCCAGGAGCGCGGGTAGGTCGGGGTGGCCGATGCGGCGGCGGCCTCCGGGCAGGCGGGTGACCGTCAGCCCGTGGGCTTCGGCGGTGGCGTCGGTGCGGGCGTGGATGCGGTCGGCGATGCGGTCGAGCAGGCTCACGACGGTTCCCTTCGGCGTGGCGGTCATCGGGTGCCTGCGGTCGGCTGGTTGGCGCGGCGGCGGGCGGTGGCGTCGGCGTGGATGCGGGCGAGGTAGTTGAAGGCGGCCCGGCCGTGGCGCAGCCGGAGGCCGGAGCCTTTGCAGCGGCGGCAGGTGGTCAGGCGGCGGGTGATTAGGCGGGGGTGGCTGCCGGTCTTCTTGCACCGCCAGCAGCGGCCGAACGGCAGCGCCCAGCACAACAGTGCGTAACCGGTGATCAGGGCGGTAGTGGCGAGCAGGGGTGTCACGAAGTGCCTCCAGAGGCGTTTTCGGGCCTGTTTTCGGCATGGGTCTACCTACTACCTGCGGAAAGTCGTCGCAGGCAGTAGTTCCGGTGGGGAGGTAGGGGCAGGGGTAGAGCTGGCTCTACCTAGTGCTCTGCCCCTACCTCAGCCGCTACCTAACTCTGCGTAGATGAATCGGTGTCCGGCTCGACCTCGCCGTCCGGGCCGTCGTCGGCGTTGGCGGCGGCGTCGCGGTCGGCGATCAGCTGGCGCAGCTCGGCGGTCTTGTAGCCGTTGCGGTTGCGGCCAGCGACCTTGACGCCGAGCGAGGCGAGGCCCAGCGCGCGGGCCAGCTCGGACAGGGCGTCTTGGGTCATCGCGGGGTACGCCTCGGGCCACCGCTGGGTCAGCGCCTGAGCGGCGGTGTCCCAGTGCTGGCCGTTGGCGGCGGCCACTTCCAGCAGGTCGGCGAGCAGGTCCCGGGCGGCCGGGAGGCTGTCCTTGCCGATCACGGTGCCGCGCCGCAGGGTGGTGGCGCGGCCGATGATCGCGGCGGCCTGCTCCTTGGTCGGGAAGTGGTTGCGCACGCTGACCGGCTCGGACAGACCGGTCAGCACTCCCCATCCGGCGTCGATGTCGGGGCGGTAGATGGTGCCGGTGATGCCCCGCTTGTAGGCGCCGGTGCCGAGGATCATGTCGTTGGCGACCTGATCCGGGACGGCGAGGCACCATCGGATGCCGATGTTGCGGGTAATGCCCGTGGGCAGGCTGTCCTTGTCCGGGATCTGCGTGATGATGATCAGCGTGATCGCGAGGGCTCGGCCGCGCTTGGCGAGGCGTTCGGCGGCCAGTCCGGCTTCCTTGCCCACAGTGGAGTCGCCGAACAGCTCGTGCGCCTCGTCAATGACGATGACGATCGGATGCAAGCCCGATCCGGGCTTGGCGGCCAGCTCCGGCGTAACCTTGCGCTCAGGTGCCTCGCCGCGCACGTAGGCGTCCTTGATGCGCTTGCCGCGCCGTTCGGCCTCGGCCAGGCCCCAGTTGAGGATGGCGAGGCCAGCGGCCATGTCCTCATCGGACAGTCCGCAGACGTAGGTGGAGCACAGCGGTTCCATGTCGAGGAAGTCACCGGTGCCCTTGTACTCAGCAATCTTCATTTCCACGGTGGGATCGAGCAGGAACATCGTGACCAGCGACCGCCCGGCGAAGGACTTGCCGGAGCCTGGCCGTCCGCCGATCAGGTAGTTCATGCCGAAGCCCTTGGCCTTGATCGGCCGTTGCCGCTGGTCGTAGCCGAACTCGGTCAGCTCGAAGTAGTTCGTGCGGGCGGACTCGTCGGTCAGCGACCAGCGCGGCTTGCCCATCTGCGAGGCGGGCTTGTAGCCCACCCACAGATCGACCTGTCCAGCGTGGTCCGGTCCGGCGGTCGGCCACACCTGATCGACCGGCAGCCGCAGCGCACTGGAGAGGGCGTCGCGCTTCTCCAGCACCTTGACCGCTTCCATGCCCTCGGGCAGGTCGATACGGGCCAGCCAGCCCGGCCCGTCACGGTGGATACCGGGGTGCTTGAACGCGATGGACGCGGGGTCCTTCATCCGGCTCATGCCGAGGTTGGAGAACGCGGAGCGGACCATCTCGGCGGTCAGCTTGGTGAACTTCGGGCCGTTGGACACCCGGTCAACGATCGGGGTGTCGATCGGCCGGCCGATCCGGGCCATCAGCACGGTCAGGCCGGCCAGGGCCGCCCACCATCCCCAGCCGGGTACGGCGTCGGTGGCGGCGAGCACCATGAGCGTGACCGCCAGGACCACGGTTGCGGGGATGACCAGCCACCACCGACCCCGGGCCTCCTTGGACCGGGTGCGGTTGAGCGCCTGCCAGGTGTAGGCGTCATTGGAGGTGGCGGCGTGCTGGCGCAGGTTCCAGTTGCCCTCCTCCGCGCTGGCCCAGTGGATGATCCGGCCCACCGTGCGCCACGCGCCTTGCGGCGCATACCAGGCGGTCTTGGCGGCGTACTTCGGGGCGCGGGTCAGGTAGAACAGGAACGTGTATCCGGCGAGGTCAGCGGCCACGCGGACCCGGGCACGGAACTCGAACTTCGACCGCATCCAGGCCGGGATGATCGGCACCCGGGGGCGGGTGGTGATGGTCGCCCACGTGGTGGTCAGCGGTACGTCGTCGGCGTCGACGGGCACGCCCTCGATGACCTCGCCGACGTGCAGCACCTCGGCGTCGTCGCCGGGTTTCAGGTCGGCGCCCGGCCCTGCGGGCTCGATCGCGGTGTCCGGCTCGGCGAGTCCACCGGGCACCAGGCGCAGGTAGCGGCCCGGTTCTTCGTTGTCGGGCGTACCGGTCGGGTTAGGGGTGGGGGTGGTGGTCATCGGATGCGCTTCCCTTCGGACTGCTCGGCGATGTAGGTCAGCCGCTGGTGGATCGCGGCGGGCACCCGGCGCGGGGGCCCGCTCGGGGTTTCCTGCTCCGTTTCGATGAACGTGATCGTTGAGCGGATGCCGCCGACGAGCTGCGCGAGCAGGGCGCGCAGGAAGTCGATGCGGTGCAGCAGCTCGGCGTTCTGTCGGCGCAGCGCCGGGCACTGCGGGCACTGCCCGCCGTCGCGGCTCACCGTGCGGCCCCGATCAGGTGCGGGTATCGCTGGGTGTCGAACAGGGTCACGAACTCGTGGATCTCGTCGGGGGCGAGCACGTGGGCCAACACGCCGGTGACGGTCCAGGCGTCGATCGTGTCGCCGTACACATCCACGTCGGTGATGCAGGGCTCGGCTCGTCGCAGGTAGTTCGCGACGGGGCAGCACGTCGCGTCGGCGCGGCGGCCGGTCACTCCGGCTTCGGCGAGGTGGTGGGCGATCGCGTCCGGGGTGTCACCCAGCTCGGCGATCAGATCGGCGATTCGGTCGGCCAGTTCGTCGGCATGCAGGTCGTCGGTGTGCAGGGATGGCAACATCAGGGGTCTCTCCCGTGAGGTCTGAAAAGGGTCTTGCGGGGTGGGGGCCGGAGCGCGGCCAAGGGGCCTGCGAAACCGTGAGGTCGCGCTCCGGGCGTAGTCAGCTCTGGTCTGCCTTGCGCTTCTGCGCAGACGCGGCCAGCCTGCGGCGGACGGCTTCGTCGCTGAACAGCGGCGGTGCGACCTTCTCCGCGCGGCGGCCGAGGGCGGCCCACCGCCGGTCGGTGATCGTGTCCGGTACGCGCTTGGCCATCAGCGGCCTGCCCGCAGGGTGCGGATCGAGTCGCCGAGACCGAACCGCCGCTTGGAGGTCCCCTCGAAGTCCAGGGAGCCCTTACGCGGGTTGAACGTCTGGTCGGTCACCACCGGGCGGCCCTTGCTGTCGAAGTCGTGTCCGTAGGTCTTTCTGCGTGCCATGTCCGGTCAGCCCTTCTTGCGCACGGAGTAGGAGGTGGACGATCCGGTGACGCGGCGCGTGCGCATCTCCTGTTCGCGCTCGCGCAGCTTGTTCGGGTCGTCGCAGGTGGCGACCTGGCGGCTCTTGCCGTCGCTGAAGGTGCGCCGCAGTTCGTACTTGCTGCCCATAGCTGGTGATCTCCTGTCTTGGCTCGCCGGTCTGGCGGCCACCGCACGGAACCCGTTGCTGTGCAACGGATTCCGCACAGTGGTGGTCAGCCGTGGCGGCTCTTGAGCCGGTCGGTGGCCTGGCGGTGCAGGTTGACGCGGGCGGCTTCACGCTCGGCCAGACGCCGGGCGAGCCCCTCGGGCGGCGGGGTCTTCCCGGCCCGGCAACCCTTTAGGTCAGCCACGGCCCTTGCCCCAGCCCTTGCCGTGCTGCGGTCGCAGCGAGTCGCAGCCACGCGAGCAGCGCGGCGGGCGGGTGCCCTGCGGCACCATGTCGGTGTGCCCACACTGCGAGTACGTGACAGGCACCAACTTGCGAGCGGCCATAATGGGGCCCTCCTCCTGTGAGGTCTTGCGACTGAACGGGCGGTTGACCGGCGGCACAGCGCTTGCTTGGCGGTAGGAGCTGTGCCGCCGGGCGTAATCAGTGGTTCTGGTGCATCAGGTGCGCAAGGGCGGCACCCATGCCGAGCACGGCGACCGGGATGCAGGCCACGGCGGCGGTGATCGGCCACGGCGCTGAGGTCCATCCGGCGGCGGCCATCAGGTGGTAGGCGACCTGGCCGAGCGCGCCGAGTGCTAGCGAGCCGATCGCGGACCATTTCGCGAACGCTCGGGCGTCGCCGACCACGCGGCCGGACAGCCACACCCACAGCGCGTATGCGGCGTACGTCTCGACACCGATCGGCAGGGTGATCGCGGTGTCGATCTGGAAATCGGTGATGCCGGGCAACAGCGTGACCCTGCCGAAGCCGGTCAGGCGGCCCATCTCGACCCACCCGGCCCAGATCGCGACGAACGCGGGCAGGCACAGGATCAACACGGGCCACGTCACCGGACGCCGGACCGGCGCGGCATTTTCGGCGGCCGGGGCGGTGTCGTCGGCGCTCTCGGGTTCCGAGGTCACGGCGGGGTCGGGCGGGACCAGCTTGGCAAGGTCAGCGAACTCCGAGCCGCGGGTGTCGGTGAAGACCAGCGGCGCAGGCTCGGCGTCATCGTCCGGCTCGACCGGAGCCGCCACAGGAGGAAACGCGGCGGCGTACTTCTGTGCCTCGTCTTTCAGAAAGACGATCGGCCGCAGTGCGGGCCGCTCCGGTTCGGCCGGCACGTCGATGACGGCCAGGGCGGCGAGCAGGGCCTTTGCCTTGGTAGCACCGACCTTGAACCGCTTCATGAGCTGGTTGCGGCTCGGCGTCGTGCCGAGCTCGGCGGCGTAGTCGCGGGCCAGCGGGGTCAGCTCCTCCACCGAGGTCGGGAAGGCGCTACGTGCGGTCCGGGTCATCGTGGCGGCGGTCATCAGTTGCCTCCCTCGGCGAGAGCGGATGCGAACGAACCGATGCCCGACGCAATGGTGTGGATGGCATGGGCGGCCTCGGTCGGGTTCGTGATCGCGTAGAACGCGGCGAACGCCAGGGCGGCGAGACCGGCGAACTTGCGCAGGTTCATCGGGGTCCTTCCGGGTGACAGGTCAGGCACTCGCCGAGCGAGCGCGGGATGCAGTACGGCCGCACATGGCGGCAGGCGGGGCAGGTGCGGCGAGCGCGCATCGCCTTGGCGAGCGCGGCCCGCACCGCCGGGGTGGCGGTGCGCTTCGGCCGGGCCAGGTCGAGCCGGTAGAGGTAGGCGGCGCGGACACCACCGACGCCGCGCCACAAGATCTGAGCGGCGATCGGCTGACCGCCAGGGCAGAGACCGCGTTCACGCAGTTGACGGCGGGTGGCATAGCCGGGCGGAGCACCCTGCCACCAGTAGGTGGGGATGCCGTACCGGGCGCCGTCCGGGTCGTGAAACGGGGCGCGGATGCGGGCCATCAGGCGGCCCGGTCAAGCTCCGTGCCGCAGGCGCGGCGAGCGGCGATGTAGGCGAAGGTCTCGCGGATCACGCGGGCCTCAGCGCGCCGAAGGCGGCGCCGGTCGAGGTCGCTGGGTCCGCCGCGCTCGTCACTGTCGAGGATGGAGATCTCGGCGGCGAGCCAGGCAAGTTCGGCGCTGATCAGCGGTTCCTCGGTCTCGATCGCGGCCAGGTCGGCGGCGGTCGGGTCCGGCAGGTCGGTGAGGTTGTGGGAGCGCATCAAGGTGTCCGTTCAGTCGTCGGTCAAGCGGCGCGAGCGGCGCGGCGCTGCGAATTCGGCGCGCGGGTGGAGCAGTCACGGCAGACCGTGGTGTCCGGCGCGAGCGGCGCCAGGGCGGTACAGGCGGTGCACCGGCGCCAGACGGCGCTCTGGCGGACCGACAGGCGAACCACAGAAGCGAGAGAAGCCACGGCAATCAGGTCTCCTATGCAGGGCAGATCAGGGCGGCCGGCACAACGAGTACGGCCGCCCTGACCTGCGGGAATGGGTGATCGATGTGGCACGAGAACGGCTCGTGCCCTTGCGCCCTTGCACACGGCTCCGGCTTCCGCTCGCCTTCCCGCACGTGCTGGGGGTCATCGCGGCCCTGTGGTTTCTCCTGTGAGGGCTCCGCTGTTGAGTTGTGTTTCGGTCGAGTAATACAACGTGGCGCTGTATCGCACGCTACAACGCAACGTTGTATTCGCGCAAGCGGCGGTACCGCGTAGGCTTGTAGTAATGGCTGAGACAGTGGAGCTGCCCACCGACTGGTGGAGCACAGAGGATGTTCTTACGTACTTACGATCGGTGGGTGCGCCGATCAGTCGTGCGACCTGGGCCTCATACGTTTCCCGAGGTCAGGCCCCCGCACCCGATCGCAACTTTGGTAGGTCCCCGGTCTGGCGACCGAAGGCCGTACAAGATTGGCAATCCGAGCGACCTCGGCGCGGAACCTCCGCATCCTGATGAGTTCCACCTCGGTTCCCCCCGCCCTTCGTGTCGCCCTGGCCGTCGTTGTCTGCTACCGAGACTGCCGAAGATGACGCCCGCCGTGCAGACCCCACGATCGGACACGGAGGACACGCACCATGTCCGTTGACCTCAAGCGGTCGCTCAAGCCGAATCTCGTGCTGGTCAACAAGCGCAAGGAGGCGGGGTGGGATTCGCGTAAGCGTGCCGCCCGCGAGCTGCACCGGATGGGCCGTGAGGAAGGCATCAAGGAGACGCCAACCGTCGAAGCGATCGAGAAAGCGATGTACCGGCACGAAACCGGTCGTGTCGCGGTAACGGATTTGATCTATCGACGGCTTTACTGCCTCGCCTACGGCGCAACGCCGCATGACCTTTTCGGCGAGTTGAATCATCGGGAATCTGATCGGCCACGTTTTTCGTTGAGGTCACACAAGTTCGTGCCTGCCTTCGTTGGAACGTCCGGCGTGCAGCGACTACGTGAGCGTCGTGGGCTGCAACCAGCGCAAGGCCAATGGTCGGATTGCGACACCGGACCGGTCGACCATCCCGAGGGGCAATGCGATCTATATGTCTGGCCCTGCGGAGTTGCAGTCTTCCACCTAGTCGAAGATGTGGAACTGGGCAGCATTGCTGCATTGGCAGCCTGGCGCAGGGTCTCGTACAGCGACAACAGTGCATGGGCGGCAGAGGAGCTAACGAGTGACGCTGGTTCCTTCGATACGGACTCCGTTTACGTCCTCAGCGCCCACTGGGTAACACAGCCGGCATGGTCTGGTGATGCGCTAGATGCTGCTCTGCGCATCCTCGTTACCCCCGGAGTGTTGCTTCATCGTGAACGACCAATAGATGACAACCACCTAGCCCACGCAGAGATGATCGAACAGTCCCTGCTCGCCGAGAACTACAATCATGCGGGGATCGAGCCATTCGGTCTGCGAGGGATTTCCGCAGCCTATGCCGCGTGGGCTGGGGTCGTTTACCACCCGCTGGCTCCTGAGCGTTCCCTCACTGAGGCTGAGCTAGTCGCCTGTGAGTTGGCCGTCCAATCAGCCTGGTCATACGCTGATGCGATCAATCGAGAGGTTGAGCGAGGCGAAGACCCTAACGTCACTCCGGAATACGGATGGCGTTACCTCAGGGCGATACGGTCACGTTTGGCAACATCGAGAGCGCACGAAATTAGCCAGCATCAGATGATGCGCAAGGCGATCCTGAGCACAAGTGACCTTCTACCCAAGCTAGAGCAAGCGATCGAGTCGCTACGCGAGGCGGACAGGGGATAGTGCGAGATGCCGACGTCGAAACCCGTGCTGGTTGTAGTCGATGCGCAGAACGGTTTCGTGAGAGGGGAGTCCGCCCACGCTATCCCAGCTATGGTGGATCTCGTTTCGCGCTGGCAGGCTGCTGGGCTCGATACAGTATTCACTCGCTACTTCAATTACCCTGACAGCCCGTTCGAGCGATTCTTTGAATGGCGCAAGCTTCAGTCTTCACCCGAGGTAGACATCGTCAATGATTTGCAGCCGTATGCAGCCAAGGCAACGGCGGTCATCGACAAGAAGATATACAGCGCGTTCACCGAGGAATTTGAGGATCTGGTCCGCAGTCACCAGTGGACTGACATATACGCCTGCGGTATCGCTACGGAGAGCTGCGTTCTGAAGACGGCGGTAGACGCATTCGAGCGTGACCTAACACCGTGGCTCATTGAGGACGCGTCCGCCAGTCACGCGGGTACGGCTGCCCACGAAGCTGGTCTCCTCGTCGCGCGCCGATTCATCGGTCCTCGTCAAGTCATCAAGGTCGCCGACGTGGTGCCCCTCCGTAGCTAACTTGCGCCGCTGGATCCATCCTTCGAGCAGACCTGCGGTTTCAGGTTTGGTCCCGTTGCCCAGGCCACGCCGACGAGGGCACCGGCGGTACGCCCGACGCTGTCGCCTTCCGTCTCAGTTCTCGTCTCGTTCATCGGCGTTCGGCGAGGTCCAAGCCGGGCGGGGCGAGCCTGTCATGGCAGCTGGGGGGCGTCGTCGGACTGGGCCGTACGGCCGGGGGCAGACCTCGAAAGCGTGTGAGGGTGCAAGCCCTCCAAGGGTTCAAATCCCTTCACCACCGCCAGCAGCAAAAAGCCCGGCGACTCTCGATGAGTCGCCGGGCCTTTTTGTGCTCGGTCTCGGTCTCGGGCTTGGCGCGTCGTGGCCGCGCTCGTCGCCGACCCGACGTACCGCGGCGTCCGGCTTCTCGGCTGAGCCCGGCACGGCCCGCGATGTGCTGGTTGTGCTTGGCCATACCGGCTGAGCGATTTCCAGGATGAGCGGCACGGTCGCGCCAGCGCGCCGCGCGTCGTGCAGGCGTTCGTCACGCGGACCGGCCGTCTCGAGGTGGTCGTCAGGAACCTGCCGCGCCCCAAGGGCTCGTCAGCTCGGCGCGGATGCCCCGCCGAGCCGGCGCGGCGTTTTCGGCGAACTGCCCCTGATTAGGTGAATCGTTTTGGATGACGATCGGAGGTCCGTGGGTCGTGATGGTGTCTGCTGTGTGCTGAGAAGAACTTTCGCGATGGTCGGGACACTGGCGATGCTGGCGGCGGTGACTGCCGGACCGGCCGCGGCGCGGCCGGCGGGCGGCTCGGTGACCCAGGTGGCCGTCGGTGATTCCCATGCGTGTGCGCGCGCCGGAGACGGCCGCGCCTACTGCTGGGGCGCCGGCGGCAGCGGTCAGCTGGGAAACGGTGACACCCCGAGCCATTCGAGTCCGGTGGCGGTGGCCGCCCCGGCCGCCGGGGTGACCTTCACCCGGCTCGCCACCGGTGGTTTCCATACCTGCGGCCTCGGCAGCGATGCCAAGGCCTACTGCTGGGGCGCCGGCTACAGCGGTCGGCTGGGGAACGGTGAAACCACGGATCGGTCGACGCCGGTGGCGGTGGCCGCCCCGGCCGCCGGGGTGGCCTTCACCCAGCTCACCGCTGGTAGCGCCCATACGTGCGGGCTGGGCAGCGACGCCAAGGCCTACTGCTGGGGTTCCGGCAGTAACGGCGCGCTGGGGAACGGCGGCCTGGGGGACCGGTCGACTCCGGTGGCGGTGACTGCCCCGGCCGCCGGGGTGACCTTCACCCAGATCAGCGCCGGTTTCAGCAATACGTGCGGGCTGGGCAGCGACGCCAAGGCCTACTGCTGGGGCTCCGGCCTAAGCGGTGAGTTGGGGAACGGTGAAACCAGGGACCAGTCGAGTCCGGTGGCGGTGACCGCCCCGGGCGCCGGGGTGACCTTCAGCCGACTCACCGCCGGTTTCAGCAATACGTGCGGGCTGGCCGGCGACGCCAAGGCCTACTGCTGGGGCGCCGGCGGCCTCGGCCAGTTGGGGAACGGTGAAACCGGGGACCGGTCGAGTCCGGTGGCGGTGGCCGCCCCGGCCGCCGGGGTGACCTTCACCCAGATCAGCCCCGGCATCCGTCACACGTGCGGGCTGGGCAGCGACGCCAAGGCCTACTGCTGGGGTCACAACAGCGATGGTCAGTTGGGGAACGGCGACACCACGGGCCGGTCGACGCCGGTGGCGGTGACCGCGCCGGCCGCCGGAGTGAGCTTCACCCAGATCACCGCCGGCCGCGGCTACACGTGCGGGCTCGGCAGCGACGCCAAGGCCTACTGCTGGGGCATCAACGACGACCACCAGCTGGGTCACGGCGATATCAAGGGTCATGTGAGTCCGGTGGCGGTGCTGTTCCCGAAACCGTAGGCCGGACCGGGGCCGCGAACGGAGGGTCCAGCAGCAGCGTTTCGTCATTTCAAGATCGATCGGCTATGTTCTGGCGTCGTCGACGGCCCACGGCAGAACTTCTACAGAGCCGCGCCGCGCGACCGATGTACCCGTTCGCAGAACCACGCCGCTGATGAAGGAGTTCGGATGACGTTCGAGGCTGAGGCATCGTGAACGGCCCCGAACCGTACTTTCGAGCGAGCCGTCTGCAGAACCGCCGGCTGCTCGGCCTTGCCGCGTTCCTCGCGGGCCTGCTGCTGAGCTTCACCGCCTGGGTCAACACCTCCGGGACCATGGGCGACCAGGTCTGCAAGGGTGTTCCGTCGGCATGGTCGAAGCCGGGCGCTGGGGTGATTCTCCATTTCTGCCTGGGTAACGACCGCGTGACCAACATCAGCGACCGCACCCCGTAGGGCCGTCGCCTTCGGTCCCGGTTCTCGCCTCGCGGTCGTTCTCGGACAGGCTGTACCCGAAGCGGCCACGGACCTGCCGAGGTCGTGGCTGAGTTTGACCGCGCCGGAGTGCCGGCCCGGCCGAAGGTTGCCGCCGGATGCGATCGGCTCAGCCGGCGAGTAGCTGCTTGCGCAGCCACAGCGGGTCGGGGTTGACGTGCGGCACGCCGGCGAGGATGACCGTCGGCACCGTCTCGTTGCCGTCGGCCACCGCGCGCACCGCCGCCGCGGCCTCCGGGTCGCGCCAGATGTCCACCCAGTGTGCCCGGCGGCCGGCGGGGCCGAGGGTGGCTCGCAGGCGCACGCAGAAGGGGCAGCCCGGGCGCCAGTAGATGACGGCCAGGCCGTCATCGGTGCTTCGGCCCTGGGCCTCGGCCGCCGTCACCGAACGCGGAAAGATCAGCGGGGAGGCGAACGCCGCCAGGGCCGCGAAGACCACGACGGGGATCACGGAGCCGGTGGCGATCCCGACCGCGGCGCCGGCGAGCAGGACCACGCCTGCGAGAGTCCATCGACGGAGCATGAGCCGACGCTACGCCAAGTCTGTGCGGGCCTTCGCCTGTGCGGTATGGCGCGTCGCGGATCGCACCGCGCCAGGGACGGAGATTCCGGGCGAGGTCGTTCCGGGGTGATGGCCGAGCCCGGGCTGGTCGTGGGGTCTCGGGCCGTCGCGGCCGCGCTCGCCGTACTCGGCACGCTGACCGCCTCGGGCATGTTGGGCTGACCGCCTCGGGCATGTTGAGCTGACCGTGAGGGTTGGTCGTGATCGGTCGTGACCAGCGGGTCGCAGATCGGGAGGCCGACGCGCAGCGGACCCGACCCGGCGCCCGCCGGCGTGGCCGTTCTCGTTCGGGGCTGGAAATCCGGGCCGAACGCCGCCCAGCGCCGCATTCCGCACCCGAAAAGAGGGGGTCACCCGCCCGTGATGGGTGAATTTCTCAGGCTCGCCGCGCCCCCGCGCCGCCCGGCCCGGCGGCGTCACTCTGGGTGAGTCTGCGAGCGCCCAGTTGCGCGCTTCCGGTGGGCTTCTCGGGCGGGCGCCCGGCGGGCGCGCCCCGGCACCACGCGCGGCCCCGGTGACGACGTGACGGTGCCATCCGTCGGGAGGCGCGCCCCGGCGGCGGCGACAGGGTCCGCCGATTCCGATGGCCCGCGGTTTCCCCTGGCTGAGGCCCAGCGAACCCCGCCGGACACGGCTGCCGTCCGGCTCGTCCGTGACGCTCGCCGACAGGTAGGGCCGCGGGCCGGGTGGCGGTCGCCGGCGGCGGCGTGCGGACCCCCTCGCGCCGGCTTCCATGGCCCGGCCGGTTCGCGCAGTCTGTTACACGAAGCGTGTTTTGTCGTCGATCACGCACCGTGTCAAGTTTTCCGGGTCTGGCCGGACGCCGAACCCGGGATCGGTACTATTTCGCGCCCCCTTCTTCATGATCAAATTCGCTGATCAGGTGACAGATGGGTGTTGCTACCGTTTCGTCCCTGGCGGACCGGCGTTGTTACCTGGGAAGATTACTCAAAGTGACAGTTAACACGCCGCCCTAATATGTCGCGTCTTTGCAAGGCGCAGCGCCGGAATCCACCGGATCGGACAACCCGTCCTAACCTGGCGGCGAAAAAGATTCACAAGACGGCCTCGCGCAGAGGTGTCGATGTCTGCCCTAAGGTTGGTCAGGTGAGAGTTGAGCATCACTGGTGGAATGGTGACATCCGGCTCGCGCGCCGGGATGTCTACGTCCGCACCGACGGAGAAGTCTGGGAGGTCGAAGCTCAGATGGGCGGGCCTCAGGGCAAATCCAAGGTGCAGCAGTGTCCGGGAAAGGCGTCCGCGCTGATCCTGGCCGACGCGTGGCGTGGTCCACGCTGGCAGTGGCGCAAGCTCTAGGCGCCAGGAGCCGGGCTGCGCCGCACGCTTGAACTTCTCGGCCAGCCACATATTTCGATCGGGCCGGACCCCGCGGGGTCCGGCCCGATGTGCTAAATCTCGGTCGTGCGTCCCCCTCCCGGTCAGGTCCTGCACTTCTCCGAGGACCCGCGCATCACCACGTTCGTGCCGCATGTCGCGGCCACGGCGCGCCAGCCCGAGGCGTACGTGTGGGCGGTCGACGCCGAGCAGGCGCCCGCGTACTGGTTTCCGCGCGACTGCCCCCGGGTGCTCGCCTGGCCCGGCCCCGGGACCACGGCAGCCGACCGCCGCCTGCTCTCCGGCGTGCGCGTCCATGCCATCGAGTACGGCTGGCTGCTGGCAGTGCGGTCGGTGCGGCTGTACGCGTACCGATTCGACGCGGCGCCCTTCGAGCCGTTCGGCGCGCCGCAACCACACGCGATGGTCGCGACCAAGACGGTGACACCGCTCGGGCCGGCGGAGCCGGTCGGCGATCTGCTCTCGTTGCACGAGGCCGCGGGCATCCAGTTGCGGCTGGTCACGAACCTGTTGGCGTTCATGGACGAGGTCGTCGCCAGCTCGCTGGAGTTCAGCGGGATCCGCCTGCGGAACGCCGCACCGCGAAAGTGAATCGGCGGACGAACTGTCCGCTAGCGCCCTCCGGGTTTGATCTAGCCTGTGAATTCACTCAACTAGGACGAAAGTGATGTCCAATGCAGGCCACTGTGACTGACACCCGTTCCGATGTCGCCGTGCTGCGCCTGAGCGGCGAGCTCGATGCCCACACCGCCACCCAACTGCACGAACTGCTCGCGGAACTGCTGGAACGCCCGGTGCCGCGGATCGTCGTCGACCTCACCGACCTGAAGTTCTGCGACTCCGTAGGGCTCAGCGCCTTCATCACCGCCAAACAGGTCATCACCGCGCGGGGCGGGTGGCTGAGCTTCGCCGGTGCCAACCAGTTCCTGTCCGTGCTACTGGAGACCGTGGGGCTGAGCAGGTACTTCGCGATCTTCCCCGAGGTGGACGACGCGATCGCCGCGGCGCAGATGTAGCCCGGCGCTCACTCCGCGCCGCGCCGCCGCTGCTCGTGCAGCTGGCGGAAGACGTACCGGCGGATGTCGTCCGCCTCGCCCATCTTCAGATCCATGAACCGGAGCCCGAGCTCGGTCGGCCGCTCACCGTCGCCGCGGCGCATGCGGACCACCGTCGCCTCCGCGGACAGCGGCCGCCCAGGGGTGAACTCCGCGACGACCGAATCCCCTCGGCCGAAGTTGATTTCCGAACCCGTGTAACAGCGCATCCCGCCCTCGCTGAGGTCGACGGCGGTGATCTCGAGATCGACGCCGGCGTACCGCACGACGACGGGCAGGCTCACGTTGGCCCGCACGAAGGAGCGTCGCTGGGTCCGTTCCGCCTGAGCGGTCAGGCGGATCAGCCACGTGGGTGCCGGAGCTCCGTTGGTCTCCAGCACCTCGATGGGCGCCTGCCGCAACTGGCTGCCCTCACCCCAGACGAGCAGACCGCGCTCGCCGGTCTCGGGCCGCACGATCCGCCCGGTACGATCCATCGGCTCGCGCAGCAACACGGTTTCGGCGGTGACGGCACTGATCACCGCGGCGAGCGGCTCGGCGCGCGAGTCGAGCGTGACGTCGACGAGATCGTTGATGTCGGGTAGGTCCGCGAGGGTAGTGCTCACCTGGTCCTCCCCCCACCGTTGCGTCTGCAAACGGGCGTGCGGGCACCTCCCCTACTGGGAACGATAGCCATGGGGCCAGACGTCCGGATCCAGAACCGGCAATTGCCCCTCCAACGCCCGGCTCCGGGTCTCGTCGCGCCGCCGCGGCATCTTCACATTCCGGCAGCGACCCCGGCGCTTCGTGGTCTTAGTCTCGCTCGTGCCCGCTGAGCTGCGGCGGGATTGTGGCGCCCGGGTCCGTTGTCTAGGGTGCGACGTCGCGGCATTTTGATCTAGCGGGGAGATCATGGGCGAGTTCTACGCCGATGTGGGCGGATTCAACGGTCTGTACAACCTCTTGGTGCGTGCCTCCGGGGATGCCCGCGACACGCTGGACTACACGAAGAGGCACTGCGACATGCCCGCGGCCAGTGAGGGCTACCTGATGATGCTGATCGGGCCGCACCAGGTCGCGTACGACAACCTCACCGAGGCCTTGACCCGGCTCAGCGATCTTGCGCAGGGTGCCGGCACGCAGGTCAACGCCGCGCAGGGTGACTACGCCCGCAGCGACCAGGCCGCGGCCGTCCGCCTCGATGCCGGGTATCCGGGCGCCAGGAACGCTGCTGATCTCCGCGGGACCCTGGCGCAGGGCCGGCCCGACCTACGTGCCGAGCGAGTCGGATTCTCGGACGTCGCGGAGCCCGCGGGGCATCTGCGCAACCCGGAATACGCGGTCGGGATCGAGATGTGGTCCATCAACCCACTGGCCGACCTGATCAGTCCGGCGGCGTGGCTTAGGCAGATCAGCATCTGGCTGTTCAGCCATGACCCGTTCGAGGGCTGGTCGAAGCAATTCAGCGGTGACTGGCAGGCGTACGTGCACTGCGCTGTCGCGATGGGCAACATCGGTGGTGCCGCACAGGACACCGGCCGCAACCTGATCTCCGGAGCGCAGGACGTCTCCGCGATCTGGCGGGGCAACGCCGCCGAGGCCGAGCAGGAGTTCCAACTGGCCCTCGGGAACGCGGCCATGGCTCTCAACGGCGCCTGCGGTCAGTACAAGCAGCTGTACAACCAGGCAGCCGAGGCGACGAAGAAGCTGTTTGACGTGGTCAGTGGCCTGATCAGCGACCTGATCGACCTGCTCATCATCATCAACGTGTCAGCGGCCGCCGGTACCGCCCTCATCGAGACCGGTGTCGGTGCCGTCGCCGGGTACGGTGTCGCCGCGTATTACACCTGGCAGGCCTACGACCTCTACAAAGAGATCTCCACGTGCTATGGCAACGCCGAAGACCTGATCAAGGCGATCGGAGGCTCCATCAGCTCCGTCAGGGCAGCTCTCGACGTTCGCGACCTGCCCTCGATGCAGCCCTACCGGCATCCGGCCGTCGACTGATCCTCGGAAGGACCCACGACCATGAACGGCGACATCGCCGAAGACCCGCTCGCCCGCGCCGTCCTGCGCCACATGGCCGCAGCCCGCGGTAAGGACGACCCGATGGGTTCCTTGGCGCGCACAGTCCTCAACGGCGAAGCCACCTTGCAGGCCGCCGCGCGCGACAGCTGGCACGGCAAGGGGCTCGCAACCGCCTTCCAAGGTGCCCAGGACGAACTCAATCGCATGTCGTCGGAGCGGCGGGCCACGTACGAACGGGACGCGGCCCGGCTGCGCTCCGAACCTCCGGCCGAACACGACGCGGACAGGGACGAGCGGTGAACGCCTTCACGCGCTGGCGGTTGGCTACGCCGTTCATCATCTTGTCGGGACTGCTGCTCTTCGCCACCGGTCTCGGGGCGTGGGCTTTCTGGTCGCGGTGGTCGGGCGCCGAGCGCGCCATCACGGTCTTCCTGGGAATCATGTTCGCGAGCTGCGTGGGTATCAGCGTCTCGATCGGCGCTGACCGCAAGATTCAAGATGTCCCCTGGATGCGGATGGGCACGGTGGCACTCTTCATCGCCCTCGGCTGCGGGGTCACACTGGTCCGCCGCAACCTCTGACGGTACGAGGATGTCGCCCCGGCTACTCGCATGGATGCCGCCCCGGCTGCTCCGTCGCCACCCGGCACGGTCCGTGACGAGGAGCCATGCGCGCGGCCGATCATGGGCGAACACCGCAGTACGCGAGCGAATGAGACCACAACTGAGACCGATCAAGAGCCGAGCCAGGCCTTACCCGGCAGACATCGGCGTAACCGATCTCTGTCCTTACCACGCCGCCGAGCTCCGCACAGCCGGTTGGCTGTGCGGAGCTTTGGCGTAACCCGGGGCGTCACTGCGATTTCTCGCAGCTGGACACGACGACCCTGCGACCTGCGACCGCGCGACCCCCGTGGCCGGCGGGACCAGGCGCTCAAGCCAGCGGGTCATGAAAGGTGGCGTTGGCCCAGGGCGGGCTGCTCATAGCCGGGCGAACTCTTCGCCCAGTAGCTCCCGCAGGCGGCCCAGCGCGCGCATGCTGCGCATCTTCACCACGGAAGTCGAGACGCCGAGAATCTCGGCGACCGTGTCGACGCTGTGGTCCTCCCAGTGCCGCAGCACCACGATGGCCTGGTCCCGGACCGGCAGTGTCGCCAGCGCCCGCATCAGGGTGACGTGCAGGTCCGCCGTGGCCTCCTCCGGTCGGCCGGGCCGGTCGGGCAGATCCGCGAGTACCACCTCGGAGTCGCTGCGCCGCTTCCGCTGGTCGAAGACCGCGTTCATCAGGACCCGGCGGCTGTACGCCTCCAGGTTCACCGTGCGCCAGATCCGGTTCCAGGAGGCGTACATCTTCGCCAGGGTCAGCTGCGTCAGGTCCTGGGCCAGGTGCCAGTCCCGGCACATCAGGTACGCGGTGCGCCGCAACCGTGGCGTGGCGGCCGCGACGAACGCGGCGAACTCCTCGTCGCGGGTCGCCCGATCACGCCGCCATGCGAAGCTCCAGCCCTGCTCGGACGACACGATGTCCGTCACTCGCCTGCTCCCGGACACGCGAGACCGACGAGATCATCGACGCCGTCGCGGCCCTGGAACCGTGCGGCGAACGCCGGGTACGCGGACGGCTCGGCCAGCGTCATCCGGAACGACTCGGGGAGGGAGTAGACGGACACCGACGCGACGAAATCCGGGTCGTCTGCCCATAGTTGCTTGAACCGGGTGAATGCCTCCTCCCGGCTGTCGTATCGCAGGTCGCGTACCTGCGGATCAGCCTGCAAGGCGGCCTGAAGGCCGGAGCGCTGAGACGCCGTGATGTCGTCGGCGAGGAAGATGGAGATGTCGGAGGCGCGGTCCTGCGCCGGCAGGGTGCACGCCGGATCCGCCGGCACCATCATCGCGGCGGCGGCGGCCGACGTCGTCCGCGGTGGCTCGGTGGGCCCCAAGGCCACGTTCACCGCGACTACCGCGGCGACAACGGCTACGGCCGCCGAGCCGCCCACCAGCAGGCCGCGCCGTCGCCGGATCCGCCGGCCCTGAGCCATGGCCATCCGAGCGGGGTCGCCCGGCGGTACGGGCTCGTCATCAAGGGCCCGTTCGAACAGGCTTCGCAGGTTCTGATCCACAGCTCGCTCTCCTGGTGTCTAGTGGCTACCTCTCTTCATGACTGGTTGGGCCACCGGATCGGTCACACTATCTCGCGCAGCCCACCGACCCACCCGCTCGGTGTTTGCGCTGGTCAAGATGTTGGCTGCGGTGGGTTTGGGGGAGTGCTGGAGAGGGGCAATGCAAGATCGTTTCCCAGCGTTCTCTTAGCAGGATGGCACCGGCGTCGTGGACTGAGCCGAGCTGAGTCCGGGGACCTCGATGACCTCTGTCGCAGAGAGCGATTCGTCGCGGTCTACGGTTCCGCGGCGTCTCCGTCGTCAACGGTCTTCCAAGCGGGTGGGCGGTCTCATCTGGAAGCCCGCCGAGCTGCCCACGGCACAGCCGCCGGCCGACCCGGCGGGGCAGGAGACGGGCGGTTCGGAGGCTGCCTGAGGAGCAGATGAGACCACAACTGAGACCGCTAACGCAGAAGGGCCGATCCCCGGGGGGTCGGCCCTAGCGTTTTGCCTGGTCGAGCTGGCGGAGGATACGAGATTCGAACTCGTGAGGGGTTTCCCCCAACACGCTTTCCAAGCGTGCGCCCTAGGCCTCTAGGCGAATCCTCCGTCCGACAGGATACAGACCCGTCGGTGCCTCCCTCGGCGGGAGGGCCGGGCGGCGCGTTGGTGGCGCCGGGTACTCTAGTCCCCAGCCCCTCGTGCGGCGTCATCTTGTGAACCTCCCCAGGGCCGGAAGGCAGCAAGGATAAGCGAGCTCTGACGGGTGCACGGGGGGTCCTTGCTTTCCCGATACCCCACCAACGCGGGACGCGGGTTTGTTCTTGTCACACCCTCGACGGAGAATGGCGCGGTCGTCCAGGAGGTGGCAGGAGTGGCACTAGCCCTCTACCGCAAGTACAGGCCGCGGACCTTCGCCGAGGTCATCGGGCAGGAGCACGTCACCGAGCCGTTGTCGCAGGCGCTGCGCAGCGGCCGGCTGCACCATGCCTATCTGTTCTCCGGTCCGCGCGGCTGCGGCAAGACGTCCAGCGCGCGCATCCTTGCCCGTTCGCTCAACTGTGAGCAGGGTCCCACGCCCGAGCCGTGCGGGGTCTGCGCTTCCTGCAGATCGCTCGCCAACGACGGCGCCGGGTCGATCGATGTCATCGAGATCGACGCGGCCAGTCACGGCGGCGTCGACGACGCTCGTGACCTGCGGGAAAAGGCGTTCTTCGCGCCGGCGAGCAGCCGCTACAAGATCTACGTCATCGACGAGGCGCACATGGTCTCGTCGGCCGGCTTCAACGCGCTGCTCAAGCTCGTCGAGGAGCCGCCGGACTACGTCAAGTTCATCTTCGCGACGACCGAGCCGGAGAAGGTGCTCGGCACGATCCGCTCGCGCACCCACCACTATCCGTTCCGCCTGATCCCGCCCGCCGTGCTGCGGCCCTATCTCCAGCAGCTCACCGAGGCGGAGGGCGTGCACGTCGACCCGGCGGTGCTTCCGCTGGTCGTCCGGGCCGGCGGCGGCAGCGCCCGGGACACCCTGTCCGTGCTCGACCAGCTCATCGCCGGTGCGGGGCCCGAGGGCGTCGGCTACACCCGGGCGGTGGAGTTGCTCGGCGTCACCGATGTCGCGCTCATCGACGAGATGTGTGACGCGCTTGCCGCGGGGGACGGCGCGGCGGCCTACCAGACCATCGACCGGGTGGCCGAGGCCGGCCACGACGCCCGGCGTTTCGCCTCCGACCTGCTCGAGCGCTTCCGTGATCTGATCATCCTGCAGCAGATTCCGGACGCCGTGACCAAGGGCCTGATCGACGGGCCGGCCGACCAGCTCGATCAGATGGGCGCGCAGGCGACCCGGCTCGGGCCGGCGACGCTGTCCCGCTGCGCCGACATCGTGCACAACGGCCTGGTCGAGATGCGCGGCACGACCGCGCCGCGACTGCTCCTCGAGCTGATCACGGCCCGCATGCTGCTGCCGGGCGCGGACGATTCCAGTGGCGCGCTGCTACAGCGGCTGGAGCGCATGGAGCGGCGGCTCACGCTCAGCGCCGACGAGGTACGCACCGAGCACGACTCACCGCAGGCCTCGCCGGCCGGGGCGGCACCCGCCGCAAGCGGCGGCGGCGGGATCTCGGCGGCCCGTGCCGCGGCCGCGGCGGCGGGTCGACGCGCACCGGCGCCCGGTTCGACCGCGCAATCCGGACCCGCGCAGGGTGGCACCGCGCCGGGCGGTTCAGGTTCGACACCGGCCGCGGGTGTTGCGTCCGCGGCCGTCGAAGCTGTTCAGGGTGCCTCGGTGCTCGCCGGTGGCGTCGGGCCGGCCGATCCGGTCTCGGCCATGCCGGGCCCGGTGCACCCCGACGGCGGTGAGGCGGCGTCTTCCTCCCCGGTCTCGGCGATGCCCGGCTCGGCCACTCCTGTTTCGGCTGTGCCGTCTTCTTCGGTCTCGGCTGTGCCGTCCGGTTCGTCTGCTCCGGTCTCGGCCGGTTCGTCTGCTCCGGTCTCGGCTGTACCGTCCGGTTCGGCAGCTTCCGTATCGGCCGTGCCGTCCGGCGTCGCGGGTCCGGGCATGGCGGGTCCGGGCATGGCGGATCCGGGCATGGCGGGTCCGGTGTCGGCGGTGCCGGGCCTGGCCCAGGTCTCCGGAGCGCCGGCGGAGCCGCCCGCGGCCGAATTGCCTCAGCAGGATCGTCGTCGGATGCCCGCGGCCCGGCAGCCGGAGCCCGCCGGGATCATGCCGGACGCGCCGGTCGACTCCGTCGGTGACGACATCGGGGCGCCCGGCCGGCTCTCCGTCGCTTCCATCCGCGAGGTCTGGCCCGAGATCATGGTCGCGGTCGGTCGGAAGAGTAAGAAGATCGCCGCGCTCGCACAGGGTGCCACCGTCCGTGACCTAGACGGACAGACCGTCGTGCTGACGTTCCGCTTTCCCGCGCACGCCAAGATGGTCGCCGCCGAGCCGGCGCTGCTCTCCGACGCCCTCTACGAGGCGCTCGGCGGCCGCTGGCAGATCCGCTGCGACGTCGCTGGCGAGGGCGGCGGCTCTCCCGGCTCCGGCCCCGCCCCGCGCGGCCCGCAGGGCGGGCCCGCCGGCCCGTCGCAACGGGCTCCGCAGGGCCAGGGCCCTCAGGATGATCTCGCCGGACGTGGCGCGCCGCCGCCGCAGGTCCCCGACGGCGCGGGCGACGCCATGCGGCAGCGCGAGGCCGCGCCACGTGCGTCGGCGGCCGGGCGCGACGTTCCGCAGAGCCCGGGCGCGGTGAGCGACGACAGCGACGAGTGGCCGGAACCAGCGCGACCGGGTGGGCTCGCGACGGCGGTTGACACCCCGTCTGCCGCGGTCACGGCCGCGGATGAAGAGTGGCCGGAGCCGGCCCGGCTCGGCGGTCCGCCGGCAGGTGGCCGCGATGCCGGCCCCGGCGGCGACGCCACCGATCCGAGTGTCGGACAGAGCGGGCCGGCGGGTGCGCTGGATATCGACGGCCCGGCCGGCGGCCGGGGCTTCGACGGCTCTGAGAACCCGGGTGCCGGTGGGCACGGCGGGTCCGCGCCGGCCGGAGGCGCCGGTGCCGCGTCGGGCCACGGTGCCGCGTCGGGCCAGGGTGCGGCGGCGGGCTTCGGCGCCGCGAATGGTGACCCGGTGCGCAATGGTGCACCTGCGGCGGCTTCCGCGCCGCCGGCCGGCGGCGGGCGGCCGGCGTCCAGCGGTCTCGCCGCGGCTCGCGCGGCGGCGGCAGGCGCGGGGCGCGGCAACGCGGCGGCGGGCAAGGCCGGCGGCAACGCGGCGGCGGCGAGGAACAGCGCCTGGTCCGACGGCTCGCCGACGGAGGAAGCGCCATATGACCCCGAATACGACGGCCCGGTGCGACCCGGCGGTGCCTCCCAGGGCCAGGGCGCTTCCCAGGGCCGCGGTGCCTCAGCGGGTCACGGCGGCGGTTCGGCGTTCGAGGGCTTCGATCCCGGCGACGAACCCCTCGACGACGTGATCGACGAGAGGACCGCCCGCCAGAGCAGCGAGCAGCAGGCCGTGCAGTTGCTCCGCGACGCCCTCGGCGCCGAGAAGATCAGCGAGTCCTGACCCGGTTCCGTGCGACCTGTGGGGCGCGCGGGACAATGGACGCGACTATCCCCTTTCATAAGGAGCTATGCGATGCGCCCCGGTGGACAGCCGAACATGCAGCAGATCATGAAGCAGGCGCAGAAGATGCAGCAGCAGGTCGCGCAGGCGCAGGCCGAGCTCGCCGAGGCCGAGGTCACCGGCACCGCCGGTGGCGGCCTGGTCACCGTCGTGGTGACCGGTCTGGGGGAGTTCAAGTCGATCAAGATCGACCCCAAGGCCGTCGACCCGGAGGACATCGAGACGCTAGAGGACCTTGTGCTCGCCGCGATTCACAACGGCTCCGAGGCGGTGCGTGAGCTGACCGAGCAGAAGATGGGTCCGGCCACCGGCGGCCTCGGCGGCCTTTCCCTCCCGGGATTCTGAGCCCGTGTACGAGGGCGCCATCCAGGACCTGATCGACGAGCTGGGGCGGCTGCCGGGCGTCGGCCCGAAGAGCGCCCAGCGGATCGCCTTCCACGTCCTGTCCGCCGACCCCGCCGACGTGACCCGGCTGGCCACTGCCCTGCGCAAGGTCAAGGAGCAGGTCCGCTTCTGCACGACCTGCTTCAACGTCGCCGAGTCGGAGCAGTGCCGGGTCTGCCGCGACACCCGTCGCAGCAACGACGTGCTCTGCGTCGTCGAGGAGCCCAAGGACGTCGTCGCGATCGAGCGGACCGGTGAGTTCCGCGGTCGGTACCACGTTCTGGGTGGCGCCATCAATCCGCTCGAGGGCATCGGCCCCGACAACCTGCGGATCCGGGAGCTGATGATCCGGCTCGGCACCGGCGAGGTCAGGGAACTGATCCTCGCCACGGACCCGAACACCGAGGGCGAGGCCACGGCCACCTACCTCGCGATCATGGTCAAGCCGATGGGCATCACCGTCACCAGGCTGGCCAGCGGGCTACCGGTCGGCGGCGACCTGGAGTACGCCGATGAGATCACTCTCGGCCGGGCGTTCGAGGGCCGCAGGGCCGTCTGACCTGTCAGGCCGCCCGCGCCGTAGGGCCGCGGGCCGCCCGGAGCCACCTGCGAGTGGCCGCCAGGCCGTTGACAGAAGACTGCCCCGGCTGCCGCCGGCGAACCGCCTCCCAGCAGGGCCGACCGGGCCGACCGACCGGGCCAGCCGGGCCGACCGGGCCAGCCGGGCCGACCGGGCCAGCCGGGCCAGCCGGGCCGACCGGGCCAGCCGGGCCGACCGGGCCAGCCGGGCCGACCGGGCCAGCCGGGCCGACCGGGCCGACCGGGCCAGCCGGGCCGACCGGGCCGACCGGGCCGACCGGGCCGACCGGGCCGACCGGGCCGACCGGGCCGACCGGGCCAGCCGGGCGACCGAGGCGACCTGGCCGACGGGGCCAGGCAGGCCAGCCCGGCCGAAGTGGGCCAGGCGGCCGTCGGGCCGTTGACAGGAGGCTGCCGCGGCTGTTGACAGGCGGCTGTCGGGGCCGCCGGCGAGGGCCGGCCGGACTTGCTGGCAGGCGGCTGGCGGGTCGTCGGCGAGGGACGGCCGGGCGTTCTCGGGCCGGCCGGACGGGCCGCCGATACTGGGCCGTTCGACCGCCATTGCCGGGCGAAATACCTGGTGGGGCGAATGGTGCCGGAGTCACCGATGAGACGGGACCGGCCCGATGTGGCGTGTGACGTGGGTTACCAGGTCACGCCCCCGTCACAACGCGGCCAGGACTTGGTAAAAGCACTGACAGCCTATTGACCAGTGAGCAGGAATACGTGAGCGTTCCTCTCACGGCGGCGGCGTAACCCGTCCGCCGGTTCTACGTGTCCACTCTGGCGACAACCATCGCCGGCACGGGACGCGGTTACCCACGTTCGCGACAACCGATCGGTTGCCCGCGCTGCGGGGGCCGGTCCGATCCGGCGGCGCTGCCGCGGTTCGGCCTAGGCGCCGTGGCCGGTGGCCGGGGAAAGGACCGACGCTCCATGGTCGTTGGACCCGGCACGCAGGTTCCGATCGCTGCGGATCCCGCTGAGGGCGCCAAGGCGATCGAGGGCCGCTCGCTCGGCCGCATCGCCTGGACCCGCCTCAAGCGCGACCGCGTCGCCATGGGCGGCGGGTGTGTCGTGATCTTCCTGATCCTGGTTGCGGTCTTCGCGCCGGTGATCGTCGATCTGTTCGGCTCGCCGCCGAACGAGTTCCACCAGAAGCTGATCGACACGAGCACCCTGGCGCCGTACGGCGGCACCGGTATCAGCGGCGACCACCTCTTCGGTGTCGAGCCGCAGAACGGCCGCGACATCTTCAGCCGGGTGGTCTACGGCGCACGCATCTCGCTGCTGATCGCGTTCCTCGCGACCCTCGTCTCGGTGGTCATCGGCTCGACGCTCGGCGTCATCGCCGGTTACTTCGGCGGCTGGGTGGACGCGTTGATCAGCCGGGCGATGGACGTCTTCCTCGCGTTCCCGTTGCTGGTCTTCTCGATCGCGCTGGCGGGCGTCATCCCGGACTCGGCGTTCGGGCTCTCCGGTGACTCGCTGCGCATCGCTCTGTTGATCTTCATCATCGGGTTCTTCAGCTGGCCGTACATCGGGCGCATCGTCCGCGGCCAGACCTTGTCGCTACGGGAACGGGAGTTCGTCGACGCGGCCCGCAGCCTGGGCGCGCGCAGCCCGTACATCATCTTCAAGGAGATGCTGCCCAACCTGGTGGGGCCGATCCTGGTCTACGCCACGCTGCTGATCCCGACGAACATCCTGTTCGAGGCCGCGCTGTCGTTCCTCGGCGTCGGCATCCGGCCGCCGACGGCCAGCTGGGGCGGCATGTTGGCGGACGCCGCGAAGTTCTACACGATCTGGCATTTCATGTTCTTCCCGGGCATAGCGATCTTCATTACCGTGCTCTCCTTCAACCTTTTCGGTGACGGCCTGCGCGATGCGCTCGACCCGAAGGGCAAGCGCTGAGATGCGCTTCGCGTCTTTCACTCCAGCTGCGCGGTCCGGACCCGGACCGTTCCACCAGGGAGGTTGCTACAAGTGATCCGAAAGTCAAAGGTGCTGGTGGCCGGTACGGCCGCGCTCGCACTGTTGTTGTCCGCCGCGGCATGTGGCGGTAACGACGACACCGATGGTTCGACAAGCACCAGCAAGGCCGAGTTCAACGCGGCCATGACCAAGGTGTTCAACCCTTCCGACAAGAAGGGCGGCACCATCAAGCTCGCCAACTCCGGCGACTGGGACACCGTTGACCCCGGTGAGACCTACTACGGCTACTCGTGGAACTTCCTCCGCCTGTACGGCCGCGGTCTGCTCATGTTCAAGCCCACCCCGGGTGCTGAGGGCAACAAGGTCACCCCCGACCTCGCCGAGGGCCTGGGCGTGCCGTCGGACGGCGGCAAGACCTGGACTTACAAGCTCCGCAAGGGCGTCAAGTTCGAGGACGGCACCGAGGTCAAGGCCGCCGACGTCAAGTACGCGGTGCTGCGCTCCATCGACAAGGAGACGTTCCCCAACGGGCCGGCCTACTTCGAGGGATTCCTGAATCTCCCGGCGAACTACAAGGGCCCGTACAAGTCGAAGGGCGTGAACACCGACTCGGCGATCACCACCCCGGACGACAGCACCATCGTCTTCCACCTGAAGTCGGCCTTCGGCGGCTTCGACTACCTGGCGGCGCTTCCGCAGACCGTTCCGGTTCCGGAGGCCAAGGACACCGGCGCCAAGTACAAGGAACACGTCGTCTCGTCCGGGCCGTACATGTTCGACCAGAACAACCTGGGCAAGAACTTCTCGCTGAAGCGCAACCCGAACTGGGACCAGGCGACCGACCCGAACCGTAAGGCGCTGCCGGACGGCTACGAGGTCTCCCTGAACGTCAACGCGGACGACATCGACAACCGCCTGCTCTCGGGCGACCTCGACCTCGACGTCGTCGGCACCGGCGTGCAGCCGGCCGCCCTGGGCCGCGTCGTCGGCGACCCGGCGCTCAAGGCGCAGACCGACAACCCGGTCCTCGCCCGGCTCTGGTACACCTCGATCAACCCGACCGTTGCGCCGCTGGACAACATCGAGTGCCGCAAGGCCGTCGAGTTCGCCGCGGACAAGACCGGCTACCAGACCGCCTACGGCGGCCCGCTCGCCGGCGGCGACATCGCCACCACCATCCTGCCCCCGATGATCCCGGGCTACGAGAAGTTCGACCTCTACCCGGCCGGCGCCGACAACACCGGTGACGTCGACAAGGCCAAGGCCGCTCTCGCCGCCTGTGGTCAGCCGAACGGCTTCGAGACGAACATGGGTTACCGCGCCGAGCGGCCCAAGGAGAAGGCGACCGCCGAGTCGCTGCAGCAGTCGCTCGCCCGGGTCGGCATCAAGCTCACGCTGAAGCCGTTCCCGCAGGGTGACTACTTCTCGCAGTACGCCGGCAACCCGCCGTACGTGAAGGCGAACAAGCTCGGCCTGGTCACCAACGGCTGGGGTGCGGACTGGAACGACGGCTTCGGCTTCCTGTCGCAGATCGTGGACAGCCGGGTCATCCGGGAGACCGGTGGCTCGTCCAACACCAGCGTCCGGATCCCCCAGGTGGACCAGATGCTGGACGCGGCCGTCGCCGAGACCGACACGGCCAAGCGTGACGCTCAGTGGGGTCCGATCGACAAGCGGGTCATGGAAGAGGCGGTGATCCTGCCGGGCGTCTACGCCAAGAGCCTGATGATCCGGCCGAAGCGCCTCTCCAACGTCTTCGTCAGCGAGGCGTACAGCATGTACGACTACCTGTCGCTGGGCGTCGCGTAAACCATCCCCGCCACTTCTCCACACAGCTAGGTAGGTGAAGGCAGCAGGCGGCCGGTCCGGGGCGACCCGGGCCGGCCGCTACAGCCGGGCACTGTGATCACGTACATCATCAGGCGTCTGTTTGCGGCCGTCGTGCTGCTCTTCATCGTCAGCGCCGCCACGTTTGCAATCTTCTACCTGGTCCCGCGCCTGGTGGGGTCGACTCCGGAGACGCTGGCCACCCGGTACGTCGGGCGGGCAGCGACCCCGGAGACGGTCAACCTCATCGCGCACCGGCTGGGCTTCTACGACCCGGTCTGGGTGCAGTACGGCCGCTGGATCAAGGGCATCTTCGTCGGCGCGAACTACGACTACGGCGCCGGCGTGGAGCGTTGCCCCGCGCCGTGTTTCGGCTACTCCTTCGTCACCCGCCAGCCGGTCTGGCCGGACCTGCTCGACCGGCTGCCGGTGACGCTGTCGCTCGCGATCGGTGCCTCGGTTCTCTGGCTGGGCTTCGGGCTCTCCACCGGCGTCGTGTCCGCGCTTCGCCGCGGCTCGCTGCTGGACCGCGCCGCGATGGGCTTCTCGCTCGCCGGCGTCTCCCTCCCCATCTTCTTCACCGGCATGATCGGCCTGCTGGTGTTCAGCTACAAGCTCGGCTGGACGGCACCCGGTGGTACCTACACGCCGTTCACCGAGGATCCCGGGCAATGGGCCTACGCCCTCCTGCTGCCCTGGGCGGTCCTGGCGTTGCAGTTCTCCGCCCAGTACGCGCGACTGACGCGTGCCGGCATGCTCGATACGATGGGCGAGGACTACATCCGCACCGCCCGCGCCAAGGGCCTGCGGGAACGCGACGTGAACATCAAGCACGGCCTGCGTGCCGCGCTCACGCCCATCCTGACCATCTTCGGCCTGGACTTCGGCCTGCTGCTCGGCGGCGCGGTCCTCACCGAGCAGGTGTTCTCGCTGCCCGGCCTCGGCAAGTACGCGGTCGACGCGATCAACACCAACGACCTGCCGAAGGTGCTCGGCGTGACGCTCATGGCGGCCTTCTTCGTCGTCATCGCCAACCTGATAGTCGACCTGCTCTATGCGGTCGTCGACCCGAGAGTGAGGGTGGGCTGATGTCCGACGGACAGCCATTCCTCGAGGTCAAGGACCTTAAGATCCACTTCCCGACCGACGACGGCCTGGTACGCAGCGTCGACGGCCTGACCTTCTCGCTGGAACGGGGCCGCACGCTCGGCATCGTCGGCGAGTCGGGATCCGGCAAGTCGGTAACCAGCCTCGGCATCATGGGCATCTACAACCGGCGCAACGCCCAGGTCTCGGGAGAGATCTGGCTGGACGGCGAGGAGATCGTCAGCGCCGGGGCGGAGACCGTCCGCAAGCTGCGCGGCAACAAGCTGGCCATGATCTTCCAGGATCCGCTGTCCGCGATGCACCCGTACTACTCGGTCGGTAAGCAGATCATCGAGGCGTACAAGGTGCACCACAACGTGTCCACGAAGGTCGCCCGCAAGCACGCGGTGGACATGCTGGGCCGGGTCGGCATTCCGCAGCCGGACCGCCGGGTCGACGACTACCCGCACCAGTTCTCCGGCGGCATGCGCCAGCGCGCGATGATCGCGATGTCGCTGGTCAACGACCCGCAGCTGCTGATCGCCGACGAGCCGACCACCGCGCTCGACGTGACCGTGCAGGCGCAGATCCTGGACCTGATGCACGACCTGCAGGCGGAGTTCAACTCGGCGCTGATCGTCATCACCCACGACCTCGGTGTCGTCGCCGAACTCGCCGACGACGTGCTGGTCATGTACGGCGGCAAGTGCATCGAGTTCGCCGACGCCACCACGATCTTCGACCGCCCCGAGCACCCGTACACCTGGGGCCTGCTCGGGTCCATGCCCCGCATGGACCGCCCCAACCTGGACCGGCTCGTGCCCATCCCGGGTCTGCCGCCGTCGCTGATCAACCTGCCTACCGGCTGCGCCTTCAACCCGCGCTGCGGTTACGAGGAGCGGACCGGCGGACTCGGAAGTACGGTTCCGCCGGAGCTGACCCGGGCCGGCGGCAGCAAGCACCAGGTTCGCTGCCACCTGCCCACGGAAGAGCGGCAGCGGATCTGGCTGCAAGAGATCAAGCCGAAGCTGGAGGCGTGATGAGCGAGCAAGGCGACGCCCTGCTGTCGGTGAAGGGGCTGCAGAAGCACTTTCCGATCACCAAGGGCCTGTTGCGGCGCCAGGTCGGCGCCGTGCGCGCGGTCGACGGCATCGACTTCGAGGTCTACCGGGGCGAGACGCTCGGCCTGGTCGGCGAGTCCGGCTGTGGCAAGTCGACCACCGGGCGGCTGCTGACCCGGCTGCTCGAGCCGACCGGCGGGTCGATCGAGCTGGACGGCCGCAACATCGCGCACCTGCGGCAGGGGCAGCTGCGGCCGCTGCGCCGCGACATGCAGATGATCTTCCAGGACCCGTTCTCGTCGCTGAACCCGCGGCACACCGTCGGCACCATCGTCGGCGCGCCGTTCCGGATCCAGGGCGTCAAGACCGAGCACGGCGTGAAGCGGGCCGTGCAGGACCTGCTGAAGCTGGTCGGCCTGAGCCCCGAGCATTACAACCGGTACCCGCACGAGTTCTCCGGCGGTCAGCGCCAGCGCATCGGCATCGCCCGTACCCTGGCGCTGCGGCCCAAGCTGATCATCGCGGACGAGCCGGTCTCGGCGCTGGACGTGTCGATCCAGGCGCAGGTGGTGAACCTGCTCGACGACCTGCAGGACGAGTTCGGCCTGACCTACGTCTTCATCGCGCACGACCTGTCCGTGGTGCGGCACATCTCCGACCGGGTCGCGGTCATGTACCTCGGCAAGGTGGTGGAGATCGCCGACCGGGAGTCGCTGTACAAGAACCCGCGGCATCCGTACACGGTGGCCCTGCTCTCCGCGGTGCCGGTGCCCGACCCGCGCCGGCGCGATCGCGCCCAGCGTGACCGGGTGCTGCTGACCGGTGACGTGCCGAGCCCGATCAACCCGCCCTCCGGCTGCCGGTTCCGCACCCGCTGCTGGAAGGCGCAGGACATCTGCGCGACGGAGGAGCCGCCGCTGGTGGCCCGCCTCGACGACCCGGCGTCGCACCAGACCGCCTGCCACTTCCCGGTCGCCGAGGACGAGGCCGTGACGGGTCGCACGCCCGCCACCACCTCGGCCTGAGCGCCGGGTAGGGCGGATCAACCCCAGGTGACCTGCGGGGACGGGTAGAAGTCGACGCCCCGCAGGTTCCACCGGGGGCCGTAGGCCCCCAGCCGGGACGAGAACGACGTCCAGTCGCGGGTCGCCGCCGGTGACCAGCCGAGTTCGGCGATCGCCGGCAGCCGGGGGAACGCCATGAACTCGATGTCGTCCAGGTCGCGCAGCGTCTCGGACCACAGTGGCGCCTCGACGCCGATGACGGCCTCCTCGCCGACGCCGGTCAAGTGGTTCGCCGGATCCCAGTCGTACGCCGTCCGCACCTCGATGTAGCCGGCCCAGGAGAGCCCGAGCGGCGTGTTCCGGTCGTACTTCATGTCGAGGTAGGCCTTGTTCGCCGGGGACATGACCACCTTGGTGCCGCCCGCCACGGCAGCCGCCAGCGTCGGGTTCGTGGTCGCCGTGCCCCAGTACTGCCGCGGCCAGCCGTCGATCTGGATCCGCCAGCCCTGGTCGTCCGCGAGGTGCAGGTGCAGGCGTCTAGCCTGCGGGGCGGTTCAGGATGCCGACCGCAACGGCGTGGACCGCGTCGATGTCGGCCGGGTCCTTGAGGGTCGCCCTCGCGCCCGTCACGGCGTACCACTCGTCGGCGTCCCGGTACTGCACGCCGACCGTGACCTGATCGCCGGAGAGCGAGGTCCGCAGGGTCAGGTCGCCGGTGACGACGCCGACCTCGTCGGTCATCACCCCGCCCTGACCCGCGGTGATGTCGGTGGACCTGCTGACCGCGGGGTCCGGTGTCGTCATGAGCAGCTCCCCAGCATTTCGGTAAGCGCGGACTTCTCCGCGGTGGTCACCGTGAGCTTCCACTTCGCCTTCACCGTGATCCAGTCCTGAGCGTATTCGCACCAGGCGTCGGTCCGCTCGGGCTTCCAGGTCGACGGGTCCTGGTCACCCTTCGACCGGTTCGACGACGCCGAAACCGCGACCAGCTGCGGATCGTCGAGATCGTTGGCGAAATCCTCGCGCTCCTGCGTGGTCCATGAGCCGGCGCCCGAACGCCAGGCGTTGGCCAGCGGGACCATGTGGTCGATGTCGACCTTGCCCGGGTCGGCGATCCGATCGCCGTCGTAGACGCTGACCCAGGTGCCGGCGACGACGTTGCACCCGGAGAACTTGACCTTGGTGCCGTCCCGCTTGAGCACGGTGTCGCGGACGTCGCAGTTGCTGCCCGCGCTGCGCCAGTGCGGGAACTTCTCCCGGCTGTAGCCGCGCATCGAGCCGGCCTTGGCGACGGTCAACCCGTCGAGCAGCGCCTCGGCGTCACCGGCGCCGGCGGCCGAGGAGGAGCCGGGTGCGGAACCCTTCTCCTCCACGGTCACGACCTCGCAGGCCGTGGCGGCGGTCAGGGTCAGTAGTGCGGCGGCGGCGCGGATGATCCACTGGGGAGCGGTGTGAGGGGGCACCCGTCAAGCGTATGCGCGTCACGCCCGCTTCGCGCTGGTCGTCATCCGTGCCGGATACGTTCCGCGCGCCGCCCGGCGGACCCGGACGGCGCGCGGCGTCGTTCAGCGTGCGCGGTTGACCGCGCTCGTCACGGCCTTGATCGAGGCGGTGACGATGTTCGCGTCGAGCCCGACGCCCCAGACGGTGCGGCCGTTGACCTCGCACTCCACGTACGCGGCGGCCTGCGCGTCGCCGCCCGAGGAGAGGGCGTGCTCGGCGTAGTCGAGCACCCGCACCTGGATCGCCAGCGGCTGCAGCGCCTGCACGTACGCGTCGATCGGGCCGTTGCCGACGCCGACGACCGGCCGCCGGGTACCGCGGTGCCGGACCTCCGCGTCGATCTCGACCTTGCCGTCCACGGTGGCCGTCGTGTAGCTCTCGAAGTCGAGGATGCCGAACTGTTGGTGCGAGACGAGGTATTCGCCGGCGAAGATGTCCCACATCGCCTCCGGGCCGACCTCGCCGCCCTCGGCCTCGGTGAAGTGCTGCACCACGCCGGAGAACTCGATCTGCAGCCGCCGCGGCAGGTCGAACTTGTGCTCCTCCTTCATGATGTACGCCACGCCGCCCTTGCCGGACTGCGAGTTGACCCGGATGACGGCCTCGTAGCTGCGGCCCACGTCCTTGGGGTCGATCGGCAGGTACGGCACGCCCCAGGTGAAGGCGTCCACCTCGACGCCGGCCTCGCCCGCGTCGGCGTGCAGGGCGGCGAAGCCTTTCTTGATCGCGTCCTGGTGCGAGCCCGAGAATGCGGTGTAGACCAGGTCGCCGACGTACGGGTGCCGCTCGTGCACGGGCAGCTGGTTGCAGTACTCGACCGCGCGCTTGATCTCGTCGATGTCCGAGAAGTCGATCATCGGGTCGATGCCCTGCGAGAAGAGGTTCAGTCCGAGCGTGACCAGGTCGACGTTGCCGGTGCGCTCGCCGTTGCCGAACAGGCAGCCCTCGACGCGGTCGGCGCCGGCCAGCATGCCGAGCTCGGCGGCGGCGACTGCGGTACCCCGGTCGTTGTGCGGGTGCAGGCTCAGGATGATGCTCTCGCGGCGCGGCAGGTGGCGGTGCATCCATTCGATGGAGTCCGCGTACACGTTGGGGGTGGCCATCTCGACGGTGGCCGGCAGGTTGATGATCAGCGGGCGGTCCGGGGTCGGGTCGATCACCTCGATCACCGCCGAGCAGATTTCCAGCGCGTACTCCAGCTCGGTGCCCGTGTAGGACTCGGGGGAGTACTCGTAGAAGATCTCGGTGTCCGGAGTGTGGATCTCCGCGTACTTCTGGCAGAGCCTCGCACCGCTCGTGGCGATGTCGGTGATGCCGTCCTTTTCCAGGCCGAACACCACCCGGCGCTGCAGCGTCGAGGTCGAGTTGTAGAAGTGCACGATGGCGCGCTTGGCGCCGCGGATGGACTCGAAGGTGCGGTCGATCAGGTGTTCGCGGCACTGCACCAGGACCTGGATGGTGACGTCGTCCGGGATCAGGTCCTGCTCGATGAGCTGGCGGACGAAGTCGAAGTCGGTCTGGCTGGCGGCCGGGAAGCCGACCTCGATCTCCTTGTAGCCCATCGCGACCAGCAGATTGAACATGCGGCGCTTGCGCTCGGGCGACATCGGGTCGATCAGGGCCTGGTTGCCGTCGCGCAGATCTACGGCGCACCAGCGCGGCGCGGCCTCGATGCGCCGGGCCGGCCACCGCCGGTCGGGCAGATCCACGGCGAACTGTTGCTGGTACGGCTGGTAGCGCTCGAAGGGCATGCGGCTGGGCCGCTGGCGCGCGATCGGATCGGCGGATACGTCGGAAGACATGTGAAGGCTCCTGTGAAGGTGGTCAGTTCGAGGACCGACCGGCGCGCGTCAACTCCGCGACGAGGTGCCGGCCTGTGATGGGGCCTCGTCGCGGCAGCGAAGAAGAAGCACCTGCCACATGTCGAACGTCACCCTACGTGATCAACTCGGATCCTGTTAACCCTACGCCCGGATCGTGGGAAGCGGCGGGTCAGGCGGCCGGGATCACGCTGAGGGGGCCGGCGCGGCCGGCGTGGACGGGTCGAGGGTCACCGGCGGGGGCGGCGGCGCCGTCATGCCCATGGGCTCGCCGGCGGACACCGGGCCGGGCAGGTCGATCGTCGGCGGGGGCGCGGCCGCCGTGCTCGAGATCGTGAGCCTGCCGAACTTGACCCGGGCCGCGGTGAGCAGGCCGTCGGCGGCGTAGCAGTAGATGCCGACGTCGACGGGCGCGGAGAGCGAGGTGGAGATCGTGTCGATCGAGAAGCAGCTGCCGGAGGAGCCCTTCAGCGGCGCGGCGGCGGTCACGGAAAGGGCGGACTGGCGGTCGGTGAAGACCGGCAGCCACTGCCGGAAGACCCTTTCGATCTTCGGGTCGTACTTCTTCGGCACGCGCTTGCCCCGATCGGCGACCCGCACGCAGGCCGGGGTGACCGGGTTGGTCGCCGACGGGATCGCGCACTGGAAGACCCCGGCCGCGGTCTGCGCGATCGAGACGTCCGCGGTCCCGCCGAGCGCGCCGGACGGGATGTCCACCCGCCAGGTGCCGTCGGCGGCCACCGTGGCCAGCACCGAGCGCGGGGCCTGGCCCTCGACCTCGAGGGTGTACAGCGCCACGAAGCGGCGGTCCTCGGCCGCCGCGGCCCGGGCGGCGAGCTGGATCCGGGCGTCCTCGAGCGGGGCCGGCGCGGACGACGGGGGTGCGGCGGGCGGCTCCTTCGCCGGCGCCGAACCCCCGCAGGCGGCGGTGCCGGCGGTCAGCAGGGCGGCGGCCAGCGCGGGTAGGACACGCATGGCGTTGCGGGAGCGCATCGAGACATTCTCGCCTCTCGACACCCGGACCGGTCGTTGCGGGCAGTCGAACCCTTTCCCGGCGTGTCGCGCGGTACGCAGGGCCGGAATCTGGGATCGCATGTCGGCGGCCGGGACGGCCGCCGCTAGTCTGGGGTCTCGATTGACCTGACTGGCGCCGCCGGCCTGCTCGAGATCTCCAGGCCAGGCGGCGTCGGCACGTGTGGGGTGGAAGGGAGCCGGCTGCCGTGGCCCTGATGGTGCAGAAGTACGGCGGTTCGTCCGTCGGCGATGCCGAGCGCATCAAGCGGGTGGCGGAGCGGATCGTGGCGGCCCGCAAGGCGGGGCACGACGTGGTCGTCGTGGTGTCTGCCATGGGCGACACCACCGACAACCTGCTCGACCTGGCCAACCAGGTCAGCCCGCTGCCGCCCGGCCGTGAGCTGGACATGCTGCTGACCGCCGGCGAGCGCATCTCGATGGCGCTGCTGGCGATGGCGATCCACAACCTGGGCTACGAGGCCCGGTCCTACACGGGTTCGCAGGCCGGCGTGCTGACCACGTCGGTGCACGGCAGGGCGCGAATCATCGACGTGACGCCGGGCCGGCTGCGCACCGCGCTGGATGAGGGCGCGATCGCGATCGTCGCCGGCTTCCAGGGCGTCTCCCAGGACACCAAGGACATCACCACGCTGGGCCGCGGCGGGTCGGACACCACCGCGGTGGCGCTGGCCGCCGCGCTGCACGCCGACGTGTGTGAGATCTACACCGACGTCGACGGCGTCTTCACCGCCGATCCGCGCATCGTCTCGAACGCCCGGCACATCAAGCAGATCACCTACGAGGAGATGCTCGAGCTGGCCGCGGGCGGGGCGAAGGTGCTGATGTTGCGATGCGTGGAGTACGCGCGCCGGTTCAAGGTGCCGATCCACGTACGCTCTTCGTACTCGAACAAGCAGGGCACGCTGGTCACCGGATCGATGGAGGACGAGGGAGTGGAACAAGCGCTGATCACCGGGGTCGCCCACGACCGCAGCGAGGCGAAGATCACGATCGTCGGGGTGCCCGACGAGCCCGGCTCGGCCGGCCGGATCTTCGAGACCGTGGCCCAGGCGGAGATCAACATCGACATGATCGTGCAGAACGTGTCGACCGAGGGCACCGGGCGCACCGACATCTCGTTCACCCTGCCGAAGGCCGACGGCCCGACCGCGATGGCCGCGCTGGACAAGATCAAGGAGCAGGTCCGCTTCAAGGGGCTGCTCTTCGACGACCACGTGGGCAAGGTTTCGCTGATCGGTGCCGGCATGCGCTCGCACCCGGGCGTCGCCGCGTCGTTCTTCGCCTGCATCGGCGAGGCCGGCGTCAACATCGAGATGATCTCGACCTCGGAGATCCGGGTCTCCGTCGTCTGCCGCGACAGCGACCTCGACACCGCGGTCCGCGCCGTGCACGACACCTTCGAGCTGGGCGGCTCGGAGACGGCAGTCGTCTACGCCGGTACCGGCCGGTAAGCGGCGGATGGCGCAGTCGCAGCCCACGCTCGCCGTCGTCGGGGCCACCGGCTCCGTCGGCACGGTCATGCGTGAGCTGCTCAGCTCCCGCCGTAACGTCTGGGGCGAGATCCGGCTGATCGCGTCCGCGCGCTCGGCCGGCAAGGAGCTGCCCTGCCGGGGCGAGCAGCTGGTCGTCCACGAACTGACCGCGGACGTCTTCGACGGTGTCGACGTGGCCATGTTCGACGTGCCCGACGAGGTGTCGATCGCCTGGGCGCCGGTCGCCGTCGAGCGCGGGGCCACGGTCGTGGACAACTCGTCGGCCTTCCGGATGGATCCGGACGTCCCGCTGGTCGTGCCCGAGGTCAACCAGGACGAGCTGGGCCGCCGCCCGCGCGGCATCGTCTCCAACGCCAACTGCACGACGATGGCCATGATCATGGCCATCGCTCCCCTGCACCACGAGTACGGCCTGCGCGAGCTGGTCCTGGCCTCCTACCAGGCGGTGTCGGGTGCCGGGCAGGTCGGCGTCGACACCCTGCACGACCAGCTCAGCAAGGTGGCCGGCGACCGGATGCTGGGCTCGCGCCCCGGCAACGTCCGGCAGGCGATCGGCGACGATCTCGGGCCGTTCACCGCGCCGCTGGCGCTGAACGTGGTCCCGTGGTCGGGCGAGCTCGCCGCGGACGGCTGGTCGTCGGAGGAGCTGAAGCTCCGCAACGAGTCCCGCAAGATCCTCCGACTGCCCGACCTCAAGGTCTCGGCGACCTGCGTACGGGTGCCGGTGGTGACCGGCCACTCGATCGCGGTGCACGCGGTCTTCGGGTCGGAGCTGGACGCGGAGGGCGCCCGCCAGGTGCTGCGCAACGCCCCCGGCGTGATCCTCGTCGACGACCCGGAGGCGGGCGAGTACCCGATGCCGATCGACGCGGTCGGCACGGACCCGTCGTGGGTCGGCCGGATCCGCCGTGCGATGGACGACCCGCGCGCGCTGGATCTCTTCATCACGGGCGACAACATGCGCAAGGGCGCCGCGCTGAACACGGTGCAGATCGCGGAGCTGCTGGCCGCGGAGTTCGCCAAGTCCTCAGCCTGATCACCTGGACCGCCCGGACGCACACGCAGGGTAGGTCCGGCGTCGCCGCGCGAGATTAATTCCTGAAGTTTCTTAACAGATATTGACTCACGGGCCGGACATCTAGTTGAGTCGATACGAATCCCCGCACCTCTCGCACCAGTGCGTCCCCCGACGCACGGAAGGTGAGCCATGTCCAAAAAACGGCTCCTGTCGATCGCGGCTACCATCAGCGTCGCCGTGGTCGGTGCCGCCGCGGCACTGCTGCCCATGACGGCTTCGAACGCGGCCGAGGCCTGCGTCGCCGCATACAACAACTCCGCGGTCTACACCGGCAACATGCGCGCCTCCTACAACAGCCACAACTGGACCGCCAAGTGGTGGACACAGGGCGAGGCGCCGAGCACCGGCGGCTCCGGAGTCTGGGCCGACAACGGCGCCTGCGGCGGCGGCACCACGCCGCCTCCGGGCACGTCCTGCAACTACCCGAACTGGGCGGCGGGCCAGTTCTACCCGGCCGGCTCGATCGTGCGGTACACGAACGGCAACCACTACCGGGCCAAGTACGAGAACCCGGGCTACGACCCGGTGATCAGCACCTGGTTCTGGGAGATCTACACGTGCAGCGGCGGCGGCACCACCCCGCCGCCCGGCGGCGGGTCTGGCGGCTTCCCGGTCAGCGAGGCCCAGTTCAACCAGATGTTCCCGAACCGGATCGGCTTCTACTCGTACGCGGGCCTGATCGACGCGATCAAGAAGTTCCCGGCGTTCACCACCACCGGCAGTGACACGGTGAAGAAGCAGGAGGCCGCGGCTTTCCTGGCGAACGTCAACCACGAGTCCGGCGGCCTGGTCTACGTCGAGGAGATCAACCAGGCGAACTGGCCGCTCTACTGCGACCGCTCGCAGCCCTACGGCTGCCCGGCCGGCCAGTCCGCGTACCACGGTCGCGGGCCGATCCAGCTGAGCTGGAACTTCAACTACAAGGCCGCCGGCGACGCGCTCGGCATCGACCTGCTGAACAACCCGGACCGGGTCAAGAACGAGTCGTCGGTCGCCTACCAGACCGCCGTCTGGTACTGGATGACCCAGCGCGGCCCGGGCACGATGACCCCGCACGACGCCATGGTCAACAGCCGCGGCTTCGGCGAGACGATCCGCAGCATCAACGGCTCGCTCGAGTGCAACGGCGGCAACCCCGCCCAGGTGCAGAGCCGCGTGGACGCGTACAACCGGTTCGCGGGCATCCTGGGAGTCAGCCCCGGCGGCAACCTCTACTGCTGAGCATCTCCCGGAGAAGACGCAGAGGGTACGGTCGGTTCGGCCGTACCCTCTGCGCTCTGCTCAGAGGGCGAGTTGCGGACGGGCCGGAACCCCGACGATGGGCGGGCTGACCGACCGGGCGGGCAGTTGCTGCGGCACCGGGCTGGGCACCAGCATCGACTCGAGCGCGGGCGCGATCGGCCGGCGCTCGTTGATCTGGATCAGGCGTGCGGCGCGGGCCAGCGAGCCGGTCTCACCGTCGCGGAAGCCCTCGCGATAGCCCTTCTCGTAGCGTTCGCCGCGTCCGAGGGCGCGTCCGATGGCGAAGCAGGACGAGCCGGCGAGGGCCAGAAGGAATAGCAGCGCGAAGGGTGTCACGGCAAGCCTTTCAGCGGATTATTGTCCTATAGCCCGCAAAATAGCTGAAACCGCATCGGCTTCGGGCAACCCAACTGATCAATGACGCGTACGAGTGACTTCAGGTTTCAGGCGGCGGGAGTCGCCGGCTTGTCGGCCAGGATGTCCGGCATCTCGGCGGGGTCGACCGGCCGGCACAGGTGATGACCCTGCCCGTACGAGCAGCCCAGGCGCCGGAGGGCGGCGAGCTGCGCGGCGTTCTCGATGCCCTCGGCGACCACCCGCAGCCCGAGGATGTGCCCGAGGTCGACGATCGTGCGTACCAGCGCAAGATCCTCGGCCGTCGACTCCACGCGGTCGACGAAAGCGCGGTCGATCTTCAATTCGTCGACCGGCAGCTCCCGCAGGTACGCCAGCGACGAATATCCGGTACCGAAGTCGTCGATGGACAATTGCACGCCCATCTCCCGCAGGCTCGCCAGCGACGCCATCGCCGCGTCGGAGTCGTTCATCAGCACCGACTCGGTCAGCTCGAGCGTCACCGCGCTCGCCGGCATCCCGGCCACGGCCAGCGCCCGGGTCACATTCGCGGCGAACTGCCGGTGCCGGAGCTGATGCCCCGACACGTTCACGTTGAGGGTGAGATCGGGGCTGGCTCGGCGCCACGCCGCCACCTGGGTCGCGCTCGTCTCCAGCACCCACTGGCCGATGTCCGCGATCAGCCCGGACTCCTCGGCGATCGGGATGAAGTCGGTCGGCAGCACCAGGCCCCGGGTCGGGCTGTGCCAGCGCACGAGCGCCTCCACGCCGGCGATCTCGCCCGTGTCCAGGCGTACCAGGGGCTGGTACTGCAGCCGGAACTGGTCCTCCTGCATCGCGTGCTGCAGGTCGCCGTGCAGGCTCAGGTAGTCGAGCGCCTCGGTGTGCATGTGCGGCTCGTAGACGACGACCTTGCCCGTACCCGCCTTCTTGGCGCGGTACATCGCCAGGTCGGCCTTGTTCAGCAGGCTCTTGGAGTCCGCGGACGGCTCCCGGCTGGACGCCACGCCGACGCTCGCGCCGATGAAGACGTCCCGCCCCGAGATCCGGAACGGCTCCTTCACCGCGACGATGATCCGCTCGCCGATCGTGGTGGCGGCCTCGACGGGCGAGTCGCCCAGCAGCACAGCGAACTCGTCGCCGCCGAGCCGGGCGGTGGTGTCGCTGGCCCGGACACAGCTGCGGATCCGGTCGGCCACCGACGCCAGCAGCTCGTCGCCGGCCTCGTGGCCCAGGCTGTCGTTGACCGCCTTGAACCGGTCCAGGTCGATGAAGAGCACGCTTGTCGGCTCGGTCGCCTCGCCCCGCGCCGCCAGCACCCGGTTGAAGATCTTCAAGAACAGGCCGCGGTTGGGCAGGCCGGTCACCGAGTCGTGGTGCGCCTCGCGGACCGCTTCCACCGTACGGGCGTCGGTCAGTGCGAGGCTGACCTGCTGGGCGAACGCGGCCAACAGGTCGCGCTGCTCCCGGGACCGATCGGGGGCGCTGGGAAGCCGTACGACCAGGCTGCCGGCCATCTCGCCGGTGACACGCAAGGGCGCGGCGACGATCGTCCCCCGCTCCGGATGCCCGGGAACCGCCTGGCGCATGATCACGGTCGAGTTCGCCATCGCGTCACGGGCCTCGGTGTGCGAGCCCTCGGGTGCGGCGAAACGGTAGTCGCCGGCGCCGGAGGTCGAGGCGACGCTCAGCCGCCGGTCCCGGCCCGCCTCGGCCAGGATCAGGGCGACGGGCACGCCGCCGAGCAGCAGCGCGGTGCCGCTGGTAACGGCGTCGAGAATCTCCGGCAGCGACTTGCGGCTGGAGATCTCCCGCTGGATCGCCAGCAGCGACTCGACCAGCAGCCGCCGGGTCTGCGCCTGCTCCAACAGGACCAGCCGGTCGGCGGCCTCCCGCTCCCGCTCCGCGCGCACGGTCCGCTCGCCGCGCAGCACCCGGATGCTGCGCAGGGCCAGGGCGAGGCCCTGGGCCAGGCCCTCGAGTATCTGTTGCTCCTCGGCGCTGAACGGGCCGCCCAGGCGGGCCATCACCAGCGCGCCGGGCAGATCCGGGCCGAGCGGGCTGGGCATCGCCTCCAGGTCGCCGAGGGACGGCACGGACAGCGTGCCCGGCCGCTTGACCACGGCCAGCAGGCCCTCGACCGGCGCCTCCCCGCCGAAGCCCCAGGCGCCGCGCACCTCCCCGCCGAGCACGACCGCGCCGGCCTCGGCACCGACCATCTCGGCGGCCCGCTCGACCGCGACGGCGATCGCCGCGCCCTCGTCGGCCGACGCGGTGACGGCCGTGAAGTACTCGGTGAGCTGATGCGTCGACGAGGTGGGCATGGTCACGCCGTGGCCAGGGTGACGAGGGTGCGGGCGTGGGAATTGAAGCAGCGTCCTGAGGCAGTCTGCATATCCCCCGATTCGGCAGGATCGGCCGGGACCTGAGTGCGGGCCCGGGCCGCCTTCGCCCGCCCGGGCGCGGCCTGACAGGCTGTTGCCTTGTGACTGACTCTGACCTTGCGCGGCAGGTCCGCGACGTGAGCCGACTGACCGGCGAGTTCGTTCTGCGCTCCGGCCGGACCGCCACCGAGTATTTCGACAAGTACCAGTTCGAGGCCGACCCGGTGCTGCTGGACCAGCTCGCCGAGCGGATGGCGGCGCTGATCCCCGAGGGCACCGAGGTGCTGGCCGGCCTCGAGATGGGCGGCATCGCCGTGGTGACGGCCCTGGGCAGGCACGCCAAGCTGCCGTGCGCGTTCGTCCGCAAGGAGGCGAAGAAGTACGGCACCGCCCGCCTGGCCGAGGGCGCGGAGGTGGCCGGCCGGCGGGTGCTGGTGGTCGAGGACGTGGTGACCTCCGGCGGCCAGGTGGTCATCTCCACCGGCGAACTGCGCAAGCTCGGCGCTCACGTCGACCACGCACTCTGCGTGATCGACCGTCAGGAGGGCGGGGCCGAGGCGCTGGCCGCCGACGGCATCACCCTGCGGGCGCTGCTCACTCGGGCTGATCTGTCATAGCGCGTACCCAGTCGAGGTAGGCGGGATTGCCGCCGACCACCGGCAGGGCGAGCACGCACGGTACGTCGTAGGGATGCTCGGCATCGGCCCGCGCGACGATCCGATCGACGAGCGAGGCCCGCGTATGCAGGGCGACGCGGGCCTCAGGGTCGTCGTGGACGGCGCCCTCCCAGCGGTAGATGGAGCGGATCGCGGCGCTCTGCTGCCCGCACGCGGCGAGGCGGTCCTCGACCAGGCGCCGGGTGAACCCGGCAAGCCACTCGGGGTCGGCGGCGGTGACGACGACCTCGCACACCTGTTCGTCGCTGACGGTCACGGTCAGGCCATCCACACCAGGCAGAACGGCTTGCCGGCCGGATCGGCGTAGACGCGCCAGTTCGAGCCGGCGCCGTCCAGCCGGGTGGCACCGAGGTCGAGGGCGGCCCGCTCCGCCGCCTCCACGTCCCGGACCGTCACGTCGAGGTGGAGCTGCTGCGGGTACGCCGGATCCGGCCAGCGCGGCGCGGTGTACCCCTCCACCTGCTGGAACATCACCGGCTGCGCGCCGTCCTCGCCGAGCATGGCGATCCCGTCCGCCTCGTACGTCACCGGCTTGCCGAGCAGCTCCGCGTAGAAGTGGCTCAGCACCTTGGCGTCGGGGCAGTCGAGCATCACGCCCATCAGGATGGTCCGCGGATCGTCCGGGTTGACGCACAGGTCGAACGGGTGGCCGGCCGGGTCGGCCAGCGTGTGCCACCGAACATTTCGGCGCAGCAGGGTGGCGCCGAGCTGCTGGGCGCGTTCCGCCGCCGCGTCGATGTCCGGCACCCGGAAGTCGAGATGGGCCTGCTGCGGACGGTCCTGGTCCGGCCAGCGGGGCGGCACGTGGTCCGTTGCCCGCTGCAGGCCGATCCGCCAGCCCGCACCGGTGTCGAGTGTGATCCAGTCATCCTCGCCGCCGGGTAGGCGGCGCCAGCCGGCGAGCTGCTCGTAGAACGTGGCCAGGCGGTCGATGTCCGGGGCGTCCAGCGCCACGGCCCGCAGTGAGCCGATCGCCCGCCGGTCCGGTTCGGAGGTCATGCCCCCGATCCTGCCGATCCCGGGGCCGGCCCGCCACCGAAACCTAGTCCGAGACCATGAAGAGGACGAATCGGGTGTCCGACTCCAGGTAGTAGACGTCGTTCACGTCGTGGCCCAGGAGCCAGGTGTCGCCGGCGTCGAGCTTTCCCTTGAGGTCGACCGGGATGATCGGCTCGGTGCTGACCGGCTGCCAGTCATAGGTGTCGAGGAGGCGGTCGAAGTTCGGCTGCGACAACCGGGCCACCCCCTGCTGCCACGGGACGGCCGCGCCGATGTCCTTGGTCTCCTCGTTGACCCAGTAGCCCTCCTCGACCACGCCGAGGTGCTCCATCCGCTCGATCTGCACGTTCTTTCCACTGCGGACGGTCGGCTCCTCCGCCGGGGTCGACGAGCAGCCGACGAGCAACGCCGCGGAGAGCAACAGCGCCGGCGGCGCGATCCTGATCACGCTGACACCGTAGCGGCTGGACCTGCGCGGCAACATGCCCCGGCACCCGTCACTCGGCCGGCTCGTATGAGACCGAAGCACTCCGAATTCTTTCGTGCACCTGCCCCACACGTCCCCGACACGCGCCGCCGCCGTGAAACGATGCCGTTGTGACCGAGTCCTGGACTGCTCCGGCTCCGCTCGACACCGCCGCCGCGGCGTCGATCTGGGCGCAGTACGCGGCCGCTCGGCCGAGCGCGGCGCAGGCGTGCCCCGACTACACCGTCGACCGGTTCGGTGATTCCGCCGAGCTGGCGGACCAGTTGCTCGACCTGGTCATGCAGGGCACGAAGCGGGCGACCTCGGCGCACTTCGACGGAATCGTCAACGGCGGTGATCCGCTTCCGCAGATCGGCTCCCACTGGATCGTCTGCGACGGCGCCGGCGTACCGCGGGTGATCCTGCGCACCGTTGAACTGCGGCTCGGCGCGTTCCACAGCGTTGACGAGCAGTTCGCCTACGACGAGGGCGAGGACGACCGCAGCCGTGCCAGTTGGCTGACCGAGCACAGAAAATACTGGCAACGCACCTGCGCGGCACGCGGCGCGGTGTGGACCGAAGACGACGAGATCGTCTTCGAACGGTTCCGCGTGGTCTACCCCCAGAATCTCGCGGACCTTGACCCCTAGCCGCGGGAGTCCGGGCAAACGGTTACCACAGCCATTGGAACGACCCGGGAGGTCGGCCGGCCGGGCAATGCGCGGCTGCCTGGTCCGTCCTGCCGAAATACTCGGCGAAGAAGGCGACCTTGTCCGAGGTGGGGTTGTCGACGACGAGCACGACCGCCGCGGCAACCGCCGCGACGGCAATGGCGGCGGCCAGCCGCGGGCCGGTGTTACGACGCTGCGCGGCGAGGCCGAAGGGCAGGGCTACCGCGGTGAGGATGGCCGCGTACACCACTGCCCGCGCAAGCAGCTCAAAGGTGATCGCGAAGTTTCCTCCGGCGTCGTAGTCCAGAGGCTCGGGGCCGAGGCAGTACTGAACCGCGCCGTAGACGTGCGCGGTTCGGGAGAAGCCCAGGATCGCCGCCCCGATCGGGACACCCAAGGCGGTCCCGATCAGGGCCGTCCGCCGTGCGAGCTGTTTCATCCGCGGACCCTCTCACGACGAGCCGACGGTACAGACGCTGCTTCACCGGATCTCCACGAAACAACCACGGGATCGGCACATCTGAATGGTCGGCCGCCACACCTCTGCGAACACCAGGATCAGTACTCCTTCTTGATGACAAAGTAGGAGCCGCGAATCGTTCCGGCCAGCTTCGACTTCTGCCGGGCGAACTTGAACGACCCGAGCTCCTCAGGAACGTCCATCCCTTCGGAAAGCTTGAATCCGACCGCCCGTTTTCCGCCGTCGTCAATCGTGTACATCACGTTGATCGACAGGCCGTTCTCGTAGAAGACGTAGGCCATCCGGATGTTCTCGACCTGGAACGCGGTTGCCTCGAGCGGCCGGGAAGAGATGACGATGCCGCGTTCTTCCTCGAGGATGCGGCTCACCCAGGCGATGGTCGGCTCGGCTTCGCTCGCAGGCTCAACCGTGAAAGTGTGGTCGTACTTGTTCTTGAAGTACCGGGCCTCGTTCGCCCGCAGGCCGGCTAGCGCATCCGCGACCGGCGACGACTCCAAGCCGACGGTCGAAACGGTGCCGAAGTCCACCGCATAGGACATGACAGTTCCTCCGCGTGAAAGTGCCTTCAAATCTCGGAACAGGGATTTACGGCTGACATGAGGGTAGCGGTGTTCGTCGTCGTTCTCGTAGGTGATCGGGAACCTCGGTCCGAGCCGCCGCCGTCGATCGACTGGCGGTACAAGCCGGGTGGACGGATGCACGGGGAGTCGCGACCGCGGGCCCCCGAGTTGCACACGGCCTGAGTGTATGAAGATCATCACGGTGGCGAATCAATTCACAAACTTGCGGTCGGCTATGCGACAAACACGCCGTAGCGCGAACAACCGGACTGGTGTATTGGTGATTCTGCCAGAATTTGATCGCCCTGCCGGAGCCTTGCAATCCAGCCAGGGATTGTGAGCATGACGTTCTAGGCGCTCCTGCAGCGGTCCTGGTGCCGGTCGAGGTCGCGAACGGCTTCCCTGTGGTTGGTCTGCAGCAACATCGGCGTTCTGGCCTTTGTGGAGCGCAGGGCCTCGGCGGGGTCGGCGCCGGCCTCGGCGTCGATCGCGGTCTGGTCGAAGTGCCAGGTGGATATGGGTTTCCCGGTGACTGCGGCGGTGTCCGGGTGGTTGCGGTGTGGGTCAGGGTGTCGAGTTCGACACCCGCGCCTGTCGACCTTTGACCGGCGGGCGTTGCCCGCGGCGGCCCGGTTCGCTCTGGAGTGGATCAAGACTGCTAGCCCTCGGCGTGAAGGGGCCCGGCCGGTCTGACTATCCACCGGCGTGACTGCCTCGGGGGCGTTCTCCGCGAGTATGGCGTGCCCCTGCCAGGCGGACATTCTCGGCGGGTACGGGGTTGCGGGTATCCGGCGGATCATGCAAAGATCTTGCTCGCCTAAGGGTAACGGGGAGATTTACACGCCGCAGATATGCGGGCAAAGGCCGGAGCACCGTCGGCCATTGCCCGCGGCGGTGTTTGGCTTGATGCTGGTTCAGTGGTGGCGTTCAGAATTCCCACCCAACCGGAGCTTGCGCGCAGCAAGCGTCTGCCTATCTTCCTCACTTCCTTGAAGGAACGTCTGTGATGAATAGGAGAAGAGTGCAATGAAGAAGCGGAAATACACCGTGGGGTCCGCTGTCGCCCTGGCGATGGCGGCAGTCGCTGTGATGGCGGCGCCGGCTTCTGCGGCTGGACCCACCAGCCGCGTGATCGAGCGCAGTGGCTGCCTGTGGACGGCGGAGAACTGGGGATTCGAGGCGGAGACCCATCGTTCGAACCCCAACACCTGCTCTGGACATGGTTGGGTTCAGATCAAGGTCAATGGTACGTGGTCGGCCTGGGCGCACGATTACACCGAGGCGAAGTTGCGCGCTCCCGCCGGGCAGAGGATCCAGCAGAGCCGTCACAAGACATGTGCGGACTGCGGCTACATCACCCTCAACGCGCCCAGCTAGAGATCCTTCACCGAAATTAATCGAGAGAGAGCCGCAGGTTGAAGAGGAACCGTACTCGGAATCGGATAGGCGCGCTCATTGCCGCCTCGGGTGTCGCCGTCACGGCGGTCATCGGTCTGTTCCCGTCCGCCGCATCCGCGCAGATCATCGATCGCGCTGGGTGTCGATGGGAGACGAAGAGCTACGCGTGGATCGCTGAGACGTACCGTGTCAGTGGCGATTGCGCGGGACACTCCTGGGTTCAGATCAAGGTGAACGGCAGCTGGGGTGGATGGGTACACCAGGCTGGGTTCACGAAGGCCCAGCTCCGCCCGCCGCCCGGTCTGCTGGTCCAGCAGAGCCGCCACAAGACCTGCGGTGACTGCGGCTACATCACGCTGAACGCCGTAGGGTAACGAGCGGTTCGGGTCGGGCAGCGAGCCGTGCTAGACCCGGGCTTCGCACATGCTTTCAGTGAACGGCCGTCACCAAGATCGATGTTTTGATCGCGAATCGGTTGACGAACCCGGCGGCGATGGTCGGGATCTGTGGTTGGGCGCGGCGTGGGCGGTCTCGGAGGTTTCCGGGCCGCCCACGCCGGCGTTGGGCGATGACCGTCTCGCTCGTGCGTTGGAGGCGGTCGCCGAGCACGTCGATGGGATCGTGGGTCGGCCGGCACGGCGGCGGACGTGTTCGGCAGTTGGCAGCCGTGCGCCAGGAACCAGATTGGCTGTGAGCATGTCCGCATCCGAGGGGCAGGCCCTCATCGGCACGCTGATGCAGGGCACCGTGACCGCGGTCTTCCCGTGGGGAATCGTGGTAGATCTCGGCGACTCCCGCGTCGGACTGATCGATGTGCTCTACGTGGATGACGACGATGACTACCAGGTTGGCCAGCAGATCTCGGCGTACCTGACCGACATCAACGAGAAGGCGGAATACCGGCTGCGTCCTCCGCAGCAGGTGCCGGTGGTCGACCGGCTGAGAGCCGCCGGGCACGACGTGTAGAACAAGGACGGCAGGGGCGGCGGGCCGCGACGGACAACGTCGCGGCCCGCCGTTCGCTACCCGGACCGAATTCAGGGCTGGTCTCACTGTGCGTCGATGGTGAGGGTCTCGCCGGCTCCGACCGGTGCTGACCTACCGAGAGCAAGTAGGCAGAGCGCTCCACTTAGGTCAGTACGTACGTGCTGGTAGGTACGTGCTTACACGGACGCGGTGGCGGATGGTAGCCGCGCAGACTCACAACCGAAACAAGGGGGCGCATACGAAGAGCGAGCCGGCCCCACCATCGTCGGACCCGACCGATCACGGGTCCACAGTCCACAAGGGAGACATTGCAATGACTCTGAGGACAACACGCCGGTCGAGGTACCGCCTGTTCACCATCGGGCTGATGACCGTCGCAGGCACGCTGTTGACCCTCGCGGCAGCACCGATGCCGGCTAGCGCCGAGACACCAACGGCCGGCAATCCAGAGGTACGTGCCGCTGCCCAGCGCATCTCCCAGGGGCGGCCGTCATCAGGGGACCTGGCACTGATCCGATCGGTGCCCGGGCTGGCCGAAAAGGTCGTCGACCCGAGCCGGACCACCGTGACCGAGTCTGAAGGACTGCTGGCCACTGGTTCGGCGCAGCCGAACGCGGCCGAGGTCTGCAAATATCGCTGGCAGGACCTCCGCCAAAACTCGACGCTGGGCTTCACCATCTACACCTGGCGCCACTACGTGGAATGGTGCTACAACGGACAGTCGGTCACCCGCTGGCGAGCCCGGCTCGATCAGCTGACCTACAACGACGGCACCGTGATCGTCGGCCCGCTGCTGGTCGACATCAAGACTCCGACTCCGGGCGTGACTGCATCGTCTCGGTACCAGCGATCCCTCCAGCAGTGCTTGGCGACCGTCGGCTGCTGGGCCACCTACGTCCCCTGGAGCCAAATCAACGTCACCAGGACCGGAGGCTCGTCGGCCAGCTGGGGCGGTCTCATCTAGCGAGGGGAGTCGCACCATGAGTAAGGCATTACGAGTGGGCGCTCGGCTGGTGGCTGCGGTGTCCCTTGTCGCGGGCGGCGCCGTGGTGGTGGCCGGCCCGGCTGCGGCGGCGGTGCCCGGTCTGGTGCGGATCGCGGCGACCAGCCCCAGCAACTCCAACGTATCCCGTAGCGTCACCGCTACCTGCCCGGCGGGTAAGCAGCTACTCGGCACCGGCTACGAGATCCACGACGGGTTCGGCAAGGTCGTCGTGAACAGCGTGCGGCCCAACGGTAGCCCGAAGCAACTTCCGACGGCGGTGACGGTGAGCGCGCACGAAGGTGATCCAACCGCTGGCAACTGGTCGGTGACCGCCTATGCAACCTGCGCGAATCCGGTACCCGGGATGGTGAAGGTCTCAGCCACCAGCGCCAGCGATTCCGAACACTCGCACTCCGCCGAGGCATACTGCCCGACGGGCAAAAGCCCGACCGGCTTCGGCTTTCACCTCAACGGTACGGACGGTGACGCCCACGTTTTCGTCATGTCCAACTGGATGGCGAGAGGCGACGAACGGGCCAAAGTGGGGGTTTGGGCGAGGGAGACCGATCCGATTGCCGGCAACTGGACGTTGACCGCCTACGCGCTCTGCACTGCGTTGCCGGGCGTACAGGCGGTGTCGGCAGCCAGCGGCCAGGACGGCAATGACTTCCACACCGCCACGGTGCGGTGCCCGGAGGGTAAGGTGATGACCACCGCCGGCTTCGATATTCAATATGACGTCGACAACATGGTCCCGGACGACTTACGGCTCAATGGTGGCAACGCGGCCGCGCCGAATGCGGTGACCGCGAGTGCCTACAAGCAGGACCCCAGCCAAGCCGATTGGCGAATCGTCGCCCGTGGCATGTGCGTCAACGCCTAATTAAAACGTACGGTTGGAAGGCGACCGGCGCCCTACCCGATTCAATCGGGCAGGGCGCCGGCCCCGCGTCAGGTGGCCGACGCCCTCCCGGGGCCCACTCGCCGCTGAGGATGCCGGTACCGGGGCAATTGCGGTCAGCTCCGGCCGGCTGGGGCCGATAATGCGGTGAATGACGGGAGTGGGGTGGACTGATGGCGGGCAGCGCGGCTGACGCGGAGGAACTGTCGGCTGCCCTGCTGGCGCTCGAGGACAGGATCGTTGTCCCGGACCCCGAGGCCGGCTACGCCGCCGCGGCCGAGCTTGAGCGGCAGGCCGCCGCTCTGGGCGATGAGAGCCTGCTCATGCGGGCCCGCCTGCGCCGGGCTGTCATGCTCGACCGGGCCGGTGACCTCGCGGGCGCAACCCGGCTGACCCAGGAGGTCCGCGACTGGGCGGCCGTTCACGGCGACCGCCGGCTGCAGGCCCGCACCCACGCGTTCTGCGCGACCATCGCACAGCTGGCCGGGGATGCGGCGAAGTCCCTAGAGCACGCGCTGAGCGCGGTTGAGCTGCTCGATGACACGGCCACCCCGTACATGCAGGTCTCGTACCGCGCCGCGCTAGCCGATGCATTGGGCCACAACGGCGACATGGACGCGGCGCGGCTGCGTTACCGCCAGGCCGAGGCGCTTGCCCGGAAACTGGAGCAGTGGGAACGGCTTACCGTCGTGCTGAACAACTGGGCCTGGGCCGAGTACGACGCCGGTGACTTCCCGCGGGCCAGGGAGATCACCCACCGCATGCGCGAGGATGCCGGCGCGCACGACATCGACCTCGACCCGACGGAACTGGACACGATCGCGGTGATCCAGATCGGCAACGCCGAGTACGCCGAGGCCGAGGCGACGATGCTGGAGTGCATCGCCCGCCACAAAGCCGGCGAATCCGACGGCGCGGACGATCTGGCCGATTACCTGCTGACCCTGACGCGGGCCCAGCGTGGTCTCGACGCCACCGGCCGGGCACAGGTGAGCCTGGACGCCGCCCGCGCGCTGTGCCTCGAGCGTGGGTTGCACGAGGTCCTGGTCCGGGTGCGCCAGGAGCAGGCCGAACTACACGCCGCCCGCGGCGAACACGCCGAGGCGTTCGCCGCCCACAAGGTCTTCCTGGCTGCCAAGGAGAGCTTGCGCGCGGAGCAGGAACAGGAGAAGGCGCTGATCCGGCACGCCGTGTTCGAAACCACCGAGGCCCGGCAGGAGGCCGGCCGGTTCCGGGACCAGGCCCGCCGCGACGCCCTCACCGGGCTGCCCAACCGCCGCTACGTCGATGAGGAACTACCGGCGCTGATCGCCGCCGACCCCGGTCTCACCGTGGCGATCGCCGACATCGACCACTTCAAACAGATCAACGACACCCTCTCCCACGATGTCGGCGACCAGGTCCTCGTCCAGGTCGCCGAACTCCTCGGCACCGAACTCGCCGCCACGAACCCAGACGGGTTCGCCGCCCGCCTCGGCGGCGAAGAATTCCTCCTCGTCCTGCCCGCCACCCCGATCACCCTCGCCGCCGAACACCTCGACGCCATCCGGCGCGCCATCAGCGAACACCGCTGGCACGACATGACGAACGGGCTGCCCGTCACCATCAGCATCGGCGCCGCCGCCGTCATCGAAACCTCACCACCCAGCCAGGCCGGCGCCCTGGCCGACGCTGACCGCAACCTTTACGCCGCCAAACACGCGGGCCGCGACCGCGTCATCACCGGAACACCACCCGAACCCCGCACACGCACCTACCGCGACACCGACGCCGGCTAGAACCCGGCGGCCTGGCTCGCCGGCCCGGAATCCGCCGAGTAGATCCGAACCGTTGGCGCGGCGTTGTTCACAACTACCTCGCGAACCGCAGGCCGACAATTCAGCGCGCCCGCCACCTCCGACCGGAATGGACATCAAAGTCCATCCCGCCGTCGTCGCGCTCTCCGGGCAGGACCAGGCCGCCAAGTCGGAACGCCCTACTGGGCGGGGTCTGGGACGGAGAGCGGAAGACATGGGTCGATCTGGATACTGGCCGTCCGCTGCCGACGTGGCTGAGGCACTGGATGAGGTCGACGACGACCGGGAGGCGGAACCGGCGCACGTGACCCGGTTCAGTCCGTAGGTCAAGGCGAGGGCGTCGAACCGCACGCACAGGACGTCGATCGCCTCGCGATGGCGCCGCACTCCCGGTCGTGGTCCTGGACCGGCTACTGGAGGGACTGTGGATCTTTCGGTGTTTCCGGTCTGACCCGCCGGGGCGTAGCCCGGCGAGGAAGGTGCCGTGATGACGACGACACTGGATGGTGTGACCCCTCGTAAGAAGAAGCCCGAGCTGTCGGCGGAGGCCGCT